>NZ_JBVJYM010000005.1:0-20834 GCF_055600495.1 Streptomyces sp. NPDC038213
GCGTTCGTCCTGAGCCAGGATCAAACTCTCCGTGAATGTTTACCGGTCATCCGGTTCCCACTCGCGTTGAGCGGGACAGTCCCACCGGAATATGGTGGTCTGTCCACAGCGTCCTCGCTGTTGTGGATGCCTGCCAGACCATCAGATGGCCTGCCAGGACTTTTTCAAAGGAACCTCGACCATCCGAAGATGGACGGGGTATCAACTTCTGGCGTTGATTTTTGGCACGCTGTTGAGTTCTCAAGGTGCGGACGCTTCCTTTGTACTGACCCTCTCGGGCTTTCCTCCGGGCGCTTCCTTCGTTCCTGCGTTTCCGACTCTATCAGATCTTTTCGGACCCGATTTCCTCGGCGCTTTCCGGTCCAAGCCGCTTTCGCGCTTTTCCCTTCCCGCGTTTCCGACTCTATCAGATCCTTTCGGGCCTGACTCCCAGTCAGCGGGCTTGTCCTGTGCGGCTGTTGGCCGTTCGGACTCCCGAACCCTAGCGGATTCCCCGGGCTACTCATAACCGAGTCTCGGAATTGAATTCGGACATGCCGAATACGTTCCCGAAGGGAGATCGTGCTGGGTTGGGTTGCCGCGATGAAGCGGCGGGATGGCTGTCGCAGAAACCTTCCGGCCCCGTGACAACTCGAAGAACCTTACGGACTCGACGCTTCCGTGTCAACCCCGTTCCGGCGCCCCCGTCCGGTCCCCCGCTCAGGCCTTCGCCTGGAGGTCCTCCACGCGGTCCAGCAGGCGGGCGAGCATGTCGCCCAGGGCCCCGCGCTCCTGGGTGGAGAGGTCCTGGAGGAGCTCCTCCTCGAAGATCGTGGCCGCCCGCATCGCGTCGAGCCACTTGCTGCGGCCCTCGGCGGTGAGCTCCACGATCACCCGCACCCGGTTGTTCTCGTCCCGCTCCCGGGTCACCAGGCCCTCGGCCGTCATCCGGTCGATCCGGTGGGTCATCGCCGCCGGCGTCAGTCCGAGCTGCTTCGCGAGCTCGCTCGGCCCCATCCGGTACGGGGCGCCCGAGATGACGAGGGCCTTCAGGACCTCCCACTCGGCGTTGCTGATGCCCAGGGCCGCGGTCTGGCGGCCGTACGCGACGTTCATCCGGCGGTTCAGGCGGCTCAGTGCCGAGACCACCTTCTCGACCTGCGGGTCGAGGTCCTGGAATTCGCGCTGGTAGACGGCGATCTGCTCGTCGAGGCTCGGCTCGCTGAGGCCCTCGGGGGCCGCCGTGTCGGGGGAGTCACCCATGCCGCGAAGTATGGCACGCCCGGGGTTGGCATCTAACTCCTTCGATATATACTCTTAACCATCGAACTTTAGGTCTGAAGTCTTGAACTTCAAGCACAAGGGCAGGTGAAGGGTGACCAAGGTGATGGGCGTGGCGATGCGCCGGATCCAGGCGGGCAACGCGCTGACGGCGTTCGGAATCGGTTTCACGGTTCCGTTCCTCTACATCTACGTGGCGCAGGTCCGCGATCTCGGTGCGGCGACCGCCACCTGCGCGTTCATCGCCTTCGCGCTGGGCGCCCTGGTCTCCCTGCCCTTCACCGGCCGGGTCATCGACCGGCGCGGCCCGGTCCCCGTGGTGATCGGGGCGGCCGTCGCGGCCTCGCTGGGTGCGCTGGCGCTCGGGCTGTCCACCAGCGCCGTGCCGATCCTGCTCTCCGCCCTGGCGCTCGGCGCCGGCCAGGCGGTCATGCAGCCCGCCCTCGCCACGATGATCGTGTGGTGCTCCACCACGGCCACCCGGACCCGGGCCTTCGCCCTCCAGTTCTTCATGCAGAACCTCGGCCTGGGCATCGGCGGCCTGATCGGCGGCCAGATCGTGGACGAGCACCGGCCGGGCAGCTTCACCCTGCTGTTCGGCATCGAGGCCGTGATGTTCCTGGTCCTCGCCGCGGTGATCGCCGGGGTGCGGATGCCGCAGGCCCCGAGCATCCGGGACGCCCGTCCCACCGACCCCGCGCAGGCGGGCGGCGGCTGGAAGCGGCTGGTGCAGCACAAGGCGATGGTGCAGCTCTGCGTCCTGGGCTTCGTGTTGTTCTTCGCCTGCTACGGGCAGTTCGAATCGGGTCTGGCCGCGTACGGCACCGAGGCCGCCGGGATCTCCCCGTCCACCCTCGGCTTCGCCCTCGCCGCCAACACCGGCGCCATCGTCGTCGCGCAGTTCCTGGTGCTGAAGCCCGTCGAGAAGCGCCGCCGGTCCCGGGTGATCGCCCTGGTCGGGCTGATCTGGGCGGTGGCCTGGGTCATCGCCGGGATCGCGGGCCTGGGGCAGACCGGGGCCGCGATGGCCGCGGGCGCGTTCATCACGACGTACGCGCTCTTCGGGATCGGCGAGGCGATGCTGTCGCCGACGCTGGCCCCGCTGGTCGCCGACCTGGCCCCGGAGGGCTCGGTCGGCCAGTACAACTCGGCCTTCGCCCTCGTGAAGCAGATGGCGCTGGCCCTGGGCCCGCTGGGCGTGCCGGTGGGCGCCGGGCTGCCGATGCTCTACATCGGGGTGTTCGCGGTGGTCTCGCTGGGCATCGTCGTACTGGCGCTGCGGCTGGGCCGGCAGCTGAGCCTCGCGCAGGACAGCCCGGCCCTGGCGAAGGCGGCCCGGACGGCCCCGGCGGCGGCGGTGGAGCCCTCCGCGGCCCCGGCGGCGCGACCGGTCGAGGCCGCGTCCGTCTGAGCCCAGTTCCGGCTCCTCCTTATTGCGTAGGGAGAGATACGCCCGATCGCGGGGGTGTCCCTCCGCAGGAAGGCCCCCGGTCCTCGTGGACCGGGGGCCTTCCTGCGTACGCGTCGGGGCTTACGCGTGCTGTTCGGACGGGGTGTCGGGGAGGGCGAACTCGCACCAGACGGCCTTGCCGCCGCCCGGGGTGCGGCGGGAGCCCCAGGACGAGGCGATCGTGGCGATGATCGAGATGCCCCGGCCGGCCTCGTCGCCCGGTTCGGCGCGGCGGCGGCGGGGCAGGTGGTCGTCCCCGTCCGTCACCTCGACGATCAGGCGGCGGTCGGTGCGGCGCAGGCGCAGCCGCATCGGCGGCGTGCCGTGCTGGAGCGAGTTGGCGACCAGCTCGCTGGCGGCGAGGACCCCCAGGTCGCAGAGCTCCACGGGGAAGCGCCAGGAGGCCAGGACCCCCTGGGCGAAGGCGCGGGCGCGCGGGGCCGCCTCGATGCCGCCGAGGAGCTCCAGGGCGGCGTTGTGGAAGAGCTCGGCGTCCGAGCCGGTGCGCGTGGGGTGCTGGAGGACGAGGACGGCCACGTCGTCGTCGTGGTCGGCGCCCACGCCCAGGGCGCGCATCAGCCGGTCGCAGATGACCTGCGGGGTGCCGGTGGCCCCGGACAGGGCGCGCTCGAGGGCCGCGACCCCCTCGTCGATGTCCTCGCGGCGGCGCTCGACCAGACCGTCCGTGTAGAGGACGGCGGTGGAGCCGGGGGCGAGCGGGATCGTGCCGGAGGAGTGCAGCCAGCCGCCGGTGCCGAGCGGCGGGCCGGTGGCGCCGTCGGCCCGGTGCACCGTGCCGTCCTCGTCGCGGACGAGGATCGGGAGGTGGCCCGCGGAGGCGTAGACGAGCCGGCCCTCGTTGGGGTCGTGGACGGCGTACACGCAGGTGGCGATCTGGCTGGCGTCGATCTCCGCGGCAAGGCCGTCGAGGAGCTGGAGCACCTCGTGGGGCGGCAGGTCGAGGCGGGCGTACGCGCGCACGGCCGTCCGGAGCTGGCCCATGACCGCGGCGGCGCGGACCCCGCGGCCCATGACGTCCCCGATGACGAGGGCGGTGCGGCCGGCGCCGAGGGTGATGACGTCGTACCAGTCCCCGCCGACGGCCGCCTCGGTGCCGCCGGGCTGGTAGGTGGCGGCGATGCGCAGGTCGTCGGGCTGTTCCAGCTCCTGGGGGAGGAGGGAGCGCTGGAGGGTGACGGCGGCCTCGCGCTGGCGGCGCTCGGCGGCGCGCAGCCGGTCCACCGCCTCGGCGTGGTCGGTGACGTCGGCGAGGTGGACGAGCACGCCGGTGCCCTTGGGCTCCTCGGTCGTGCCGATGCCGGTCACGGGGGTGCAGGTGACGGTGTACGTGCTGCCGTCGGGGGCCTTGCGGGTCTTGGCGGTGCGGGAGCGGCCGCTGCGCAGGACCTGGTCGAGCAGCGGGAGCAGGCCGAGCTCGTCGAGCTCGGGGAGGGCCTCGCGGGCGGGGACGCCGAGGGGACGGGGGCCGAATCCGGCGGCGTAGGCGTCGTTGACGTAGGCCGTGCGGTGCTCGGGGCCGTGGACCAGGGCGACGAGGGCGGGGAGGCAGCCGAGCACCTCGCGGACGGACAGCTCGTCCAGGGAGGGGACGGCGGGGAGGGCTGCCGGGGCGGGGGCCGCGCCGCAGCCCGGGGAGGTGCCGGTTCCGGTGCCGGAGACCGTGGGGTCGGAGGGGGCGGCGGGCGGGGCCGGGTCGCCGGGGGCGGCCGCCGCGGCGCCGTCTACGTGCTCACCGCGCGCCGCCGGGACGGAGCCCTCGCCGCGCTTGGCCCGGGCTGCTGCGTGCTCGGACCGGGCTGCGGCGCGGCGCTGCGTTCCGGGGAACCGGGCGCTCCAGCGCGTGAAGTTCACTGCGTTCAAGCCTCGTGGTGTCGCTCGTGGTCGCTGTCACGCCCGGCGTTTTCGCCGGGCGGGTGCCCCCGGGGGCCAGGGCTGGTCGGGCGCGGGACGGTGTGGTCACTCTGTGCAGGTGTGGGCCCACCTATGGTCACATGCCCAGTGTGGCCGACAGGACTGACATCGTCAGCTCTTGTCGTCTTTCGACCTGTCCTGTGCAGGTCCTGTTCCCGGAGCCTGATCGGTTGCCTGATCGGTTGCCCGTTCGGGTGAGGAGGGCGGCGGCGGGGGCGGGGGTTTGGCGGCGAGCTCGAACTCGGCGCGCGGGTGCTCCAGGGATCCGAGGGAGACGATCTCACGTTTGAAGAGGCCGGAGAGGGTCCATTCGGCGAGCACCCTCATCTTGCGGTTGAAGGTGGGGACGCGGCTGAGGTGGTACGCCCGGTGCATCATCCAGGCGGGGTACCCCTTGAGCTTGCGGCCGTAGACGTGGGCGACGCCCTTGTGGAGGCCGAGGGAGGCCACGGAGCCGGCGTACTCGTGCCGGTAGTCCCGCAGGGGTTCGCCGCGCAGGGAGGCGAGCAGGTTCTCGGCGAGGACCTTGGCCTGGCGTACGGCGTGCTGGGCGTTGGGGGCGCACTCGCGGCCCTCTCCGGAGCTGAGGTCGGGGACGGCCGCCGCGTCTCCGGCGGCCCAGGCGTGCTCGGCTCCGTCCACGGCGAGCCGGGCGGTGCAGCGCAGCCGGCCGCGCTCGTTGCGGGGCAGGTCGGAGGCGGCGAGGACGGGGTGCGGTTTGACCCCGGCGGTCCACACGACCGTACGGGTGGGGAAGCGGGAGCCGTCGGAGAGGACGGCGACGCGGTCGGCGCAGGACTCCAGCCGGGTCTCCAGGCGGACGTCGATCCCGCGGCGGCGCAGCTCGCGGACGGTGTAGACGCCCATCTCGGGGCCGACCTCGGGAAGGATCCGGTCGCTGGCCTCGACCAGCACCCAGCGCATGTCCTCCGGTTTGACGTTGTGGTAGTACCGGGCGGCGTAGCGGGCCATGTCCTCCAGCTCGCCCAGCGCCTCGACGCCCGCGTAGCCGCCGCCGACGAAGACGAAGGTGAGGGCGGCGTCGCGGACCTGGGGGTCGCGGGTGGAGGAGGCGATGTCCATCTGCTCGATGACGTGGTTGCGCAGTCCGATGGCCTCCTCGACGGTCTTGAAGCCGATGCCGTAGTCGGCGAGGCCGGGGACCGGGAGGGTGCGGGAGACCGAGCCGGGGGCGAGGACGAGCTCGTCGTACTCGATCTCGACGGCGCCGGTGCCCTCCTCCTCGGTGGCGAGGGTCGTCACGGTGGCGGTGCGCTTGGCGTGGTCGATGCTGCGGGCCTCGCCGATGACGATCCGGCACTTGTCGAGGACCCGGCGCAGGGGGACGACCACGTGGCGCGGGGAGATGGAGCCGGCCGCCGCCTCGGGGAGGAAGGGCTGGTACGTCATGTACGGCTCGGGGGTCACGACCGTGACCTCGGCCTCTCCGGCCCTGAGTCTTCGCTGGAGACGCAGGGCGGTGTACATCCCGACGTAGCCCCCGCCGACGATGAGGATGCGGGCGCGGGGCGGAGTGCCGGGGGCCGTGCCCCGGGAGTCTGCAGCCTTCACCATCCCATGACGCATCGTGGCCGGGAGTTTGTCCACAGGCCCGGCAGATTGTGTGACCGAAGCTCGCCCCTGTCGGGGGGTCGGGCGGAAGCTCCGGCGGGGTGAAGGAGTGCAGGTCAGACCACACGGAATGGATCATTCCGGGTGGTCGAACCGGAAAAGTGGGGGTGAATGCTCCGATCGGGCGTCGGTCCGTGCGGGGCTCCCCCTTCTGAATTGACTCTGGCTCAACTATGTTCGTAGTTCGCCGGGTGTGTCGGCCGGGATCAGCTGACCGCGATCCGCCCGGCGTGAAAGCGGGGACGTCTCCGGGGGGAGACGAAAAATTACCGGGGGATACATATGCACATTTCAGACTTCCATGGCACGGCCACGGCCCTCTCGACCGACGGCGGGCGCACCGCTGTCGCGGGCGGCCCGGGGATAGGCCGCTCCACTCCGCTGCGCGTGGACGCCCAGCGGAACCTCGAGCACGTCCTGCGCGCGGCCCGCGAGGTCTTCGGCGAGCTCGGTTACGGGGCGCCGATGGAGGACGTGGCCCGGCGCGCCCGGGTCGGCGTGGGGACGGTGTACCGCCGCTTCCCCAGCAAGGACGTACTGGTCCGCAGGATCGCCGAGGAGGAGACCGCCCGGCTGACCGAGCAGGCGCGCGCCGCCCTGGGCCAGGAGGAGGAGCCGTGGCAGGCGCTGTCGCGCTTCCTGCGCACCTCCGTGGCCTCGGGCGCGGGCCGGCTGCTGCCGCCGCAGGTCCTGCGCGTGGGCGTCGACGAGCAGGAGGGCGACGGGGCCGCTGAGGAGGCGCGCGTTCCGCAGCAGCGCCAGTCGGTTCCCGACGCGGGTGCGGAGCTGCGCGTGGTCGCCCGGCGCCCGGCCCCCGAGCCGGACCACTCGGGGTACAACGGCGCCGACGCCCTGCTGGAGGTCGTCGGCCGGCTGGTGGACCGGGCCCGCGCCGCGGGTGAGCTGCGTACCGACGTCACCGTCGCGGACGTGCTGCTGGTGATAGCCACGGCGGCGCCCGCGCTGCCGGACCCGGCGCAGCAGGCCGCGGCCTCTTCCCGGCTGCTCGACATCCTGCTGGAGGGCCTGCGGTCCCGCTAGGCCGTCCCTCGCGGAGGCGATCCAGGGATCCGCACAGCTGCTGCGGGGCTCCCCGTCCGGGCCGGACCACCGGTCCCGGGCGGGGGCTTCGAACGGTAGGCGCGGCGTGTGCACTGCACCGCCTGCGGGACTCCACCGGGACGGTTCCCGGGCCCCGGCGGCACGGCGCCGAGCGGAATTGTGCCCGGATGAGTGGATAGCGGGCGGAGGGGTACGGTCGGCGTGCCCGCTGTGCCACTCTTTTCCGGTGTTCGGTTCTGAGGGTGTCGTGCGGGGGCTTCCGCGATGAGCGTTGACGGGCTGGACGAATCGTCCGGAGCCTCCTCGGGCGAGACGGGGACCGGGGAGCCCCCCGTCCGCCAGGTCCCGGCCCAGCGCGGCGGCGGCAGCGGCGCCACCAGCGCGGAACTGCCTCCCTCCGACGGGGATCTGATCGCCCGGATGCGCTCCGGCGACGACGGCGCGTACGAGGAGCTGTTCCGCCGGCACGCCGACAGCGTGCGCCGCTACGCCCGAACCTGCTGCCGCGACGCGCACACCGCGGACGACCTGACGGCCGAGGTGTTCGCGCGGACCCTGCAGGCCGTACGCGGCGGGGCCGGTCCCGACCAGGCCGTGCGGGCGTACCTCCTCACCACCGTGCGGCGGGTGGCCGCCTCCTGGACGAGCACCGCCAAGCGGGAGCAGCTCGTCGAGGACTTCGCCGTGTTCTCCGAGCAGGCGGCACGGGCGGGCGCGGCCCCGGCGGGCGGCGAGACCCTCGAACTGGGCGCCGACGTCAAGGCGATGGAGGAAGCCGAGCAGACCCTGGCGATGCAGGCCTTCCGGAGCCTGCCGGAGCGCTGGCAGGCGGTGCTGTGGCACACCACCGTCGAGGACTCCCCGCCGAGCGCGGTCGCCCCGCTCTTCGGGCTGAGCGCGAACGCTACGGCGGTGCTGGCCAGTCGGGCCCGCGAAGGCCTCAAGCAGGCCTACCTGCAGGCGCACGTGAGCTCCGTGCACGGCACGGAGGGCGACTGCGCGCAGTACGCCGACCGGCTGGGCGCCTACGCGCGCGGCGGGCTGCGGGTGCGGGCCGAGCGCGGGCTGCGCAAGCACCTGGAGGAGTGCGCGAGGTGCCGGCTGGTGGCCGGCGAACTGAAGGACGTCAACGCGGGCATCCCGGCGCTGCTCCCGGTCGCGGTCATCGGCTGGTTCGCCGCCGGGTACGCCGCGAAGGCGGCCGGGGTGGTCGCCGGCGGGGCCGTGGCCGCGGGCGGCGCGGGAGCCGCGGCGGCCGCCACCGGAGCGGCAGGGACCGCGGGCACCACGGGCGGGGCCGCGGCAGGGGCCGCCGGGGCCTCGGGCGGGGCCGCGGGGGCCGCCGGCGGGGCGGCGGGCGGCTCCGGCGGGGCGGGCGGCGGACTCGGGGCGGCCGCCGCCTCCGAGGGGCTCGGCCTGCCCGCGAAGGCGGCCATCGCGGCCGGGCTCGCCGTGGCCACCGCCGCGGGCGTGGTCTTCGCGTTCGTCGGGGACGAGCAGGAGCCGCAGGCCCGGGTGAAGCCGGTGCCCAGCGCCGCCGCCCCCGCGGTCCCCCGGGAACCGGCGCCGCCCGCGCCGAGTTCCGCGCCGCCCTCCCCCGACCGTCCGGCGCCCCCGGCGCCCCGGCCCCCGGCGAAGCCCTCGCCGACGCGCGCGGCCGTGGCGCCGAAGCCCGCGCCGAGCCCGCCGCGGACCCGCGAGCCCCGCCCGGCGCCGCCCGCGCCGAAGCCCTCCCCCTCCGCGCCGAAGCCGAAGCCGTCCCCGAAGCCGACACCGCCCCGGCCGAAGCCCACGCCGCGGCCCACCGAACCGCCCCCGCGCCCCCTGGAGAGGTACGACCTGGCCGGCCTGCGGCACGCGCCCTTCGGGGACGGCACCGCCCCCGAGCTGCGGACCGGCCGCAGCTGGGTCTGGCAGCGCTGGGGCCTGGTCATCGACGGCACCCCGTACCGCAACGGGCTCACCGTCCGCTCGAAGTCCGCGGTCACCGTCGAGCTGAACCGGCCCTGCACGTTCTTCTCCGCCCGCGTCGGCGTGGACGACATGGCCCTCGGCGCCCCCGGCGCCCTGCGCTTCTCGGTCTACGGGGACGGGGACCTGCTGTGGACCTCGCCCGCCCTGGCCGCCGGGGACCCGGCCGTCGCGGTCTCGGTGGCACTGCGCGGGCGGGAGACCGTACGCCTGGTGGTGGAGCGCGAGGGGCGCCGGGGGCAGCTGCTGCTCGGGGACTGGGCGGACGCCGCGGTCACCTGCCGGTAGCCGGGCCCGGCGGGATCCGGCGGAAGACCAGCAGACCGCAGAAGACCCCGCGCAAGACCCCGGAAGGCCCCGCCAGCCCCCGGAAGGTACGGCCTACAGCGCCCGCCGGTACGGCACCCCGGCGGGCACCGCGCGCCGCCGGACGGTGGACGTGCCCGTCCAGCAGGTGCCGCGCCGGGCCAGCAGCCGCCGCAGCCACAGCTCCACCGAGACCAGCTCGGCGATCCCGTCGAGCGGGGCCGGATGCCCCTCGGCCGCGTCGACCAGCGCCTGGCGGACCACGTGCGCCTCGACCAGCCCGGCGTCCGCGAGGAGGGGGGCGGCGAAGAGGTCGAGCAGGTCGTCCAGGGCGGCCCGCAGCCCGGCGCGTACCGAGAAGGCCTGGTCGGCGGGGGCGGTGGCGCCCCAGCCGGGGGGCAGTTCGCGCACCCCGGCGGCCGACAGCACGCTGCGCAGCACGGCCGCCCGCGCGCCCGGCTGCACGCGCAGGGACTCCGGGAGGCCCCGGGCGGCCCGTACGACCTGGTTGTCGAGGAAGGGGGCGTGCAGCCGCTGGCTGCGCACCTCCACGGCCTGTTCGAAGACGCGGTGCCCGGCGGCGTGCCGGGCCAGGGCGGCGCGGGCGCGGGCCTCGCCGGGGCGCAGGGAGAGCGGGGGGCGGCCGGCCGCGACCTCCAGCCGGATCGATACTTCCGCCAGTGCCTCGCCGGTGAGCCAGCGGGCGGCCGGGCCCGGCCGGGACCAGGCCAGCGCCGCCAGGGAGGCGTCCACGGGCCCGGCCTCGGCGAACTCCTCGCCGCGGTGCTCGCGCAGCCGGGCGGCGGCCTCGCGGATGCCGGTCATGTACGAGGTGCGCGAGAGCCGGCGGGCGGCGAGGTAGACGGTGAACGGCACCAGGATCGACTGGGGCGACTGGTCGGAGCGGGCCAGGGCGGCCATGGGCCGTACCAGGTGCCGGCGGCGGCGGTCGAGGAGCAGGTCGGCGAGGCGGGCGGGGTGCGCGTCGAGGACCTGGCGGGCGCCGTGGCCGACGAAGTGGTCGGCGCTGCCCGCGGAGAGGCGGCGGCGGTGGCGGGCGGCGACGACCAGGGAGGGGCCCGGCTCGTCGGTGAGCGGGCCGTCCAGGTCGGCGTACGGGAGGGCCTCCTCGGCGGCGGCGACGACCACGTGGTGCAGGCGGGGGTTCGCGGCGATCATCCGGGCCCGCTCCAGCTCCGCCTCGCGTCCGGCGGGCGGGGTGGCGAGGTCGTTGAAGGTGACGGCGAGCAGCCGCTGTCCGGCCGCGGAGCCGTGGCCGGACACGGTGCCGGGGGCCCCGGGGAGTCCGGCCGCGAGGAGGGCGAGGGTGGCGGAGGCGCTGCCCCCGGAGAGGTCGGCGCCGATGCCGGGGGCGGGGGCGCCGCGGGCGGCGCGGCGCTCGGCGGGGCCCATGCCGGGGACCGGCCCGGGGTCGTACCCGACCGTTCCGGGGACATCGGGCGCATGGCGGGGGGCCGTGAGCCGGGCGCGCACCGCGGCGACGAGTGCTTCCCGTACGCCCTCCACGGCGCGGTCGGCGTCGGCCTGCGGGGCGGCGACGGCGAGGGAGGCCACGGGCTCGTAGCCGGTGATCTCGCGGGAGCCCTCGCGGAGGATCAGCGCGTGCCCGGGCGGGATGCGGCGGACCCCGGCGTAGGGGGTGCCGTCGCCGAGGGCCTCGGGGCTGTCGGGGCAGGCGAGCAGGGCGGCGAGGTGGCCGATGTCGAGCTGGGCCTCGATGAGGTCGGCGAGGGGGAGGGCGGCGGTGGCGTACGCGGTGCCGTTGGCCCAGGGGGTGTAGAAGACGGGGCGGGCGCCGGCGAGGTCGCCGACCACGGTGATCCGGCGGCCGGCCTGGACGACGGCGGTGTAGCTGCCGGGCCACCGGGTGAGGTGGCGCAGGGCGCCGCCGCGGGCGGCGTAGAGGGCGGTGCGCAGTTCGGCGTCGGTGGCCCCGCAGCAGCCGAGGACGGCGAGCCGGGTGAAGGGGTCGGCGGGGTCGGCGGCGACGGTGCGGATCTCGTCGGGGCGCCAGTCGCCCACGGCCCAGAGGGGGTCGGGGTCGCCCCAGAGCAGCTGGGCGCCCACGGGGTGGAGGGTGCGGGCGGCGTCCTGGGCTGCGTCGTCGGAGTCGGCGAAGGCGCCGTGGACGGTGCCGGGGGGCTCGGTGATGCGTCCGGCCGTGCCGAAGCTTGCGGCGATACTGCTCCAGCCCACCAACCACCGCATCGCCG
Source organism: Streptomyces sp. NPDC038213 (assembly GCF_055600495.1). Taxonomy (NCBI): domain Bacteria; kingdom Bacillati; phylum Actinomycetota; class Actinomycetes; order Kitasatosporales; family Streptomycetaceae; genus Streptomyces; species Streptomyces sp. NPDC038213. The sequence continues at coordinate 11,848 of NZ_JBVJYM010000005.1, forward strand.
CCTCCACAGACTGTGGACAAGTTCGTGTCCATGCTGCCACGAGACAGGCGTACGAGAGGGGCGAAGGGGGGCGCACATGCAGATGAACACGCCCCCGCCATGCGGTATTTGGCGTTCCGTTCCCACCGCCCCATAGGTCGGATTCAGCCATTCTTTCCGGGACTTCCCGGGACTTCCCGGCATCCGGCGGCCGGCGCGGGGCGCGGCCCGGGAGGCGCGGCCCACCTCCCGGCCCGGTCCGCCACCCGCGGGGATTGAGGCGGCGGCTTCCCCCGGCCCGCCGGATCCGTGCAGCGGGCCGACCCACGCACCCCCATCGAATCGCCGCGCCCCCCGGCCGGGCAGAGCGCACGGCCGGGCGCACGGCCACACGGGCGGAGCACGGCCGGGGCGCGGATCCGCGGATGCGCCCCGGCCGCGGACGGCCGTACGGACAACAATCCCGCCATCCGGAAGGCGGCCCCTTAACGCTTGGGATGCGGCGAACTACGCTGGGTTTACGAAATGCCGGGCGCCTATGCCGCCGCCCGGCACCGCGTCCGTACCGGGGCACCGCGCCCCGTGCGGCGCACCGTGTTGAGTCGATGTGGTTCTGCGTGTCTGCGTGACGAGGGGTGGCGCATGTCCAGGGAGCTCCGCGAGCCGAACGAGAAGCTGGGCACGGTCCTCGCCCTCGCGGGAATCAGCAACGCCGGCCTCGCCCGGCGGGTCAACGACCTCGGTGCACAACGCGGACTGACGCTCCGTTACGACAAGACCTCGGTGGCCCGCTGGGTCTCCAAGGGCATGGTGCCGCAGGGCGCGGCCCCGCACCTGATCGCCGCCGCGATCGGCGCCAAACTCGGCCGCCCCGTGCCGCTGCACGAGATCGGGCTCGCGGACGCCGACCCGGCCCCCGAGATCGGCCTCGGCTTCCCGCGCGACGTCGCCGGGGCGGTCCGCTCGGCCACGGACCTGTACCGGCTGGACCTGGCGGGACGGCGCGGCGGTGGCGGGATCTGGCAGTCCCTCGCGGGCTCCTTCGCCGTCTCCGCGTACGCGACCCCCGCCTCGCGGTGGCTGATATCGCCCGCCGACAGCTCGGTGGCCCGGGAGGCGGGGCCGTTACGCCCCGGGGCGGCCGACCCGCCGGGCCCGGCGGCGGACCCCGGCGCGCCCGCCGCAGCCGCCCCCGCACCGGCCACCGGGGCCCACGCCGCCACCGGAGCCGCGCCCCCGGGCGCCCCCGCCGGCCCCCCGGCGGCCCCCGCCGGACCCGAGCAGCAGCCCGCCGAGCCCTCCGCCCTGCGCGTGGGCCACAGCGACGTCGCCAAGCTCCGCGAGGCCGCCGAGGACGCCCGCCGCTGGGACTCCAAGTACGGGGGCGGGGACTGGCGTTCCTCGATGGTCCCCGAGTGCCTGCGCGTGGACGCGGCCCCGCTGCTCCTCGGCTCGTACTCCGACGAGGTCGGCCGCGCCCTCTTCGGCGCCACGGCCGAACTGACCCGCCTCGCGGGCTGGATGGCCTTCGACACCGGCCAGCAGGAGGCCGCCCAGCGGTACTACATCCAGGCCCTGCGCCTGGCCCGCGCCGCCGCCGACGTCCCGCTCGGCGGGTACGTGCTCGCCTCCATGTCCCTCCAGGCCACCTACCGCGACTTCCCGGACGAGGGCGTGGACCTCGCCCAGGCGGCCGCCGAGCGCAACCGCGGCCTCGCCACGGCCCGCACCATGAGCTTCTTCCGCCTGGTCGAGGCGCGGGCGCACGCGAAGGCCGGGGACTCCCAGGCCGCCGGGGCCGCGCTGCGGGCCGCGGAGGGCTGGCTGGAGCGGTCCCGCGAAGGGGACTGCGACCCGGGATGGCTGGGTTTCTACTCGTACGACCGGTTCGCGGCGGATGCGGCGGAATGCTACCGGGACCTCAAACTCCCTCGGCAGGTACGCCGGTTCACCGAGCAGGCGCTGTCCCGGCCCACGGAGGAGTACGTGCGCTCGCACGGCCTGCGCCTGGTGGTCAGCGCCGTGGCCGAGCTGGAGTCCGGGAACCTGGACGCGGCCTGCGCCCAGGGGACCCGCGCGGTGGAGGTGGCGGGCCGGATCTCCTCGGCGCGCACCACCGAGTACGTCCGCGACCTGCTCCACCGCCTGGAGCCGTACGGTGACGAACCGCGCGTCGCGGAGCTCCGCGAGCGGGCGCGGCCCCTGCTGGTGACCCCCGCCTGACGGGTTTGTCAGTGCCGGGGTGCAGACTCGGACGTGGGAGGTGGCATGGACTGCGACGTACTGGTGATCGGCGGCGGGATCGTCGGCCTGTCGACCGCGTACGCGCTGTCGCGCCTGGCTCCGGGGACCCGGGTGGTGGTCCTGGAGAAGGAGCCGGGCCCGGCCCGGCACCAGACGGGGCGCAACAGCGGGGTGATCCACAGCGGGATCTACTACCGGCCGGGGTCCCTGAAGGCCCGGTTCGCGGTGCGCGGCGCGGCCGAGATGGTCAAGTTCTGCGCGGAGCACGACATCGCGCACGAGGTGACGGGCAAGCTGATCGTCGCCACGGAGCGCTCCGAGCTGCCGCGGCTGCACGCCCTCGTCCAGCGCGGCAGGGAGAACGGCATCCCCGTGCGCGAGCTCGGCCCCGCGCAGATCGCGGAGTACGAGCCGGAGGTCACGGGCCTGGCCGCGATCCACGTGGGCACCACCGGGATCGTGGACTACGGGCAGGTCGCCGCCCGTCTCGCCGAGGCCTCCGGCGCGGAGGTCGTCTACGGGGCAGAGGTCGACCTGATCTCGCGGCGGGCGACGGCCGTGGCCGTGCGGACCTCTTCGGGCCAGGTCTTCCGGGCCCGGGCGCTCGTGAACTGCGCGGGGCTCCAGTGCGACCGGGTGGCGCGGCTGGCCGGGGACGACCCGCAGATGCGGATCATCCCCTTCCGCGGGGAGTACTACGACCTGAAGCGCCCGGACCTCGTCCGCGGGCTGGTCTACCCCGTGCCGGACCCGGCCTTCCCCTTCCTCGGGGTGCACCTGACCCGCGGCATCGGCGGCGGGGTGCACGTCGGTCCCAATGCCGTCCCCGCGCTCGCCCGCGAGGGGTACGCGTGGCGGACGGTCCGGCCGCGGGACCTCGCGACCAGCGCGGCCTGGCCGGGATCCTGGCGGGTCGGCGCCCGGCACTGGCGGTACGGGGCCGGGGAGATCCGCCGGTCCCTGTCGAAGACGGCCTTCACGGCGGCCGTACGGAGGCTGCTGCCGGCGGTGACGGAGGCGGACCTCGTGCCTGCGGCTGCCGGGGTGCGGGCGCAGGCGGTGCTGCGGGACGGGGCGCTGGTCGACGACTTCCTCATCCGTGAGGCGCCGCGGACGGTGCACGTGCTGAACGCGCCGTCCCCCGCGGCGACGGCGTCCCTCCCCATCGGCCGCGAAATAGCCACCCGAACCCTCCCGACCCTCCACCCCTGACCCGGACCCACCCGGGACCCCGGTCCGCTGCGCGGGGCCGTTTCCCCTACCCGCGCAGCGGACCCGGGTCGCCCGCCCCCGTCCGGACGGACCCGGCTCCGCCGGGTCCGCGCGGGCTGCGGCCCGTAGAATCGGACGCACTGTGTCTGAGTCCATGAACCCCAGCCCCCAGCCGGAAGCCCCCTCCTACACCCCGCCCCGCTGGCGCACGGAGCCCCGCTTCCCCGACGGCCCCTCCCCCGACCCCGCCGGCTCCCACCACGAGCGCCGGATCCGCAGCTTCCAGCCGCGGCGCAGCCGGGTGACCACGGGCCAGGAGGACGCCCTGCGCCGCCTCTGGAGCACCTGGGGCCTGGACATCGACGGCCGGGAGGTCCTCGACCTCGACAAGCTCTTCGGCGGCCGCCCGGTGGTCCTGGAGATCGGCTTCGGCATGGGCGAGGCCACCGCCCAGATGGCCGCCGAGGACCAGGACACCGGCATCCTCGCCGCCGACGTGCACACCCCCGGCCAGGGCAACCTCCTCGCCCTCGCCGAGAAGGCCGGCATCGACAACGTCCGCGTGGCCAACGGCGACGCGATCATCCTGCTCCGCGAGATGCTGCCGCCCGCCTCCCTGGCCGGCCTGCGCGTCTACTTCCCGGACCCGTGGCCGAAGAAGCGCCACCACAAGCGCCGGCTGATCCAGCCCGAGTTCCTCTCCCTGGCCGCGACCCGCCTGGCCCCCGGCGCGGTGCTGCACTGTGCCACGGACTGGGAGCCGTACGCCGAGCAGATGCTCGACGTGCTCAGCGCCCACCCGGACTTCGAGAACACCCAGGCGGACGGCGGGTTCTCCCCGCGCCCGGAGTTCCGTCCGCTGACCCGCTTCGAGGGCCAGGGCCTGGACAAGGGGCACGTCGTACACGACCTGCTCTTCCGCCGCACCCAGAACTGAAAAGCCCGCCTCCGCCTCCGGCCCGCTCACTAGGGTCGGTGGCGTGTTCGGGACGTTTCCTCGCCCCTCGGCCCGGCTCAGCGGCGCCGCGCTGACCTGCGCGCTCGCGGCCGCCGGGGTGCTGATCCTGGTCCTGGTGCGGGAGCAGACCGGCACCCCGGGCTTCCTGGTGGGGCTCGGCCTGTCCGTGGTCCCCGTACCGCTGCTCGCCGCCGCCTTCCGCGGGCTGGGCGGACTGCGGCGGCCGCGCGCCGCGCCCTGGGGGCCGCTGCTGTTCGCCTTCGGCTGGGGCGCGTGCGCGGCGGCCCTGATCGCCATACTGGCCAACAGCTTCGCGGCCCGCTGGATGGCCGCGGCCGCCACCGACCCCTACGACGCCGACCAGTTGGGCTCGATCGCGATCGCCCCGGTGGTGGAGGAGACCGCGAAGGCGGCCGCCCTGCTCCTGCTGTTCGTCTTCCGCCGGGACCGGCTCGGCGGCTTCACGGACGGTTTCGTGCTCGCCGGATTCACCGCCACCGGCTTCGCCTTCACCGAGAACATCCTCTACCTCGGCAACGCCTTCGGGGAGGACCTCGCCGAGGGCACCCCGGTCCTGGCCTCGGTGACCGCCGCGACCTTCTTCGTGCGCATCGTGATGTCCCCGTTCGCGCACCCGCTGTTCACCGCCCTGACCGGGATCGGCTTCGGACTGGCCGCCGTGTCCGCAGGGCGCACGCGCCGCGTGCTGTACCCGCTCGGGGGGCTGCTCCTGGCGATGGGCGTGCACGCCCTGTGGAACAGCTCCCCCGACCTCGGCGAGTACGGCTTCTACTGGGTCTACGGGTCCGTGATGGCCCCGGCCTTCGCCCTGCTGACCTGGCAGGCGGTCAGACGGTCAGGCCCTTGCCCCGCAGCCACGCCAGCGGATCCTGGGTCTCCCCTCCCGAGCGCACCTCCAGGTGCAGGTGGGGACCGGTGACGTTGCCCGTGGCGCCGACGCGGCCGATGGTCTCGCCCGTGCCGACCGCGCCCGAGGTGACGGACATCGAGGAGAGGTGGCAGTACCAGATCTCCGTACCGTCGGCGAGGCGCAGGACGATCCGGTAGCCGTACGCGCCCGACCAGCCGGCGGAGACGATCGTGCCGCCGTGCACCGCCTTGACGGGCGTGCCGGTGGGGGCGGCGAAGTCCAGGCCGGTGTGCTGCCCGGAGGACCACATGGAACCGGAGGCCCCGTAGTACGAGGTGAGGGTGTACGAGGAGGTGGGCAGCGCGTAGCTGCCGGCGAGCTTGGCCAGCCGGGCCTCCTCCGCCGCGGCCTCCGCGGCCTCCGCGGCCGCCTTCGCGGCTGCCGCCTCCTCCGCCGCCTTGCGGGCCGCGGCCTCGGCGGCGGCTTCGGCGGCCTTGCGGGCAGCGGCCTGAGCGGCTGCGGCCTCCTTCGCCGCGGCCTCCTCGGCGGCCCTGGCGGCGGCCTCCTCGGCTGCGGCGGCCGCGGCATCGGACTGGGACTCGGCCTGCTGGAGGATCCGGTTGCGCAGCACCTCGCCGGCGTCGGTGCCGGATTCGGCCTGCTCGGGGGTGGCCCCGGCGGTGGTCAGCGGGGCCGTCACCGGGACGGTGGCGGGCAGGTCGGCCGCCAGGTCGGCGGTCGCGGAGCCGTCACCGGGCAGCAGCGAGGGGAGGGATATGGAGACCTGCGGCCGGTCCTGCGCGGTGGCTATGCCGCCCGCTCCGACGGCGGCGATGACGCCGACGCCGAGGACCGTGGAACTGCGGGCGAGGCCGCCGCGCTGCTTGACCACGCGGTGGCGGCCCCGGACGGGGCGGACGGAGTCCTCGGTGGGGTTCCACGCGCCCCACGCACCGGCGTCGGGAACCTCGGAGGCTTCAGGGGTAGGCCTGTTGGACGCCACGGGGGCGCACTCCTTTCCTTCCTTCTCGCCTACCGGGTTAGCTGACGGGTTCGGAGCAGGAAGGTCTCCTACGGGCCGGATCGACCCGATTCACCCCAATGTGTTGGTTCCCCGGTTCCCTTGCGGGATTCGGCGCGCACGCGCACGGAGCCGCCTCTTGCGACGGCCGTGACGACCGCGCTGCGTTATCGAACGGTAATAGACAACAGGGAGTGATTCCAAGCTGTTGCGCTTGATCCCTCGCGTGTATCGGCCACGCTCTGACCGGCTCTGGCCTGGGCTTTTCCCTCCAGGAGTGGATCAACTGGGGCATTCTCCCGGCCTGATGGGTACACCTTCAGCCACGCCCGGCCTTTGACGGTCCGTCAACCGGACTGCGGAGCGCGGCCTTTCGCTCACGCTCCGTACCGGCCGGTGCGCCGGTGCGCGGACACGCTTCCGCGCACCGGCCCCGGACATGCAATCAGGGCCCGGATCCAAAAGGATCCGGGCCCTGATCATCAGTAGCGGGGACAGGATTTGAACCTGCGACCTCTGGGTTATGAGCCCAGCGAGCTACCGAGCTGCTCCACCCCGCGTCGGTAAACACAAGCTTACGCTATCCGCGGGGCTCCTCGCGCCACCTTTCCCCGCGGCCACGACGGAAGCGCCGGAAACCACCCGCCACAGCAGGCCCGCGCCACGGCGAGCCCCCCGCCACAGCAGGCCCGCACCACCGCAAGCCGCCCGTCACAGCGAGCCCAGGAACCCGTCCAGGTTCCGCCGCATCCTCTCGATCTGCTCCTCCACGGTCAGCGACTCCTCGAACCTCCCCCCGGGCTCCGGCCGCTTCTTCCCCCGCACGTACAGCGGGCAGTCCAGGTCGGTGCACATGTACAGCCCGACCGAGTTCCCCTCGCGGCCCTCGCGGCCGGTTTTGCGGGCCGTCATCAGCGAGACCCCGCCGCCGGCGTGCGTGGTCAGGCACAGCGAGCACATGCTGCGGTGCAGGAAGCCCTTGCGCGCCGCGGGGAAGCGCAGCGCGATGCCCGTGAGCCGGCCCCCGTGCTCGGTGACCAGGTAGCTCCGGTCCGGCGCGGAGAGGTCGCGCCAGCCCAGGAAGTCCAGGTCCGCCCAGGGGCGCTCGGCCAGGTCGCGCGGCAGCGGCAGCCGCTGCGCCTCGCCCTTCGAGCAGTTGACGAACGAGCCGCGGATCTCCCGCTCAGTGAGTGCCTTCATACCGGCACGCTAATCTTTCCTAGAGTCCCTAGGCAAACGATTAAATACTTTCAGGAGCTGCCCGTGCCCCGAGCCGGACTGACCCCCGAGCGCGTCGTGGCCGCCGCCGCGGACCTCGCCGACGCCCGGGGCCTCGACGGGGTCACCGTCTCCGCCCTCGCCCGCGGCCTCGGTGTGAAGGACGCGAGCCTGTACGCCCACGTACGCGGCCTCCAGGACCTGCGCGCCCGGATCGCCGCGGACTCGGCCGCCCGCTTCGCCGACCTGCTCACCGAAGCCCTCGCGGGCCGCGCCGGCCGCGAGGCCCTGGCCGCCTTCGCCACGGCGTACCGGACCTTCGCCGTACGCCATCCGGGCCGGTACGCCGCCACCCAGCTGACGCTGCCCGCCGAGACCCTCGCGGCCTCCCCGGGCCACCGCCGGCTCGTGGAGCTCACGTACGCCCTCCTGCACGGGTACGGGCTCCCCGAACCGGCCCTCACCGACGCCGTCCGCCTGCTCCGCAGCACCTTCCACGGGTTCGCGGCCCTCGAGGCGGCCGGCGGCTTCGGCCACCCGCGCCCCCTCGACGCTTCCTGGGACGCCGTCCTCGACGCCCTCCACACCGCCCTCACCCGGTGGCCGCCCACCACCCCGCCGGCCACCCCGGCCCCATGAGCCCCGCACCCGCATCCGGGTGCGCCGCGTCCTCGTACCTCGGCTGGGACCGGAAACGACAGAGCGCCCCACCCGGTCGGAACCGGGTGGGGCGCTCTGGGCGGGACCGGGGAACCCGGTCCGCGTGCGGTAGGCCATGTCGGACTCGAACCGACAACCAATGGATTAAAAGTCCACTGCTCTGCCAATTGAGCTAATGGCCCGCGGCATGCTCACCCCAGAGCATAGCCGGAGCGGGCCCGTCAGCCGATCGAGTATGGCCGGACGGGCGCTGCGGGTGTCGCGGGGCGGGGACGCGCCGAGCCCCCGGCAGCGGATGCCGGGGGCTCGGGACGGGAGTTCGGGCCTTCGGACCGTCAGGCTTCAGGCCTTCGGGCCGTCAGGCCTTCGGGCCTGGTCAGCCGTTGCGCTTCCAGCGCGGCTTGTCGTCGCGGCGGCCGCCGCCGAAGGAGCCGGAGCCGGAGCCCGACGGGCGGTGGTCGTCGCGGCGGCCGTACGGGCGGTCGCCGCCGCCGGAGCGGAAGCCGCCGGCCGGGCGGTCGTCGCGGCGGTCGCGGTTGAACGGACGGTCGCTGCCACCGCGGTGGTCGCGGCCGCCGCCGAAACCGCCGCCGCGGTTGTCGTCGCGGCGGAAGCCGCCACCACGGTTGTCATCGCGACGCTCGAAGCCACGGTCGTTGCGGTCACGGTTGAAGCCACCGCCCCGGTTGTCGTCACGACGCTCGAAGCCGCGGTCGTTGCGGTCACGGTTGAAGCCGCCACCACGGTTGTCGTCACGGCGCTCGAAGCCGCGGTCGTTGCGGTCGCGGTTGAAGCCGCCACCGCGGTTGTCGTCACGACGGAAG
>NZ_JBVJYM010000005.1:20931-459937 GCF_055600495.1 Streptomyces sp. NPDC038213
AAGCCACCGCCGCGGTTGTCGTCACGACGGTCGTCGCGACGGAAGCCGCCACCACGGTTGTCGTCACGGCGCTCGAAGCCGCGGTCGTTGCGGTCGCGGTTGAAGCCGCCACCGCGGTTGTCGTCACGACGGAAGCCACCGCCGCGGTTGTCGTCACGACGGTCGTCGCGACGGAAGCCGCCACCACGGTTGTCGTCACGGCGCTCGAAGCCGCGGTCGTTGCGGTCGTCGCGGCGCTCGAAGCGCTCGGTGCGCTCCTCGACGGCCGGCGCGGCCGCGATCTCCGCCGCCACCTCGGCCTCGGCGGCCTCGGTGACCTCGGCCACGGCGGCCTCCGGGTCCTCGCCGCGCTCGCGGGCGGCGCGGGAGATGAGGCGGTCGGCGTCCTCGCGGAGCTCGACGGCGCGGCGCTGGAGGCGCTCCAGCTGCTTGGTGAGGTCGGCGACCTCGCGCTCGGCCTGCTTGGCGGCGTTGGCCGCGGAGTCGGCCTGGACCTCGGTCAGCGAACGGGCGCCGGTGATCTCGGCGACCTCCGGGTCGAAGGCGCCGGCGCCGCCGACGATGTGGCGCGAGGCGTCGACGCCCGCGTCCTCCATCAGGCGGAAGATCTGGCGGCGCTGGTGCGGCAGGGCCAGGGAGACCACGACACCGGAGCGGCCAGCGCGGGCGGTGCGGCCCGAGCGGTGCAGGTAGTCCTTGTGGTCACCGGCCGGGTCCACGTTCAGGACCAGGTCGATGCCGTCGACGTGGATGCCGCGGGCGGCGACGTCGGTGGCGACGAGCGCGTTGACGTAGCCGTCCTTGAAGTCCGCGAGGGTGCGGGTACGGGCGCCCTGGGTCATGCCGCCGTGCAGGGCGTCGGCCTTCACACCGGCGTCGCGCAGCTGCTCGGCGATGCGGTCGGCGCCCAGCTGGGTGCGGACGAAGATGATGGTGCGGCCCTTGCGGGCGGCGATGGCCGCGGTGACCGGGGCCTTGTCCTTCGGCTTCACGACCAGGACGTGGTGGGTCATGGTCGTGACGGCGCCGGCGGAGGGGTCGACCTCGTGCGTGACCGGGTTCACCAGGTAGCGCTTGACGAGCGTGTCGATCTCGTTCTCCAGCGTGGCGGAGAACAGCAGGCGCTGGCCGCCGGCCGGGACCTGGTCGAGCAGCTCGGTGACCTCGGGCAGGAAGCCCAGGTCGGCCATCTGGTCGGCCTCGTCGAGGACCGCGATCTTGACCTGCTCCAGGGAGCAGGCGCCGCGGTTGATGATGTCGCGCAGCCGGCCCGGGGTGGCGACGAGGATGTCGACGCCGCGCTCGAGGGCGTAGATCTGGTTGCCCATCGACGTACCGCCGCAGACGACCTTCATCTTCAGGCCGAGCACGTCGCCGTAGGGCTGGAGGGCGTCCGCGACCTGCATCGCGAGCTCGCGGGTCGGGGTCAGGATGACGCCGCGGGGCTTCTTCTTGTCGGTGTAGCCGCCGGCCAGGGTGGCGAGCAGCGGCAGACCGAAGGAGAGGGTCTTGCCGGAGCCGGTGCGGCCGCGGCCGAGGATGTCCTTGCCGGCCAGGGCGTCCGGGATGGTCGCCGCCTGGATCGGGAAGGGGGTGGTGACGCCGTTCTGCGCGAGCTTGCGGACGACGCCCTCCGGCAGACCGAGGTCCGCGAAGGTGAGCGTCGGCTCGGCAGCCTCAGCGGGCTCGTCGGCCTCGTCGAGCTCGGCGGCGACAGCGGCCTCATCGGCCTCGTCCGTCATGTCGGCCACATCGGCCTCGAACGCCTCGATGGCCTCGTCGACAGCAAGGGTGTCGACGGCCTCGACCGAGTCGTTCTCGGGCATGGCGGAGCGGTCAGAACTGGAAATGGACATGCGAATGCGAAACCTTCCGGAGTCTCGGCACGCGCCCAAACTCCGTGAATCGCAAAATCGACCGCCTCGATGCGGTCAGCCACGGCAAGGGAGAGTACGCGCCACGCGGCGCTCTTCGGGTGCGGCGCCGGGCAATGGGATCAAACGATCTATAACCATACGCACCTCCCCCCCACCATGGCAAGTCGTACGGCCCTAAACCGGGCCGGCCTGCACCGATGCCTGCGGTTCGCCCACCGTGACGACCCGCTCCCCGGCGGCCTGGGGCTGCGGTTCGGGGGCCGAGGAGGGCTCCGGCGACGGGGGCTCCGGGGAGGGCTCGGGCGCCGGGCTCTCGCTCACCGGCGGGTCCACCGGCGGGGTCGGCTCCCCGCCGCCCCCGGGCCCGCCCGGGCCCCCGGCGCCGCCGTCCCCGCCCGAGCCCGCCGAGGCACCGCCGTCGGTCCCGCCCGGTCCGGGCTGCTGCGGACCCGGCCCGGCGCCGCCGGGACCGCCCGCGGCCGGGCCGGAGGGCGAGGGTCCGCCGCCGGGGGCCCCGGCCGCCGCTCCCGGGCTGGAGGTGGCGCCCGGCTTCCCGTCCCCGCCCGCACCGCCGGGCCCGTCCCCGCCGTCCTCCTGGGCGCCCTTCTCGCCCTTCGCCCCGTACCCGCCCCCGCCGCCCCGGCCGGCCTGCCCGTACCCGGTACCCGAACCGGGGTCGGCGGCCGCCTCGCGGCGGTCTGCGGACGAGGAGGGGCCGGGCTTGGCCGCGTCGTCGGTCACGCTCATGCAGCCCGCGGAGGCCGCGACCGCGAGCGCGGTGACGGCCAGTCGGACGGTTGCGGGGATCTGGCGCACGGGCGGCACCTCCGGGACAGGGGCACGAGTGGTCCGCGGTGAGCGGGTCAATGTGCCCAACTCCCTTTGCCCCGTAAGAGACACGCCCCAGGCGCCGCGGGGGCCGCGCCGGTCCCGCACCGGACCGGCGGGATGCGCTCCCGGCAGCCCGCCCCAGCCCACGTCAGCCCGGCCCGACCCGGCCCGCGTCAGCCCGCAGCCAGCGCCTGCGCCACCGTCGAGCCCAGGTGGACGGCGCCCAGCCCCGCCAGCACCGACGCGGTCACGTTCGCCGCCGCCAGGAGCCCCCGCCCGCCCTCGGCCAGCCGCAGGGTCTCGTACGAGAACGTCGAATACGTCGTCAGGGCCCCGCACAGGCCCGTCCCGAGGAGCGCCTGCACCCCTGCCGACCCGGTCGGCCCCGCACCCGAGAGCGCGGCCCCCGCCAGGGCGCCCAGCACCAGGCTGCCGGCCGCGTTGACCGCGAACGTCCCCCACGGGAACACCCCGTCGTGCCGCGTCTGCACCGCCCGGTCCGCCAGGTACCGCAGCGGCGCGCCGACCGCCGCGCCGAGGGCCACCAGCAGCCAGTTCACGCGCGCACCCCGCCGGCCCGGCCCCCGGCCCCGCGCACCGCCCGCCGCGTGGCGGCCGCCGCCGCCCACACCGCGCCCAGCGCCCCGGCCGCCGTCAGGCCCGCGTACGCCACCGCCGTGCCCGCCTCCCCGCGGCCGAGCAGCCGCGAGACGTCCAGGGCGTACGTGGAGAAGGTGGTGTAGCCGCCCAGCACCCCGGTGCCCAGGAATGGCCGCAACAGCGGGTGCGCGCCGCGGCCGCCCTCGGCGACCAGGGGCATCAGCACCCCGATCAGGGCGCACCCGGAGACGTTCACCCAGAAGGTCGCCCACGGGAAGGCGCCCGGGGCGGCCGGCCAGGCCAGGGAGGCGGCGTACCGCGCCAGCGCCCCGGCCGCCCCGCCCGCCGCGACGGCGGCGAGCACCCGCCCCTGCGGGCCGGTCACCCGTAGCCCAGCTCGTGGAGCCGGTCGTCGTCGATGCCGAAGTGGTGGGCGATCTCGTGCACGACGGTGATCTCGGTCTCCGCGACCACGTCCTCGCGGTCCTCGCACATCCGCAGGGTGGGGTTGCGGTAGATCGTGATCCGGTCCGGGAGCACCCCGGCGTACCACTCGCCCCGGTCGGTCAGCGGCGTCCCCTCGTAGAGGCCGAGCAGCTCCGGATCGTCCGCCGGGGGCTCGTCCTCGACGAACACGGCGACGTTGTCCATCAACCGCGTCAGCTCGGGCGGGATCCGGTCCAGGGCCTCGGCGACAAGCTCCTCGAACTCCTCGCGCGTCATCTCCAGCACGCGGCCATTCTCCCTCCGGAGGAAACCGTTTTGGCGATACCCAGCCCCATCCCATATGCTTCTCACGTCCCCGACGCGCTGAGAAGCGCCCAGGTGGGCCCTTAGCCCTCATCGTCTAGTGGCCCAGGACGCCGCCCTTTCAAGGCGGTAGCACGGGTTCGAATCCCGTTGGGGGCACGCTTTACCCGTGCGAGAGCAATCTCGTACGAGCCAGGTCCTGTGGAGCAGTTGGTTAGCTCGCCACCCTGTCAAGGTGGAGGTCGCGGGTTCAAGTCCCGTCAGGATCGCTGCACCTCGCAAGAGGTGCGTGGCTGGGTAGCTCAGTTGGTACGAGCGATCGCCTGAAAAGCGATAGGTCGCCGGTTCGACCCCGGCCCCAGCCACAAGTGAAGGCCCCGTCCGATCCGGACGGGGCCTTCTGCATTCCCCGGGGGGATACCGGCGCACGGATACGGGTGCGGGACCGGCATCCCGGCCCCGCACCCGTACGGTCTACCCCTCTTCCGCGCCCGCCGCCCGGGCCCGGCGCCACTGCACGGCCCCCGCGCCCAGCGCACCCGCGGCGACCAGGCCCAGCAGGGCCCAGTCCGGCACCCGGTCCGCGAAGCCCCGCACCCACTGCTCGACGGCGTACGAGTCGTCCACGTCCAGCAGCCCCGGCAGGGCGCTCGCCCCGTCGTACGCCAGGAAGAGCGCGCCCAGCAGGACGAAGAACAGCCCCGACAGCAGCGAGGTCGTGTGCAGCCGCAGCGGGCCCGCGGCCAGTTCGCGGCCCCGCAGCCAGCGCCGCCTCCCCAGGTCGAAGCGCTCCCACAGCAGGGCGAGCAGGAACAGCGGCACGGCCATCCCCAGCGCGTACACGGCCAGCAGCAGCCCGCCGTAGACCGGGGAGCCGCTCACCGCGGCCACCGTCAGGACGCTGCCCAGGATCGGCCCGGCGCAGAACCCGGCCAGGCCGTAGACCGCGCCGAGGGCGTACACGGACAGGGCCGTGGTCGGGCGGATCCGCCCGGACAGCCCGGACAGCCGCCGCGAGGCGAAGCCCAGGCCGAGGATCTGCGCCAGGCCCAGCGCGATGATCAGCCAGCCGCCGGCCAGGACCAGCTGGTCCCGGTGGCCGTAGAAGAACCGGCCGGCGAGGGAGCCGGCGGCCCCGAGCGGGACCAGGGTGGTGGCGAGGCCCGCGTAGAAGATCCCGGTCCGGGCCAGCAGCCGCGAGGCGGAGTCGATCGAGTACGCGAAGAAGGCCGGCAGGAGCAGGGCGCTGCACGGGCTGAGGAGGGCCAGCAGCCCGCCGAGGAAGGCCGCGAGGTAGCCGATCTCCATCTAGCCGGCCGTACCGGACGGCGCCGTGCCCGACTGCGGGGTGCCGGACTCCGCGGTAACGGGCTTCGGGCTGCCGTGCAGCGCGGCCTGTGCGCGGGCCGCCTCGATGGCCGCCTCGAAGGCCTCCAGGGGCTGGGCCCCGGCGATCGGGTGCCCGTTGACCAGGAAGGACGGGGTGCTGCTGACCCCGATGCGGTAGCCCTCGGCCTGGTCGGTCTTGACCGCGGCCTCGGCGGCGGAGCCGTCCATGTCGGTGCGGAAGCGGGCGAGGTCGGGGACCCCGGCCTCGCGGGCGAGGGCGACGAGCCGGTCCGCTCCGAAGCCCTTCTCCTTCGCCCCCTCGGCGTACGCGGCTGCGTGGAACTGCTTGAAGCGGCCCTGCTGCCCGGCCGCCCAGGCGGCCCGCGCGGCGGCCTCGGACTCCTCGCCGAAGATCGGGAAGTTCCGGTACTCGATGCGCAGGGTGCCGTCCTCGACGTACTTGCGCAGCAGGACGGGCTCGTTGTCCCGGGCGAACTTGCCGCAGTAGCCGCAGCGGTAGTCGGCGTACTCGATCAGCACCACGGGCGCGTCGGCGCGGCCGGCCGCCAGCGGGTCGGCCGCATCCCGGCGGGCCAGCTTCAGCAGCTCCTGCTGGCCTTCGGAGAGGGGCTCGGACTGCGGGGTGCGGCTCGGCGCGGCGCCCACGGCGGCGGCTGCGGGCGCGGGCTCCTCCTCCCCGGGCGCGGTGGCCTGCCAGGAGGCCAGCCCGAGGGCGACGGCGGCGAGTGCGACCCCGGCGGAGATCAGCAGCGGCTTGCGGGACGCGGTGGTCCGGGGGCGGGGCATGACAGGCCTCTCACTCGCTTCGGCGGGTCGTTTGGGAGATCTCGTCCGGAATGCTACGGGGTGCCGCGCAGAATGCGTTCGCCACCCGGCGCCCCCTGGTGAGAGCATCGAACTTGTATGTCTACTTCCTTCGCCGCCCTGCAGACCCAGCTCGGTGAGATCTCGCTCCGCGACGCTCACCGGCTCGGCCGTCGTCTCGAAGGCGCCCGCCGCATCCGCAAGCCCGAGGCCAGGCAGGCCGTACTGGACGAGATCGCCGCGGAGGCCGGCAAGGCCGCCGAGCGGACGGCCAGGCGCGCGGCCCGGCTGCCCGAGGTCACGTATCCCGAGAACCTGCCCGTCAGCCAGAAGAAGGACGAGATCGCCGAGGCGATACGCGACCACCAGGTCGTGATCGTCGCCGGTGAGACCGGTTCCGGCAAGACCACGCAGATCCCCAAGATCTGCATGGAGCTGGGCCGGGGCGTCCGCGGCATGATCGGACACACCCAGCCCCGGCGGATCGCCGCCCGCACCGTCGCCGAGCGGATCGCCGAGGAGCTGCGGACCGAGATCGGGCAGACGGTCGGCTGGAAGGTCCGCTTCACCGACCAGGTGGACCCGGACGCGACCTTCGTGAAGCTGATGACGGACGGCATCCTGCTCGCGGAGATCCAGACGGACCGCGAGCTGCGCGCCTACGACACGATCATCATCGACGAGGCGCACGAGCGCAGCCTCAACATCGACTTCCTCCTGGGGTACCTCGCCCAGCTGCTGCCGAAGCGCCCCGACCTCAAGGTCGTGATCACCTCGGCGACCATCGACCCCGAGCGCTTCTCCCGGCACTTCGGGGACGCGCCGATCGTCGAGGTCAGCGGCCGCACGTACCCGGTGGAGGTGCGCTACCGGCCGCTCCTCGAAGAGGACTCCGAGGACAGCGACCGGGACCAGATCACCGCGATCTGCGAGGCCGTGGACGAGCTCCAGGCCGAGGGGCCCGGCGACATCCTGGTCTTCCTCTCCGGCGAGCGCGAGATCCGCGACACCGCGGACGCCCTCATCAAGAAGAAGCTCCGCTTCACCGAGGTCCTGCCGCTGTACGCGCGCCTGTCGCACGCCGAGCAGCACCGGGTCTTCCAGCAGCACACCGGACGCAGGATCGTCCTGGCGACCAACGTGGCCGAGACCTCGCTGACCGTCCCCGGCATCAAGTACGTGATCGACCCGGGCACGGCCCGCATCTCGCGCTACAGCCACCGCACGAAGGTGCAGCGGCTGCCGATCGAGCGGGTCAGCCAGGCCAGCGCGAACCAGCGCAAGGGCCGCTGCGGCCGCACCTCGGACGGCATCTGCATCCGCCTGTACTCCGAGGACGACTTCCTCTCCCGCCCGGAGTTCACGGACGCCGAGATCCTCCGTACGAACCTCGCCTCCGTCATCCTCCAGATGACCGCGGCCGGGCTCGGCGAGATCGAGAAGTTCCCCTTCATCGACCCGCCGGACCACCGCAACATCCGCGACGGCGTACAGCTCCTCCAGGAGCTGGGGGCGCTGGATCCGGCGGAGAAGGACCCGAAGAAGCGGCTCACGCCGATGGGCCGCAAGCTCTCGCAGCTGCCCGTGGACCCGCGGCTGGCCCGCATGGTCGTGGAGGCCGACAAGAACGGCTGCGTCCGCGAGGTCATGGTCATCGCGGCGGCGCTGTCCATCCAGGACCCGCGCGAGCGGCCCTCGGACAAGCAGACGCAGGCGGACCAGCAGCACGCCCGGTTCAAGGACGAGACCTCGGACTTCCTGGCCTTCCTGAACATGTGGCGCTACGTGCGCGAGCAGCAGAAGGAGCGGGGCTCGTCCTCGTTCCGCCGGATGTGCAAGCAGGAGTACCTGAACTTCCTGCGGATCCGCGAGTGGCAGGACATCTACTCGCAGCTGCGCACGGTCGCGAAGACCATGGGCATCCACCTCAACGAGGAGGATGCGCCGGAGCAGAGCGTCCACGTCTCGCTGCTCGCAGGCCTGCTCTCGCACATCGGCCTGAAGGACACCGACAAGAACGAGTACCTGGGCGCCCGGTCGGCCAAGTTCGCCGTCTTCCCGGGTTCGGCGCTCTTCAAGAAGCAGCCCAGGTTCCTGATGTCGGCGGAGCTGGTGGAGACCTCGCGGCTGTGGGCCCGGGTCAACGCGAAGGTCGAGCCGGAGTGGGTCGAGCCGCTGGCGCAGCACCTGATCAAGCGCACGTACAGCGAGCCGCACTGGGAGAAGGACCAGGCGGCCGTGATGGCGTACGAGAAGGTCACCCTGTACGGGGTCCCGATCGTGGCCCAGCGGAAGATCAACTACGGCCGGATCGACCCCGAGGTCTCCCGCGAGCTCTTCATCCGCAACGCGCTCGTCGAGGGCGACTGGCGTACGCACCACAAGTTCTACGCGGACAACCGCAAGCTGCTCACCGAGGTCGAGGAGCTGGAGCACCGGGCCCGCCGCCGCGACATCCTCGTGGACGACGAGACCCTCTTCGACTTCTACGACAAGCGGATCCCCGAGCACGTCGTCTCCGGCGCCCACTTCGACTCCTGGTGGAAGCACAAGAAGCACGAGGAGCCCGAACTCCTCGACTTCGAGCGGGAGATGCTGCTCACGGAGAAGGCCGCCGGGGTCACGAAGGACGACTATCCGGACTCCTGGCGCCAGGGCCCGCTCAAGTTCCGCGTGACCTACCAGTTCGAGCCGGGCGCGGACGCGGACGGCGTGACCGTCCACGTGCCGCTCCAGGTCCTCAACCAGGTCACCGGCGAGGGCTTCGACTGGCAGATCCCGGGGCTGCGCGAGGAGGTCGTCACCGAGCTGATCCGCTCGCTGCCCAAGCCGGTCCGCCGGCACTACGTCCCCGCGCCGAACTTCGCCGGCCGCTTCCTGGACACGGCGGTGCCCCTCCAGGAGCCGCTGACGGTCACCCTGGCCCGGGAGCTCCAGCGGATGGTCGGGGTGCCGGTCAAGGCCGAGGACTTCGACCTGGGCCGCCTGGCGGAGCACCTGAAGATCACTTTCCGGATCGTCGACGAGCGGCGCCGCAAGATCGCCGAGGACAAGGACCTGGAGGCCCTGCGGCTCCGGCTGAAGCCGAAGGCCCGCCAGGCCCTCTCCAAGGCCGCGGCCGCCACCGCCGAGCGCGCGGGCGGCGAGTCCCTGGAGCGCACCGGGCTGACCGACTGGACCATCGGGACCCTCTCGAAGGTCTTCGAGACCCGGCGGGCCGGACAGCCGGTCAAGGCCTACCCGGCGCTCGTGGACGCGGGCGACAGCGTCTCCGTACGGCTCTTCGACACCGAGGCCGAGCAGGCCGAGGCCATGTGGCGGGGCACCCGCCGGCTGATCATGCTGAACATCCCGGTGAACCCGGCGAAGTTCGCCTCGGACCGGCTCGGCAACCAGCAGAAGCTGGCCCTGTCGCGGAACCCGCACGGCTCGGTGCAGGCCCTGTTCGACGACTGCGCGACCGCCGCGGCGGACCGGCTGATCGCCGACCACGGCGGCCCGGCCTGGGACGAGCAGTCCTTCCGGAGGCTCTTCGACGCCGTCCGCGCGGACCTCGTGGAGGCGACCGTGCACACCGTCGGGCAGGTGCAGCAGATCCTGGCCGCCTGGCAGGCCTGTGAGCGCCGCCTGAAGAGCACGAACAGCCTGGCCCTGGTCGCGAACGTGCAGGACGTCAGGACGCAGCTGGCGGCCCTCGTGCCGCCCGGCTTCGTCACCCTGACCGGGCTGAAGCGGCTGCCGGACCTGATGCGCTACCTCGTGGCGGCGGACCGGCGGCTCCAGCAGATGCCGACGGGCGCCCAGCGCGACACCACGCGCATGGAGAAGGTCCACGAGATGCAGGACGAGTACGCCTGGCTGCTGGAGCAGTTGCCGAAGGGCCGGCCGGTGCCGGCGGCGGTGACGGACGTCCGCTGGATGATCGAGGAGCTCCGGGTCAGCTACTTCGCGCACGCGCTGGGGACGGCGTACCCCGTCTCCGACAAGCGGATCGTGAAGGCGATCGACGCCATCGTCGGGGCCTGAGGAGCCGGGTTCGACCGGAGGCCCTGACCTGCTGTACAGTCTTGTTCGCAGCCGCCCGGCGGATGCAAGCAAGGTCCTGTGGAGCAGTTGGTTAGCTCGCCACCCTGTCAAGGTGGAGGTCGCGGGTTCAAGTCCCGTCAGGATCGCAGGTGCAGGGCCCGTATCTCTCGGAGATACGGGCCCTGCGGCGTTTCCGGGGTGCCCCGGTACGTACGACGGCGTGTCCCGGTGCGTACGACGGAGTGGACGGACCGGTCCGGGTTGCCCGCGGAGCGGAGGTTTGACCCCCGCCAGGGGGCGGAATGATTAATTCCGATTAGACGATGAACCGCAGCGGGACCAAAGTCCCACGAACGCATGACCGGTCTCGCCGCCGAAGTCCCCTTACGGGTGCAATGCCGGATATACAAGAGCGATCAGGTGTGACGGGAGTCACCACACGAGTTTTCGGAGCACCCTTATTTATGGCACACATACACGGGGTCGATTTTATATGTGCCATTGCACCCCACCTCGGAAGGCCCCGGGCGGGCACAAAAAAATCGCGCTGGACCCGGCGGAGTCCAGCGCGATCGACGGCCTGGGAGGACCTGTTGGGGCAGGTCCGACCGTATGAAGCTAGGTGGGCTTATCGGATTGGGGGATCCGGAAAGAGCCCGGCAAAACGGGGTGCTGCGATACTCAGGCCTCGCTGCGCTGCTGCGGAATTCCCGCCAGCAGGGCGCGGACCTCAGCCTCGCGGTAACGGCGGTGTCCACCCAGGGTGCGGATGGACGTGAGCTTGCCGGCCTTGGCCCAGCGGGTAACCGTCTTCGGGTCCACGCGGAACATGGTGGCAACCTCAGCCGGGGTCAGCAGCGGCTCGGCATCAGGGGTGCGAGCGGTCATGAGCGGCCTCCTCGGGAGAACCGAACCATCTCGGTTCTTTCCTCTAAATTCTGCACCTTGGCCCGCGTTGCCCGAAATGGACATACGCGGGCCGAGTCGGTTATAGGACGAACGGCTTGTCCTCGGCACTACAACTACACCATCTGTCCAGCCTCGTCGGCCAAACCGATGGAATTGCCCTCTGAGGTGTTCATCCGCGACGGAAGCCGATGGACCCCCCCATAACGGACAGTCACCCCACAGTGACGATCAGTCACACAGCGATCGGGAGCCACCGGGCCCCCCATAGAGTGCAATACCAAGCGATCCGCCCGGAGTTGGGCGGAAGGAACCCTCCCCAGACTCCTTGTCCTATTTTGGCACGAGGGTAGGGGAACGGCGCAAGGGTGAAGTTAGTGCGGTCCGTCACGCTTGGGCCATTGGCCCGGATCAGGACGTAGGTCCCGGCACTAAGACCCGAGTATCACCCGATCGGGCCTCCCGCGCACCCCTCACCTGCGATTAGTTCGCGAAGAGCCGCTCCCGGACCGCCCGCCACCGCCCGCTCAGCTTGACGTACTCCGCCCCGGCCGCCTCCCCGTCCCCCGCCCCCAGCGCCCGCAGGCCCTCCGCGAGGTCCGCCGCCGAGCGGTCCTCCGCCAGCCGGTCCGCGGGCAGCGCGTGCACCAGCCCGCCGTAGTCCAGCTCCACCAGCGAGCGCGGGTGGAATTCCTCCAGCCAGCGCCCCACCTCCACCAGCCCCTCGGCCAGCACCGCGTGGGACTCGGCCTCCTCGCCCTCGACCCCCCGCAGCACCCGCAGCGCCCGCGCCAGCCGCCGCCGGGCCTGCACCATCGGCGTCCGGTACCGCAGCAGCTCCCCCGGCCGGTACTCGCGCTCCTCGTCGGCCACCAGCACGAACCAGCGCAGCGGCACCTGCCAGACCGCCGTGCGGATCCAGGGGCGCGCGTCCGGGTTCCGCTCCCGCCAGCGCTCGTAGTCCGCCTCCGCCTGCTTGCGGACCACCGGCGGCAGCGCCAGGTCCAGCACCGGGGCCGGGAAGTCCGCCGACAGCTCCTGGAGGGCCAGCCAGCCCCGCAGCCGGGTCCGCCACGGGCAGACCAGCAGCACCCCGTCCACCACCGCCGTGAAGGCGTCCGCGCTCTCCTGCGCCGGCACCCCCGCCGGGGGCACCGCGGCCAAGTCCGCCAGCGACCGGCGCAGTTCCTCCTGGTACGACGGGCACGGCCCGCGCCGGGCGTAGTCCGCCCAGTGGGTGCGCTCCGGCTCCGGGAAGGCCGCGAGGGGCTCGTACACGCGCAGGTAGGAGGCGTACGGCACGGTGAGGGATGGATTCACCCCCACCTCCTCCCCCTCGGCCCGCCCCGCTACGCGTACTCCCCGCGGGGGGTGATCCTGGGCACCCGGCCCCCCGGGGCGGCCCCCAGGTCTTACGCTGCTCACACACGCCCTCCCCACCCGCAGGAGGGCCCCCGCCGCATCACTTATGGGAGTCACCACCGTGACCGAAATGACCGACGGCGTCCTGCACACCCTGTTCCGCTCGGAGCAGGGAGGCCATGAGCAAGTCGTGCTGTGCCAGGACCGCGCCACCGGCCTGAAGGCCGTCATCGCCATCCACTCGACCGCCCTGGGCCCGGCCCTCGGCGGCACCCGGTTCCACGCCTACGCCAGCGACGAGGAGGCCGTCCTCGACGCGCTGAACCTCTCCCGCGGCATGTCGTACAAGAACGCCCTGGCCGGCCTGGACCACGGCGGCGGCAAGGCCGTCATCATCGGCGACCCGGACGTCCTCAAGTCGGAGGAGCTGCTGCTGGCCTACGGGCGCTTCGTCGAGTCCCTCGGCGGCCGCTACGTGACCGCCTGCGACGTCGGCACCTACGTGGCCGACATGGACGTCGTGGCCCGCGAGACCCGCTGGGCGACCGGCCGCTCCCCCGAGAACGGCGGCGCGGGCGACTCCTCCGTGCTCACCGCCTTCGGCGTCTTCCAGGGCATGCGCGCCAGCGCCCAGCACCTCTGGGGCGACCCCACGCTCCGCGGCCGCAGGGTCGGCGTGGTCGGCGTCGGCAAGGTGGGCCACTACCTGGTCGAGCACCTCCTGGCCGACGGCGCCGAGGTGGTCATCACGGACGTCCGCCAGGAGTCCGTCGAGCGCATCCTCGCCAAGCACCCGCAGGTCACCGCGGTCGCCGACACCGAGGCCCTCATCCGCACCGAGGGGCTGGACATCTACGCCCCCTGCGCCCTGGGCGGCGCGCTCAACGACGACTCGGTCCCGGTCCTCACCGCGAAGATCGTCTGCGGCGCGGCCAACAACCAGCTCGCCCACCCCGGCATCGAGAAGGACCTCGCCGACCGCGGGATCCTCTACGCGCCGGACTACGTGGTCAACGCGGGCGGTGTCATCCAGGTCGCCGACGAGCTGCACGGCTTCGACTTCGACCGCTGCAAGGTGAAGGCCACGAAGATCTTCGACACCACCCTGGAGATCTTCGCTCGCGCAAAGGCGGACGGTATCCCGCCGGCCGCCGCGGCCGACCGGGTCGCCGAGCAGCGGATGGCCGAGGCGCGCTCCTCCCGTACGGCGTAAGGGCATGTCCGGGCGGCCCGTCCGAAAGACGTGGTGAGACTCACTGCGCTTCGGCGGGTCGCCCGTCAATAAGGAGCTAAAATCGCAGCTGACCAGCGAGTACGGGGCGTCTCGCAGGCACTGCGCAGAGGCACGTCATGCGGGCGGCGTACCGTATGGCCGCGGAAGCAGGTACCGTTGAAGCCCTACGGACCGGTCTCTCTAGCGAGAGCCCGTTCCGAATCATGAACGCGTGTCAAGACTCTGGGGCCGTCGAGCCCCGTCACCGAGGGGGTCGAGCCATGGGGCGCGGCCGGGCAAAGGCCAAGCAGACGAAGGTCGCCCGCCAGCTGAAGTACAGCAGCGGCGGGACCGACCTCACACGTCTGGCCAACGAGCTGGGCGCATCACCTTCGCAGCCGGTTTCGAACCAGCCGCCGAATGGCGAGCCGTTCGAGGACGACGACGAGGAAGAAGACCCGTACGCCCGCTATGCGGAGCTGTACAACGAGGACGACGACGAGGACGAGGAGTCCGGTCCGTCCCCGCAGCGTCGCGGCGCATGACCCCGAGCTGACTGCACAAGCGAACACACACTCGAACCCGGTCCAGGGAATCCCGGACCGGGTTCAGTGCTGCTCGGGGTGCTGCTCCGGCTGCCGGCACACGGGCGGAGCACTGCGCGGGAACGGGCCGCAGCCCGCTCCCGCGCCGGTGGACGTGCAGGTCAGGCGGAGTACGCACCGGTCAGCTCGGCGCCCTCGGCGTGCGCGCCGCGGTCCAGGATCTCGCCCGCGACCCAGGCGTCGACGCCCCGGTCGGCCAGGGTGGCCAGGGCCACGTCCACGGACTCCTGCGGTACGACGGCCATCATGCCGACGCCCATGTTCAGGGTCTTCTCCAGCTCCAGCTGCTCCACCTTGCCGGCCTTGCCGACCAGGTCGAACACCGCGCCCGGGGCCCAGGTCGAGCGGTCGACCGTGGCGTGCAGGTGGTCCGGGATGACCCGGGCCAGGTTGGCCGCGAGCCCGCCGCCGGTGATGTGCGAGAACCCGTGCACCTCGGCGGTGCGGATCAGCGCCATGCAGTCCAGCGAGTAGATCTTGGTGGGCTCCAGGAGCTCCTCGCCGAGGGTCCGGCCGAACTCCGCGACCTCCTGCTCGAGGGTCATGCCGGCCCGGTCGAAGAGCACGTGCCGTACGAGCGAGTACCCGTTCGAGTGAAGTCCGGAGGACGCCATCGCGATGACCGCGTCCCCCTTACGGATGCGGTCGGCGCCGAGCAGTCGGTCGTACTCGACCACGCCCGTGCCGGCGCCGGCCACGTCGAACTCGTCCGGGCCGAGCAGGCCCGGGTGCTCGGCCGTCTCGCCGCCGACCAGGGCCGTACCGGCGAGCACGCAGCCCTCGGCGATGCCCTTGACGATCGCGGCGACCCGCTCGGGATGCACCTTGCCCACGCAGATGTAGTCGGTCATGAACAGCGGCTCGGCACCGCAGACGACGATGTCGTCCATGACCATCGCGACCAGGTCGTGGCCGATGGTGTCGTACACGCCCATCTGGCGGGCGATGTCGACCTTGGTGCCGACCCCGTCCGTGGCGGAGGCGAGCAGGGGGCGCTCGTAGCGCTTGAGGGCGGAGGCGTCGAAGAGTCCGGCGAACCCGCCGAGGCCGCCGAGGACCTCGGGGCGCTGGGTCTTCTTCACCCACTCCTTCATCAGCTCGACGGCGCGGTCGCCCGCCTCGATGTCGACGCCCGCGGACGCGTAGGAGGCACCGGTGGTCTCAGGCATGGGTGAGAACTTTCGTGTCGTTACTGCGTTTGAGCGGGTGTTACGGGCGGCGCAGCGCGTCGGCGGCGTCGGTGCCGCCCGCGAGCTCGGTCTCCAGCAGCTGCTTGCCCAGGAGCTCCGGGTCGGGCAGCTCCATGGGGTACTCGCCGTCGAAGCAGGCGCGGCACAGGTTCGGCTTCTGGATCGTCGTCGCCTCGATCATCGAGTCGATCGAGATGTACGACAGGGAGTCGGCGCCCAGGGACTTGCCGATCTCCTCCACGGACATGCCGTTGGCGATCAGCTCGGCGCGGGTCGCGAAGTCGATGCCGAAGAAGCACGGCCACTTGACGGGCGGGGACGAGATCCGGATGTGGACCTCGGCGGCGCCGGCCTCGCGGAGCATCCGGACCAGGGCGCGCTGGGTGTTGCCGCGGACGATCGAGTCGTCGACGACCACCAGGCGCTTGCCGCGGATGACTTCCTTGAGCGGGTTCAGCTTGAGGCGGATGCCCAGCTGGCGGATGGTCTGCGAGGGCTGGATGAAGGTGCGGCCCACGTAGGCGTTCTTCACCAGGCCGGAGCCGTACGGGATCCCGCTGGCCTCGGCGTAGCCCACGGCGGCCGGGGTACCGGACTCCGGAGTCGCTATGACCAGATCGGCGTCGGCAGGCGCCTCCTTGGCCAGCCGGCGGCCCATCTCGACCCGGGAGAGGTACACGTTCCGCCCGGCGATGTCGGTATCGGGGCGGGCCAGGTACACGTACTCGAACACACAGCCCTTGGGCTTCGCATCCGCGAATCGGGAGGTGCGCAGGCCGTTCTCGTCGATCGCGATGAGCTCGCCGGGCTCCACTTCGCGGACGAAGCTGGCACCGCAGATGTCGAGGGCGGCGGTCTCGCTCGCGACCACCCAGCCGCGCTCCAGGCGGCCGAGGACCAGCGGGCGGATGCCCTGCGGGTCACGGGCGGTGTAGAGGGTGTTCTCGTCCATGAAGACGAGCGAGAAGGCCCCCTTGACCTGCGGGAGCACCACACGGGCGGACTCCTCGACGGTCAGCGGCTTGCCGTCGGCGTCGACCTGGCCGGCCAGCAGGGCCGTGACGAGGTCGGTGTCGTTGGTCGCCGCGACCTGGGTGGCGCGGCCGTCCTGCCGGGGGAGGTCGGCGACCATACCGGCGAGCTCGGCCGTGTTGACCAGGTTGCCGTTGTGTCCCAGGGCGATCGAGCCGTGGGCGGTCGCCCGGAAGGTCGGCTGCGCGTTCTCCCACACCGAGGCTCCGGTGGTGGAGTAGCGGGCGTGACCGACCGCGATATGGCCCTGGAGGGAGCCGAGGGAGGTTTCGTCGAAGACCTGGGAGACAAGTCCCATGTCCTTGAAGACGAGGATCTGGGAACCGTTGCTCACAGCGATGCCCGCGGACTCTTGTCCGCGGTGCTGCAGTGCATACAGTCCGAAGTAGGTGAGCTTGGCGACCTCTTCACCCGGAGCCCAGACACCGAAGACGCCGCAAGCGTCCTGGGGGCCCTTCTCGCCGGGGAGCAGGTCGTGGTTGAGTCGTCCATCACCACGAGGCACGTCTTGAGTGTAGGCGAGATCGACCACTGGTCCGAATTGGGGACGGCCGGGAAATGTCACAGCACAGAGGGTGACCGAATGCCTCCGTCTCGGTATTCGGATCACCTTGTTGACATCTACAAGCGAATTCGTACAGGCTCTCGCTCCATGCAGCCTCTCGGTGACCGTGCGGTCACCCTCGTCGAGCGCCGCCACGTTGACCTGGTCCGTGTCGCGAGCGCCATCTGTCGCTGTTTCGCGTAGCCGCAACTCCTTTCCTTTTCTCTCTTTTTGACCACCCCTGCCCCGGGCCTGCGTGCCGCGCGCCGTCCCCCGCCGCCGCCACCGGGCCGGGTGGTCCCGCCCTGCCCTGGAGTTCCTGTGTCTTCGTCCAACAGCCCCCTGTCCCGACGTGCCTTCGGAGCGGGTGTCGCGGCCACCGCAGCGGCCGCCTCCACGGGCCTCGGAGCGGCCTCGGCGGCCGCTGCCGGAGCCCCCGCGGAGGCCCTTCCGGGGTCCTCCGCGGCCCCTGCGGAGCGTCCCTTCCGGGCCTCGGGGAAGCGCCCCGGACGCCGTCCCAACATCCTGTTCATCCTCGGCGACGACCTCGGCTGGGCCGACCTGTCCTCGTACGGTTCCAGCCACATCCGCACCCCGAACCTCGACCGGCTCGCCCGCCAGGGGGTGCGCTTCACCGACGCGTACTCGGGCTCCGCCACCTGCTCCCCGACCCGCTTCAGCCTGTACACGGGCCGCTTCCCCGGCCGGACGCAGGGCGGGCTGGCCGAGCCCATCGCGGACCGGTCGGCGGGCCTGGAGCCCACCCACCCGACCCTGGCCTCGCTGCTGCGCTCCACCGGCTACGCCACCGCCCTGATCGGCAAGTGGCACTGCGGCTCGCTGCCCGACTACAGCCCGACCCGCTCCGGCTGGGACGAGTTCTTCGGGAACTTCGGCGGGGCGCTGGAGTACTACTCCAAGCTCGGCGGGGACGGCTCGTACGACCTCTACGAGGGCGCCGCCGAGTACAAGGACCTGCGCTACTACACGCGGATCCTCACCGAGCGGGCGGCCGAGTACGTGTCCCGGGACCACGGCGGCCGGCCCTGGCTGCTGAACCTGAACTTCACCACCCCGCACTGGCCCTGGATCGCCGAGGGCGACACCGAGGAGAGCGCGGAGATCGTCCGCCGGATCAGGGCCGGGGACCGGCGGGCGCTGTGGCACCAGGACGGCGGCTCGATCGGGAAGTACAAGGAGCTGGTCGAGGACCTCGACCGGTCCGTCGGGGAGGTGCTGAAGGCCCTGCGGCGGGCCGGCCGGGAGCAGGACACCCTGGTCTTCTTCGCCAGCGACAACGGCGGCGAGCGCTTCTCGTACAACTGGCCCCTGGCGGGGAACAAGGGATCCCTCCAGGAGGGCGGGATCCGCGTCCCCACGATCGTGCGCTGGCCCGCCCGGATCGACGGCGGCCAGGTCAGCGACCTGCCGGTGTACACCCCGGACTGGACGGCCACCCTGCTGGAGGTGGCCGGGGCCCGCCCCGACCGGGCCTTCCCGCTGGACGGCACCAGCCTCGCGGGCTACCTGCTGCGCGGGGAGCGGGTGCCGGAGCGGGACCTGTTCTGGCGGGTGCGCGGGGAGCGGGCGCTGCGCCGTGGAGACTGGAAGTACTACCGCGGCAAGACGGGCCGCGACCAGCTCTTCGACCTGGCGGGCGACGTCCGTGAGCAGGCCGACAGGGCGGCGCTGGAGCCCCGGCGGCTCGCGGAGCTGCGGGCGGCCTGGGAGCGGACGGACGCGGGGCTGCTGCCGTATCCGGCCTGACGGCCCGGGGGTGTGAAGCGCGGGTGCGTGCGCATACGCGCGGAGGGACCCCGCGGCCGCTGCCGGGCGGTGTTCGTGCGGCCGCCGCCCGGCGGGCCCGGGGTCCCCTGCTGTGCGTACGTACTGCCTACTGCGCGACGACCTCGGCGGCCTTCGCGGTGACGGACTTGCCGTCCTTCGCGGTCAGGGTCAGGGAGTCGCCCTCGACGGTGAAGGTCAGGGGGCCGGAGGCGAACAGCTCGGTCAGGGCGCGCTCGGCGTCGCCCTCGGGGCCGGTGCAGGCCATCCGGGTCGCGGCCACCGGGCCGAAGACCACGGTGCTGCCGGAGACCTTGGCGGTGGCGTTGAAGCGGTTGCAGCCGAGGCTGCCGCTGGCCTTCCCGTTCTGCCCGACGGTGAAGTAGGTCTTGCCCTCGGGGACGGAGGAGACGCTGTCGAGGCCGGCGGAGGCCACGGAGTCCACGTTCCACTGGGTGCCGGCGAAGGTCTTCGCGGGCTCGGCGGCCTTGGAGTTGAAGCTGATCACGTCGCCGGCGGCGTTGGTGAGGGTCAGCCGGTCGCCCTCGGTCTTCACCGTGAGGGCGCCCTTGAGGGTCTTGGCGTACAGGGACTCGAAGTCCATGGCGTCGCAGGCCATGGTGGTGGTCGCGCCCGGCTTCACGGTCAGGGTCCGGCCGTCGAGGGTGACGTCCGCGCCGAAGCGGTTGCAGCCGTAGTTGCCGCTGGCCTCGTTGCCCTCGACGAGCAGGTCGGCCCCGGCGGGGGCGGCGGTCTTCTTGCCGCCGACGGTCACGCTCTCGACGCTCCACTTGACGCCGGTCAGGGCCTCCTGGGGAGCCGTGCCGGCGTCGGAGCCGGCGTCCGTACCGGTGCTGCTGCCGCAGCCGGTGAGGGCGAGGGCGGCGACGAGGGCCGCGGGTGCAAGACGGAGGATTCGCATGCCCGTGTGACGCGGCGGCCACGGATCCGGTTCCCTGCCCGGCCGGCTCAGCCCATGACGGGCAGGACGGGCTCCAGGTCGGCCCGCTCCCCGCTGGCGCCGACCCGGCCCGCCGCGAGGGCCTGCGCCCAGGGGAGACGGCCGGTGGCCAGCCGGATCCAGGTCAGCGGGTCGGTCTCGACCACGTTGGGCGGGGTGCCGCGGGTGTGCCGGGGGCCCTCGATGCACTGGACCACGGCGAAGGGCGGGATCCGCACCTCCACCGCCCCGCCCGGGGCCCGGACGGCGAGGGCGTCGGCGAGGATCCGCACGCAGGCCGCGAGGGCCTGGCGGTCGAGGGGTACGGAGAGGCCGAGGGCGCGGTTGAGGTCGTCGGTGTGGACGGTCAGCTCCACGGTCCGGGTCGTGAGGAAGTCGGCTACGGACATCCCGCCGACCCCGAGGGCGAGCAGCCGGTCCCCGGGGAGCACCGCGAGCAGTTCGGCGAAGCGCTCGCCGGTGCGCGCGTACAGGTCGCCGAGGTCCACGGGCTCCCCGCCGTGGGAGGCGCGGTGCCCGTCGGCGATCGCCTCCGCCCGGGGCTCCGTGGCGGAGGGCCAGGTCTGCACGGTCAGGTCGGCCCGCGCCGCCGGGGGCCTGGCAGCCGCCGCGGAGAGCGAGTCCATGACCCAGGCGATGTGCTCGGCCAGGTCTCGCACGGTCCACGCGCCGAGTCCGGCGGGTGCGGCCAGCTGCTGCGGGTCCAGGGCCCCGACGGCTTCGGAGAGGTGCCCGTACTGGGCGAGCACCGCCGCCCGGGTCCGGTCGGGGTCGTAGGAGCGGGGGCGCGGCTTCCTGGCTGCTGGCATACGGGGAGTGTGCCCGACGGGGCCGACACCCGGCGTCCGCCCCGCTCCTCAGTCCCCGCCGCAGCCGCCCCCGCCGCAGCTGCTGCCGCAGCTGCTCGACGAGCCGCAGGAGCTGCCGCTGCCCGAGGATCCGGAGGAGCGCTTCTCCCGCTCCCTGGCCCGCTCCTCCGCCGCCTTGCGCTCCCGCTCGCGCTCCTTGAGCCGGTACGAGGTACCGGACGGGTACCACGTGTGCGGCGGGCTGCCGAAGAGGTCCCGGGCGCG
Organism: Streptomyces sp. NPDC038213; assembly: GCF_055600495.1. Taxonomy (NCBI): domain Bacteria; kingdom Bacillati; phylum Actinomycetota; class Actinomycetes; order Kitasatosporales; family Streptomycetaceae; genus Streptomyces; species Streptomyces sp. NPDC038213. Next base: position 41,841 of record NZ_JBVJYM010000005.1, read on the forward strand.
CGACGTGATCACCGCGGCCTCGAGGCGGGTACTGCTGGACCCGTACGCGGCGGGCTCCAGGACCAGTTCGGCGCCCTCGCGGGGAGGCCCGTACAGCAGCGCCTCGAAGGGCTCGCTGAAACCGCTGACGTCGTGGTGCTTGCGGCGCAGGACCTCCTCGGAGGCGCCCAGGAGGGTGCGCTGCTTGTGCCGGGTCTCGCAGTCGCGGGTGCGGTGCCGGAAGCGCAGGACCGGCCGGGCGTCCCGGGTGCGGGCGTCGGGGTAGAGCCAGGTGCTGCCGGCGTACCCGAAGCGCACGCCGACGCGCAGTACGGGCTGCGGTCCCCGGTGCAGTCTGCGGACGGCGGCCTGCGCGGCCACCCCGTACCCGAGCAGCGTGGTGCCGGGCAGCAGGAAGAGGAGGGCGAAGACCTGCTGGCCGATCGCGTCGTACGGGCCCGGGGCCGGTGCGCCGAGGTCGGCGGACAGGCCCCAGCCGAGCAGGAGCACGCCGGTCAGGCACAGGCCCGCGCCGATCCCCGTGGGCTGGTACCCGCGGCGGCGGTGGGGCTCGGGCAGGTGCTCCGGCAGCGGGTGCCGGGCCTCGCCGGCCGCGGCCAGCGCGAGGGCGGTCTGCCGGCGGCGGGCCCACAGCCGCCAGGCGGTGCCGGCCGCCGCCCACAGGGCGGTCCAGGTCAGCAGCCACAGGCCGTTGCGGCCCTCCCCGTCGGCGGCGGCGTAGCCCGCGAAGGAGAAGGGGGCGGTGGCGAGGAGCACCGCGGCCGCGGCCGCGGCCGCCCACGGCACCCAGCGGAACCACAGCGGCAGGGCGGTCAGCAGGGCCGCCTGCAGATAGCCGGCCCAGTCCGTGCCGCGGACCGGCGCCCCGGGATCGTTCCAGCCCATCAGCACGAGCGAGGTGAGCACGAGCGGCCCGAGGAGCCACGGCCCGGCGACCGGGGCGAAGACCGCCGGGACCCGGGCCCGGCGCCAGCGGTCGGCCTGCTCCACCGGCCAGTCCGCGGCCCCGCCCCCGGGTATCGAGGCAGGTGGGAGGTACTTGACGTAGTCGGTCACGGCGCCAGTATGCGAACGCGTCCCCCACCGCCATAAGGCAGTGGGGGACACGGAATCGCTACGGCCGCTTGCCGCCGGCCGCGGCGGCGGCCGGCCCGGCCGGGCGGCTCAGGCGAGCAGCGCCGGGATGGTCGCCTCGTGGACCTCGCGCAGCTCCGCCAGCGGGATGCTGAACTCGCCCTGGACCTCGATCTCCTGGCCGTCCACGACACCGATGCGGGCGGCCGGCAGGCCCCGGGCGCCGCACATGTCGGTGAAGCGGAGCTCCTCGCTGCGCGGTACGGACACGATGGCCCGGCCCGCCGACTCGGAGAACAGGAAGGTGAAGGCGTCCAGGCCCTCGGGGACGACCACGCGCGCGCCGTTGCCGCCGCGCAGGCAGGACTCGGTCAGCGCCTGGATGACGCCGCCGTCCGAGAGGTCGTGCGCCGCGTCGACCATGCCGTCGCGGGAGGCCGAGATGAGGATCTCGGCGAGCAGCTTCTCGCGGCCGAGGTCCACCTTCGGGGGCATGCCGCCGAGGTGGTCGTGGACGACCTGGGACCAGGCCGAGCCGCCGAACTCCTCGCGGGTGTCGCCGAGGAGGTAGAGCAGCTGGCCCTCCTCCTTGAACGCCATCGGCGTGCGGCGGTTGACGTCGTCGATCACGCCGAGGACCGCCACGACCGGGGTCGGGTGGATCGCCGTGTCGCCGGTCTGGTTGTACAGCGAGACGTTGCCGCCGGTCACCGGGGTGCCCAGCTCCAGGCAGCCGTCGGCCAGGCCGCGGCAGGCCTCGGCGAACTGCCACATGACGCCCGGGTCCTCGGGGGAGCCGAAGTTCAGGCAGTCGGAGATCGCCAGGGGCTTGGCGCCGGTCGCGGCGACGTTGCGGTACGCCTCGGCCAGGGCCAGCTGCGCGCCCGTGTACGGGTCGAGCTTGGCGAAGCGGCCGTTGCCGTCGGTGGCCATGGCCACGCCGAGGTTGGTCTCCTCGTCGATGCGGACGATGCCCGCGTCCTCGGGCTGGGCCAGCACGGTGTTGCCCTGCACGAAGCGGTCGTACTGGTCCGTGATCCAGGACTTCGAGGCCTGGTTCGGGGAGCCGACCAGCTGCAGGACCTGCGCGCGCAGCTCCTCGGAGCTCTGCGGGCGGGGCAGCTTCCCGGCGTCGTCCGCCTGGAGGGCGTCCTGCCAGGAGGGGCGCTCGTACGGGCGGTGGTACGTCGGGCCCTCGTGGGCGACCGTGCCCGGCGGGACGTCGACGATCTGCTCGCCGTGCCAGAAGATCTCCAGGCGCTCGCCCTCGGTCACCTCACCGATGACGGTGGCGATGACGTCCCACTTCTCGCAGATCTCCATGAAGCGGTCGACGTGCTGCGGCTCGACGATCGCGCACATGCGCTCCTGCGACTCGCTCATGAGGATCTCCTCGGGCGAGAGCGTCGCGTCGCGCAGCGGTACGGAGTCCAGCTCGACCCGCATGCCGCCGGAGCCGGCGGAGGCCAGCTCGGAGGTGGCGCAGGACAGGCCGGCGCCGCCGAGGTCCTGGATGCCGGCGACCAGGTCCTCCTTGAAGACCTCCAGGGTGCACTCGATGAGGAGCTTCTCCTGGAAGGGGTCGCCGACCTGCACGGCGGGGCGCTTGGTCGGCTTGCTGTCGTCGAAGGTCTCGGACGCGAGGACCGAGACTCCGCCGATGCCGTCGCCGCCGGTGCGGGCGCCGTAGAGGATGACCTTGTTGCCGGGGCCGGAGGCCTTGGCGAGGTGGATGTCCTCGTGCTTCATCACGCCGATGCAGCCGGCGTTGACGAGCGGGTTGCCCTGGTAGCAGGCGTCGAAGACGACCTCGCCGCCGATGTTCGGCAGGCCGAGGCAGTTGCCGTACCCGCCGATGCCGGCGACCACGCCGGGCAGCACGCGCCGGGTGTCCGGGTGGTCGGCCGCGCCGAAGCGCAGCGGGTCCACCACGGCGACCGGGCGGGCGCCCATCGCGAGGATGTCGCGGACGATGCCGCCGATGCCGGTGGCCGCGCCCTGGTAGGGCTCGATGTACGAGGGGTGGTTGTGCGACTCGACCTTGAAGGTGACCGCGTAGCCCTGGCCCACGTCCACGACGCCGGCGTTCTCGCCGATGCCGACGAGGAGGGCGGTGTTCTCGGGGGCCTTCTCGCCGAACTGCTTCAGGTGGACCTTGCTGCTCTTGTACGAGCAGTGCTCGGACCACATGACGGAGTACATGGCCAGCTCGGCGCCGGTGGGACGGCGGCCGAGGATCTCGCGGATGCGCAGGTACTCGTCCTCCTTGAGGCCGAGCTCCTTCCACGGCTGGGCCGCGTCCGGGGTCTCCGTCGCGTGCTTGACGGTGTCCAGGGTCATGCGCTCACCAGCTTCTTCAGGACCGAGGTGAAGAACGGGAGGCCGTCGGTGCGGCCGGTCCCGATCAGCGGCTCGACCGCGTGCTCCGGGTGCGGCATCAGGCCGACGACGTTGCCCTCGGCGTTGGTGATGCCGGCGATGTCGTTCAGCGAGCCGTTGGGGTTGACGTCCAGGTAGCGGAAGGCCACTCGGCCTTCGGCCTCCAGTTCGTCCACGGTGCGCCGGTCGGCCGTGTAGCGGCCGTCCATGTTCTTGAGCGGGACGGAGATCTCCTGGCCCTGCTCGTAGTCCCCGGTCCAGGCGGTGTCCGCGTTCTCGACGCGGAGCTTCTGGTCCCGGCAGATGAAGTGGAGGTGGTTGTTGCGCAGCATCGCGCCGGGCAGCAGATGGGCCTCGGTGAGGATCTGGAAGCCGTTGCAGATGCCCAGGACGGGCATGCCCGCCCTCGCCTGCTCGATGATCGTCTCCATGACCGGCGAGAAGCGGGAGATGGCGCCCGCCCGCAGGTAGTCGCCGTAGGAGAAGCCGCCCGCGAGGACGACCGCGTCGACCTGGTGCAGGTCCTTGTCGCGGTGCCACAGGGAGACCGGCTCTGCGCCCGCGAGGCGGACGGCGCGCAGCGAGTCACGGTCGTCGAGCGTTCCGGGGAACGTGACGACTCCGATGCGAGTGGTCACCGTCAGGCCTCGACCTTCACGGTGAAGTCTTCGATGACGGTGTTGGCGAGGAACGTTTCGGCCATCTTGTGGATGCGGTCGAGGGCGGCCTGGTCGACCGGTCCCTCCACCTCCAGTTCGAAGCGCTTCCCCTGGCGGACGTCCGCGATCCCCTCGAAGCCCAGGCGCGGCAGTGCACGCTGCACCGCCTGGCCCTGGGGGTCGAGGATCTCCGGCTTGAGCATGACGTCGACTACGACGCGTGCCACTGGCACTCCCGATGAGGTGGTTGGTGCAAGGCGGTTCCCTCAGCGTACCCGCCAGAAATTTCTACGCGGGTAGATATGGGGAGGGTGCCCGGAAGGCGCGGTTTCGCCTTCACCAACACTCCGCAAAATCGGCGGGAAAACCACGCGCCCGGGATTGCGACGGGACACGCGGGCGGGATTAATTGGTCTTCACCGTGCACCGGTATTCGGGGTACAAAGGAATCCACGGGGAATCCCACCCCGCGAGGCATTCTTCCGAAACATCCATACAGTCGACATCGCAGCACGTCAACGCTGCGAGCGGTCGCACGAAGGGACCGATATCCGTGGCGCAGCGCGTAGTAGTCACGATCTCCGACGACATCGACGGCGGAGAAGCAGCGGAAACGGTGGTCTTCGGCCTGGACGGTAAGTCGTACGAGATCGACCTGAATCTCGCCAACGCAAAGAAACTGCGCAAGAGCCTCGCCCCTTACGTGGCCGCCGGCCGCAGGCAGGCGCGCTCCGGCAAGACCTTCCAGCACACCTCCCTGGCGCCCGACCCGGCGGTGGTCCGCGCATGGGCCCGCTCGCACCAGCTCGACGTGCCGCCGCGCGGCCGGATCCCGAAGAAGGTCTACGAGGCCTACAACGAGGCCCACTGACAGACGATTTGCCAACCACCCCACCGCATCGGCTAGTGTGTGGATCACGCCGAGGGGCCAGGCAGCAGCCGAAGCCCGAAGGTCGTGCGGGTGTAGTTCAGTAGCAGAACATCCCCCTTCCAGGGGGAAGGCGCAGTGTGCGATTCCTGTCACCCGCTCTGTATCGCTTTACCGACCACTCCGGTGGATCAGGTAGAGTGGTGCTCGCACCAAGCGGTGAAAGCCGTTTGGCGGCATGCGGACGTGGCTCAGTTGGTAGAGCATCACCTTGCCAAGGTGAGGGTCGCGAGTTCGAATCTCGTCGTCCGCTCAGGAACAGAAGGCCCCGGTCATCACGACCGGGGCCTTCTGCATGTCCGGGGCCGGGGCCCGCCCCCGTCCCGCCCTCCCCATGACAAATGTCATCGGCGCAGGTGACAGCGCGCACTGCCGACCTGCGGACTCCGCCGCGAATCTGAAGTCATGACTGACACCGACCAGAACGTCATCGAGGTGGAGGAGCTGCGCCGCGGCTACTCGGGGGGCTTCGAGGCCGTCCGCGGCATCTCCTTCTCCGTGGCCCCCGGGGAGATCTTCGCGCTCCTCGGCACCAACGGCGCCGGGAAGACCTCCACCGTGGAACTCCTGGAGGGCCTCGCCCGGCCCTCCGCCGGTCGGATCCGCGTCCTCGGCCACGATCCCTACGCCGAGCGCGCCGCGGTCCGCCCGCGCACCGGCGTCATGCTCCAGGAGGGCGGCTTCCCCGCCGACCTCACCGTCGCCGAGACCGTCCGCATGTGGCGCGGCTGCACCACCGCCGCCCGCCCCGCCGCCGAGGTCCTGGAGCTGGTCGGGCTCGGCGCCCGGACCAGGGTCCGCGTCAAGCAGCTGTCCGGTGGCGAGCGGCGCCGCCTCGACCTGGCCCTGGCCCTGCTCGGCCGGCCCGAGGTGCTCTTCCTCGACGAGCCCACCACCGGCATGGACGCCGAGGGCCGCCGCGACACCTGGGCCCTGGTCCGCGCCCTGCGCGCCGAGGGCACCACCGTGCTGCTGACCACCCACTACCTCGAAGAGGCCGAGGAGCTCGCGGACCGGCTGGCGATCCTGCACGCCGGGGAGATCGTCGTCGCGGGCACCCCCGCCGAGGTCACCGCCGCCCGCCCCGCCCGGATCCGCTTCCGGCTGCCCGCGGGCACCCCCGCCGCCGCGCTGCCGCTGGGCCTGCGCGCCGCGGCCGACGGCGACCGGGTGGAGATCCGTACCGAGCGGCTCCAGGAGTCCCTGACCGAGCTGCTGACCTGGGCCGCGCAGGAGCACGTACGGCTGGAGGGGCTCGACGCCCGCTCCGCCTCCCTCGAAGAGGCGTTCCTGGAGATCGCCTCCCGCACCCCGGAAGGTGTCCGATGACCCCGCTCGTCTCCCCCGGAACCCCGGGCCGCCTGGCCGCCCTGGGCCGGGCCGAACTCACCCTCCTGGGCCGCAACAAGAACAACCTGTTCATCGCCCTGCTGATGCCCCTGCTGATGGTCTTCATCCTGCAGTCCTCGCTGGGCGGCATCGACGGCGAGGACCTGCCGATGGGCGTCGGCGCCGCCACCGTGGTCGGCGGCACCGGGATGATCCTGGTCCTGGTCGTCTACATGGGCCTGGTCTCCGCGTACACCGCCCGCCGCGACGAGCTGGTCCTCAAGCGGCTGCGCACCGGCGAGGCCACCGACCTGGAGATCCTCGCCGGGGCCGCGCTGCCCTCCGCCGTCATCGGCCTGCTCCAGTGCCTCGTGCTGGGCATCGGCGGGGCCGTGGCCCTGGACCTGGCCGCGCCCGCCCGGCCCGACCTGCTGGTGCTCGGGGTCCTGATGCTCATGGTCCTGCTGGTCGCCGCCGCCGCGGCCACCACCGTGATCACCCGCAACGTGGAGAGCGCCGGCATCACCACCCTGCCCCTCTTCCTGGTCTCGGCCCTCGGCTCCGGCATGCTGATGCCGCGCGAGGTGCTGCCCGACGCCGTGGCCTCCGTCTGCGAACTGCTGCCGATGAGCGGGGCCATGGAGCTGGTCCGGGCCGGCTGGCTCGGCGTACCGGACGAAGGCGGCCTGGTCGGCGCCGGGATCACCGGCCTGGCCTGGATCGTGATCAGCGTGTTTGCTGTCCAGCGGTGGTTCCGCTGGGAACCGCGGCGCTGAGCGCACGGCCCGAGGAGACGCACGGATGTCGAAGGACGCGGACATGTCGAAACTGACCGGGTGGTGGAGCAGCCGCAGCCAGGCGGCGAAGATCGAGCTCTACACCCGCTGGTCCTTCCACTTCTTCGTGCTCATCGAGATCTTCCTGATCGCGCCGGTCTCCTTCACCGCGCCCGCGGGCGAAGCGCCCTCCGCACAGCTCGGCACCGCCCTCGCGCTGGCCTGCGCCGTGCACGCCGTGCTCTGCGGGCTGCTCTCCGCGCGGGCCCTGGACTGGGTGGTGGGCAGCCGGGAGCAGCGGCCGCTGCGCACCGCCGGGGTGGTGGCCGCCGTGACCGGCGCCGTGGCGGTGGCCGTCCTGGTGCTGCGTTCCGCCGGTACGGTGCCGGCGGGACCGGTGGCGCCCACGATCGTCGCCGGGCTGACCTGCTTCGGCGCGGGCTCCCTGGTCCTGCTGCTGCTCCGGATCCGGCACATGGCGTACGTGAGCCCGGCGGCCGGCGGGGCCACCGGCGGGGCCGCCCTGGCCGTGGGCCTGCCCGCGGGGGAGGCGCTCGGCTACGGGCTCGGGGTGGCGATCGGGGTCTCGGCCCTGAGCTTCACGTACGGGTTCTCGGCCTGGCTGATCCGCACGGTCTGGGAGCTGGACCGCTCCCGGGAGCTCCAGGCCCGGCTGGCGGTGGCGGAGGAGCGGCTGCGCTTCGGGCGCGACCTGCACGACGTGATGGGCCGCAATCTCGCGGTGATCGCCCTCAAGAGCGAGCTCGCCGTACAGCTGGCGCGGCGCGAACGACCGGAAGCGGTGGAGCAGATGATCGAGGTGCAGCGGATCGCGCAGGAGTCCCAGCGCGAGGTCCGCGAGGTGGTCCGGGGCTACCGGGAGGCGGACCTCGCGGTGGAGCTGGAGGGCGCCCGCGGGGTGCTCGCGGCGGCCGGCATCGACTGCCGGGTCGAGTTCGCTGCGGTCCGGGAGCTGCCCGCCGGGGTGCAGTCGGCCCTGGGCTGGGTGGTCCGCGAGGCCACCACGAACGTGCTGCGCCACGGGGACGCGCGCAGCTGCACGATCGGGCTGTCGGGCGGTGCGGGGGACCGCCTGACCCTGGTCGTGGAGAACGACGGGGTGCCGGACGCGCCCGCCGGGCCGCCCGGATCGGGGCTGGCGGGGCTGCGCGAGCGGCTCGCGGTGCTGGACGGGACCCTGGAGGCGGGCCCGGTGGGCGGCGGCCGCTTCCGGCTGCGCGCCGAGGTCCCGGTGGCGGACGGCGTACGGCAGGGGGCGGGGGCGTGAGCACCGTACGGGTCCTGCTGGCGGACGACGAGCACCTGATCCGGGGGGCGCTGGCCGCGCTGCTGGCGCTGGAGGACGACCTGCTGGTGGTCGCGGAGGCGGCGTCGGGGCCCGAGGCCCTCGCGATGGCGCGGGCGCACCGGCCGGACGTGGCCGTGCTGGACCTGCAGATGCCGGGGGCGGACGGTGTGAGCGTCGCCACATCGCTGCGGGCCGAACTGCCCGACTGCAGGTGCATGATCGTCACCAGCCACGGCCGGCCCGGACACCTGAAGCGGGCGCTGGCGGCGGGGGTGCGGGCCTTCGCCCCGAAGACCGTCTCGGCCCAGCGGCTGGCCGAGCTGATCCGCACGGTGCACGCCGGAGGGCGGTACGTGGACCCGGAGTTGGCGGCCGACGCGATCAGCGCGGGGGACTCGCCGCTGACCGCCCGGGAGGCCGAGGTGCTGGAACTGGCGGGTGACGGCGCCCCCGTGGCGGAGATCGCGGAGCGGGCCGGGCTCTCGCAGGGCACCGTCCGCAACTACCTCTCCTCGGCCGCCTCGAAGCTCGGTGCCGAGAACCGTCACGCCGCCGTGCGTCTCGCCCGGCAGCGGGGTTGGGTATAGTGGGCTTCGCGCTACGGCGCATGCGGACGTGGCTCAGTTGGTAGAGCATCACCTTGCCAAGGTGAGGGTCGCGAGTTCGAATCTCGTCGTCCGCTCAGGAACAGAAGGCCCCGGTCATCACGACCGGGGCCTTCTGCATGTCCGGGGCCGGGGCGCCCGCCCGGGGCCTGGTGCCCGGGCGGGCGAGGCCTGGTGCCCGGGCGGGCGGTTTCTGGCGCCGGGCGGGCGGGCCGGGCTAGATCTTCCAGCTGGTGCCGGTGAGCAGCTCGTACGCCTCGATGTACTTGGCGCGGGTCTGCTCGACCACCTCGGCGGGCAGCGCCGGCGGCGGCACGTCGGCCCTGCGGTCCCAGCCGGAGGCGGGGGAGGTCAGCCAGTCCCGGACGAACTGCTTGTCGTACGAGGGCTGGGCGCGGCCCGGCTGCCACTGGTCGGCGGGCCAGAAGCGGGAGGAGTCGGGGGTCAGGACCTCGTCGGCGGCGACCAGGGTCTCGCCGTCGAAACCGAACTCGAACTTGGTGTCGGCGAGGATGATGCCCCGCTCGCGGGCGATGTCGCGGGCCCGGGAGTACACGTCGAGGGTGGTGCGGCGCAGCAGGGCGGCGGTCTCGGCGCCGGTGGTGCGGGCCACCTCCTCGTAGGTGACGTTCTCGTCGTGCTCGCCGACCGCGGCCTTGGCGGCCGGGGTGAAGATCGGGGCGGGCAGCTCGGAGCCGTCGACCAGGCCCTCGGGGAGGGCGAGCCCGCAGACCGTGCGGGACTGCTCGTACTCGGCGAGGCCGGAGCCGGTCAGGTAGCCGCGGGCCACGCACTCGACGGGGACCATGTCGAGGTTCTTGCAGACGAGGGTGCGGCCGGCCCAGTCGGCGGGGGCGCCGGCGGGCAGCTCGGTGCTGATGACGTGGTGCGGGACCAGGTCGGCGAGCTGGTCGAACCACCACAGCGAGAGCTGGGTGAGGACGCGGCCCTTGTCCGGGATCTCCGTGGGCAGCACCCAGTCGTAGGCGGACAGGCGGTCGCTGGCGACCATGACGAGCTCGCCCGCCTCGTTGCGGTAGAGCTCGCGCACCTTGCCGGTGTGGAGATGGACGAGGCCCGGAACCTGGACCGGCTCGGGCTTTTCGACGAATCCGGACACGGTGTCTCCCTGTGGTTCTGTATGAAGCACACCGATTCTCCCGCACCTCGGGGCCGGGACCCGCCCGGGGGTCGGGTCAGTCGCGTTTGCAGATCCGGTCGAGGAGGTTGGCCGTGGCCCGCTGGATCCGCTCGTCGACGTGCCCTGGGCGGTCGAGGGCGGGGGACCAGGCGAAGGTGCCGGAGGCGAAGACCAGGGCGCCGCTGGGGGCCCGGTACAGGGAGGTCTCCTGGTGCCGGCGGGCGCTGTCGCCGTCCCGGTAGGGGGAGTGGGCGAGCAGGATGCGGCTCTGGTGCTCGGGGAGCTGGGTGCGGGGGAAGTAGCGGTCGGCCTCGCCCGCGACCAGTCCGTCGATCTCGTCCCCCTCGGCGGCACCGGTGGACTCCCAGAGCCAGTGCCCGGAGTTGCGGACGATCAGCGGGGCGGGCTCGGGGACCCGGCCCGCGTACTGGATGCCCAGCAGCTGCTGTTCGGGGCGGTCGACCTCGCGCCAGAGGGCGGAGCGGCCGGGGCCGCGGCGCTTGCGGCAGGTGAGCAGCCGGTCGGGGACCCCGGAGGGCGAGGCGGAGAGCTCCACCTGCCAGTACATGGTGTTGGCGGAGAGGAAGACGAGGGACGTCCCGCCGTCGCGGGCGGCCTCGGCGGTCCGCCGCATGGGCGCGGACCAGTACTCGTCGTGCCCGGGGAAGACCAGGCCGCGGTAGCGGGAGGGGTCCACGGTGCCGGCGTGCAGGTCGCGGGTGTCGGCGTAGGCGAGGTCGTAGCCGTACCGCTCGGCCCAGCGGATGAAGTCGTAGGCGTGCCCGACGTGCAGGGGCAGGCCGGCGCCGGCGTACGGGCGGTCGAAGGAGACCGTGACGGCCGCGTCCTCCTCGCCGAGGAGCCGGCCGTCCTCGTCCCAGGCGTGGTAGAGGCTCGCGCCCGTGCGGCCGTCCTCGGGGTAGAGGTTGTAGGCCTGCCAGGTGACGTCGGGCAGGAGCAGGAGGAGGTCGGCGGGGCGGTCGTCGCGGACGGTGAAGGGGATGTGGGAGCGGAAGCCGTCGGCGGTGGTCAGCACGGCGACGTACGCGCCCGGGTTCCAGTACGAGGGGACCTGGAGCCGCCAGGAGAGCCACCAGTGGTGGCAGGAGACCGTGCGGTCGGCGGTCAGGGGGGCGGGCTGGACGATGCCCGAGAGCCGCGGGCTGGAGTGGATCTTCGCTGCGCCGTCGCCGCCGTAGTGGCCGATCCGGTAGATGTCGACGGAGAACTGCTGGGGCGGGTCGACGGTGATGTGGAAGTCGACGGCTCCGCCGGGGGCCACGGCGCCCGTGGACGAGAAGCCCTTGATCTGGCGGTGGACGTCGTCCGCGGTGCGGGGTCCGCCGCCGGTACGGGGGCGGGGTGCCGGGATCGGCCGCGGGCCGCCCGCGTCCGGGCCGCCGGTCGCGGCTGCGGCCGCCGGGTCCACGTACCAGGGCACGACCTGCCCCGTGTCGTCGAAGTAGAGCTCGCTGCCCCGGAACCACGGGAGCGGCCCCTGCCCGAAGGGGTCGGTCACCGCATGGGCGAGAGCCCCCGATTCCCAACGCCGGATCTGGTCCGCACCCATGCGGCTCCCCTCCCTCGCTCCCCCGAACGCACGCTGCCGCGGCGGGGCAGGACTGCCCGCCACCGGTCCCAGCACATCACATAACGCACTCACTCCGTCACCGTTCGTCGCGAATTGACGTAACCGGAACCTGCGGGTCCGATCACCCGTACGGAGCCCTCCCCTTCCGGGTGAGCCCGCGCCGGGCCGACCGCAGCCGGCCCGGCGCCGGAGCCGACCGCGTCACCGCAGGTCAGACCAGGCGGACGGGCTTCTCCGGGCGCACGCCCGTGGCCGCGAGCCAGGCCCGCAGCGGTTCCGGATCGCCGTCCTCGACCAGGCAGAGCACCGGGAGCGCGAGGTCGCTGCGGCGCTCGCCCGCGACCAGCAGGACCGGCCCGTCGAGCCAGTCCAGCCCCGGGGCCGCGCCGACCGAGTCCACGGCGGCGCAGCAGACCATCGCCGTCACGTGGTCGGCGAGGAGGTCCCGCCCGCTGCGCGGCGGCTGGAGCGGGAACAGCGGTACGGCGTCCGCACCGCGGGCCTGTGCGGCGGCCGGCACGGGCGCCTCCGCACGGGCCACGACCGCGCTCAGCCGGCCGGCCAGCGCCTCGGCGGCCGCGGGGTCCGCGCCCGCCAGGCAGCCGATGACCCGCTCCAGGGTCGGCCCGGCCGGGTCCCCGAACCCGCCCGCGGAGCCTTCCCTACGCGCTCCCGGGCCGCCCCCGTGCCCAGCGGGCCCGCCCGCGCCGCGGGCCGCGGCGGGCTCCGCCGGGTCGTGGAGGGCTTCCAGGGCCTCGTGGAGCCGGGCGGCCTCGGTGCGCCACTTCCGGTCCACGACCTCCTCCGGGTACTCCTCCCAGCCCACTGGGGACCAGTCCGGGCCCGGCTCGGCGGGGCCGCCGTGGAAGAGCCGCGCCGCCAGCAGGGAGGCGGCCTCGTCCACCGCTCCCGGCCGGTCCAGCAGATCGCAGGCCGGGCGCTCGCCCAGCCGGGAGGCGAAGCCCTCCGCCAGCCGGTCGCGGCGGGAGAGCTCCGTGAGGGCCGAGACCACCCCGGCGTCCAGCCGCGCGGGCCAGCGCCCCAGCCGCCAGGCGGGCAGCGCCACCCGGGTCAGCAGCCGGTCCCAGCCCGCGTACGCGAGGCCGACCTGCTCCTGGGCCGCGATCCGCAGCCCGTAGTCGATGTCCTGGGCCCGCTCGGAGGCGGCCGAGGCCACCCCGCGCTCCATCTCGGCGGCGTCCTGGTGGCAGCGGCGCAGCAGCAGCCTGCCGAGCCCGCCGATCCAGCCGAGTCCGGGCCGCCCGCCCACCGCCACCGCCGCGTCGAGCCCGCGGACGAAGCGGCGGGCCTCGGCTATGTCGGGCTGCGCGGACGGGCCCGTACCGGCGACCACCGGGGCGAGTACGGCGCGCAGCTCGGCCACCCGCATCCACCACAGGAACGGCGAGCCGATCACCAGCACCGGGGCCTCCGGGGCCCGGTCCCGGCCGGCGGCCCGCGCGGGGGGAGCCGGCCGGGGCCCGCCGGAGTCCCCGCGCCGGGCGCGGTGCGTGTGGTGGCTGCGGTCCTCCAGCCAGCTGTCGCAGTCCGGGGTCAGGGCTATCGCCGAGGGCGCCGGCACGTCCATGCGGTCGGCGAGGTCCCGGACGAGCCGGTAGAGGTCGGGCGCGGACTCCTCGGACAGCGGGACCGTCGGGGTCACCGCCGGGCTCGCGTGCCGTACCACCAGGGCGAAGGCCAGGGCGGGCAGCAGTACGAGGGCGGCGAGGACGCAGACGGCCGCCGTGGCGGTGCCCCAGGCGCCGCCCTGCAGCCGGTCCGTCGCCCGCGCGGCGACCAGCACCGCGGCGAGGGCCGCGGGCAGCAGCACGAGGGCCAGTGCCCGGCTGCGCAGGCGCAGCACGGACAGTGCCCTGGCGCGGGCGCTCAAGGCGCCCACCTCGATCCCCAGACCGGTTCCGGACACGGCCGGACCTCACCCCCTCGGTGCCCTGCGGCGGCTTTGCTCACTCCCCCACTGTGGCACCCGGCGCCGACATCGCAATGCCGGTGGGCCAAGTGCCGGAATCCTTGCGCGGCACCCTAGTTGGGAGTTCGGCGGCCGTCAGCCGGTCGGCTCAGCGTCACCCGATGGAATGGCTTTGGGTAAAGGTGGGTGCACGAGCAGCAGGCCGGATGCAGACGTACGAAACGGGCCCGGAGCGCGGGGTGCGCGCTCCGGGCCCGTGGGTCGGCGGGGGCTCCGGCCCGGGCTCCCGCCGCCGTTCCGCGGGTCCGCGCCGGGCCTGTGCCGGTTGATCAGCTGCCTTGGGCGGCCTTCTCCGCGATGTCCGTCCGGTGCTGCGAGCCGTCCAGACGGATCCGGCCGAGCGCCTTATACGCGCGCTCGCGCGCCTGCGCCAGATCGGATCCGGTCGCCGTCACGGAGAGCACGCGGCCGCCCGCGCTGACGACGGCGCCGCCCTCCTGCCGGGTGCCGGCGTGCAGGACGTACGCGTCGGGGGCGTCCTCGGCCGCGACCAGGTCCAGCCCCTCGATGGGGTCGCCGGTCCGCGGGGTGTCCGGGTAGTTGTGCGAGGCCACGACCACGGTGACGGCCGCGTCCTCGCGCCAGGACAGCGGGGGGACGCTGTCGAGGGTGCCCTTGGCCGAGTTCAGCAGGACGCCCGCGAGCGGGGTCTGCAGCCGGGCCAGGACCACCTGGGTCTCGGGGTCGCCGAAGCGGGCGTTGAACTCGATGACCCGCACGCCGCGGCTGGTGATGGCCAGGCCCGCGTACAGCAGCCCGGAGAACGGGGTGCCGCGGTGGCGCAGCTCGTCCACGGTCGGCTGCAGGACGCTCGCCATGACCTCGTCGACGAGCTTGGGGTCGGCCCAGGGGAGCGGGGAGTACGCGCCCATGCCGCCGGTGTTGGGGCCCTCGTCCCCGTCGAGCGCGCGCTTGAAGTCCTGCGCGGGCTGGAGCGGGAGGACGGTGGTGCCGTCGGTGATGGCGAAGAGGGAGACCTCGGGGCCGTCGAGGTACTCCTCGATGACCACCCGGTCACAGGCGAGCGCGTGCGCGCGGGCTGCGGCCAGGTCGGAGGTGACCACCACGCCCTTGCCGGCGGCGAGGCCGTCGTCCTTGACCACGTACGGGGGGCCGAAGGCGTCGAGGGCCTCGTCCACCTCCTGCGCAGTGGTGCAGACGTACGCGCGGGCCGTCGGGACGCCGGCCGCGGCCATCACGTCCTTCGCGAAGGCCTTGGAGCCCTCCAGCTGCGCCGCCTCGCGGGAGGGGCCGAAGCAGGGGATGCCCGCGGCGCGCACGGCGTCCGCGACCCCGGCGACCAGCGGGGCTTCGGGGCCCACGACGACCAGGCCGGCGCCGAGCTCGGCGGCGAGCGCGGCGACCGCGGCGCCGTCGAGGGCGTCGACCGGGTGCAGCGCGGCCACCTCGGCGATGCCTGCGTTGCCGGGCGCGCAGTGCAGCCCGGTGACGTCGGGGTCGAGGGACAGAGAGCGGCACAGGGCGTGTTCGCGGGCGCCGCCGCCGATGACGAGGACCTTCACGGGAAGCAGCCTAGCCCGCGCCGCGCAGTGCCCCTTGTGCGGGCACCCCAAACCCGGCCCGCTACTCGTTCGTATATTCCTCCACGACCGTGGCCCCGAGCTCGCGCACGATCAGGTCGTGCCCGGTCAGCGCGCTCTCCACGAGGTCCGGGTCGTCGTCCTCCGGTACGTCGTCCTCCGGGGCCACCGGCGCGGCCTGCGGGGGCTCGGGGGCCCCGTGCGCCGGGCCGGTCTGCGGGGGCGCGGAGTAGGAGGACGGGGCAGCCGGGGCCGGACCGGCGGCGGCCGGGGGCGGGGCGGGGGCTGCGGGCGCACCGTACGACGTACCGGCCGCGCTGGTCGCCCCGGCCGCACCGAACCCGCCGGACGCTCCCGAGGAACCGCCGGAGCCGTACGAGGCGCCGGAGCCGAAGCCTCCCTGCGGGGCCCCGAAGGAGGCCGAGGGCGCGGGCGAGCCCCCGCCGACCACGGCGTCGATCTTCCAGTTGACCTGGAACTGCTCCGCGAGGACCTGCTTGAGCACGTCCTCGCTGCCGCTGCTCGCGAAGTTGTCCCGGGCCCCGGCGTTGGGGAAGCCCAGTTGCAGGATGCTTCCGTCGAAGCCGGTGACCTGCGCGTTCTGGCTGAGCAGGATCCAGGTGAAGCGGCGGCGGTTCTTGACCGCCTCCAGGACCCCGGGCCACATGGCCTGCACCTGCCCGGCGCCCTGCGCCATCGCCGCGCCGCCGGGGGCCGGCCCCGTGACCGCGGCGGCCGGGGCGGCGGCCGCGGGCGCCGGGTCGGCCGGGGCCTGCGGGGCCGGGGCACCCGAGCCCGGGGCGGCGGCGCCGGGCCACGCACCGCGGGCGGGCGCACCCGAACCGGGCTGGGCGGCGCCGGGCCAGGCACCGGGGGCGGGCGCTGCGGCGGGGGCCGCCGACGGGGCGGGCTGCTGGGCGGCGGGCTGCCCGGCGTCCGCGGGGCCGGCGGGCGCGCCGGAGCCGGGCTGGGCGGCGCCGGGCCACGCTCCGGGAGCCGGGGCCCGGGCCGGGGCAGCCGCCGCGGGTACGGCGTCGGGCACGGGCACCGGCACGGGCTCCGGGCCCCCGGCCGGGACCGGCGCAGCCGCCGGAACCTGCACCGCGGCTGCGGGCGCACCCGCACCGCGGACCGCCGCCCGGGCGGCGGCCGAGCCGCCGGGACCCGCGGGCGCGGGAGCCATCCCGTGCGCCTCCGGACCGGGTACGTACCCCATCGCGGGGGCCGCGCCGCCCGCCTGGAAGGCGGCAGCGCCGGCTCCCCCGCGCTCCAGCCGGTCGAGCCGGGCCTGTACGGACCGCTCGTCGTCGTAGGCGGCGGGCAGCAGCACCCGGGCGCAGATCAGCTCCAGCTGGAGCCGCGGCGAGGTGGCCCCGCGCATCTCGGTCAGTCCGGCGTTCACCAGGTCCGCGGCGCGCGAGAGCTCCGCGGCCCCGAACACCGAGGCCTGGGCCTGCATCCGCTCCACGACGTCCGCGGGGGCGTCGATGAGCCCCTTCTCCCCCGCGTCGGGCACGGCGGCCAGGATGACCAGGTCGCGCAGCCGCTCCAGCAGGTCGGCGACGAACCGGCGGGGGTCGTTGCCCCCCTCGATCACCCGGTCGACCGCCTCGAATGCGGCGGCCCCGTCCCCGGCGGCGAAGGCGTCGACGACGGAGTCGAGCAGCGAGCCGTCGGTGTACCCGAGCAGGGAGGTGGCCATGGCGTACGTCACACCCTCCTCGCCCGCGCCGGCCAGCAGCTGGTCCATGACGGACATGGAGTCGCGCACCGAGCCCGCACCGGCCCGCACCACCAGCGGCAGCACCCCGTCCTCGACCGGGTTCCCCTCGCGCCCGCAGACCTCGGCGAGGTAGTCGCGCAGGGTGCCGGGCGGCACCAGGCGGAAGGGGTAGTGGTGCGTACGGGAGCGGATGGTCCCGATGACCTTCTCGGGCTCCGTGGTGGCGAAGATGAACTTGAGGTGCTCCGGCGGCTCCTCGACCACCTTCAGCAGGGCGTTGAAGCCCGCCGAGGTGACCATGTGCGCCTCGTCGATGATGTAGATCTTGTACCGGCTGGAGGCGGGCCCGAAGAAGGCCTTCTCACGCAGGTCGCGGGCGTCGTCCACACCACCGTGCGAGGCCGCGTCGATCTCGATGACGTCGATGGACCCCGGCCCGTTCCTCGCCAGGTCGCGGCAGGACTGGCACTCCCCGCACGGGGTCGGGGTGGGACCCTGCTCACAGTTGAGGCAGCGGGCCAGGATGCGCGCGCTGGTCGTCTTTCCGCAGCCGCGCGGGCCGCTGAACAGGTACGCGTGATTGACCCGGTTGTTCCGCAGGGCCTGCATCAGGGGAGCGGTGACATGCTCCTGTCCGATGACCTCGGCGAAAGACTCGGGGCGGTAGCGGCGGTACAGCGCAAGGGACGACACGCTTACGAGGTTATCCGGGCCCGCCGACATCGGGCGGCCACCGCCTGCCCGGGAACGCAATGCGCCCCCCACGCACCCGCCAGAGCCCACTTACCCTTGCTGCCTTCCGGCCCTGGGGGAGTTGGGTGAGATAGCGCCACGTGAGGGGCTGGCCCCAGCGTAGCGGATGAACCCCCCGCCCAACGACCCGCCTCCCGACACCACCCCCGAGCCACCCCCCTCCCGACCCCCTCCGCACCCCCCGCCCCACCCCTCCCGGCGATCACGTTCGCGAGCACCCCTCAACGTCTTGTATTGTTTGCCGCGGAGGATTCGCCTAGTGGCCTAGGGCGCACGCTTGGAAAGCGTGTTGGGGGCAACCCCTCACGAGTTCGAATCTCGTATCCTCCGCCTCTGCCCGCCAGGGCGAACCGAAGGACCCGACCGCATCGCGGCCGGGTCCTTCGGCGTTTCCGGGTCGGGGAGGGGGCCGGGGGCTCAGGCGAGGAGTTTCTGCTTGGCGCGGTCGAACTCCTCCTGGGTGAGGTCGCCCTTGTCCTTCAGGGCGGAGAGCTTGGCCAGTGCGTCGGCGTGGCCGCCCGTACCGGCGCCGCCCTCGGGGCCCGCGGCCTTGCGGACGTACTCGCGGAAGGCCTCTTCCTGCTTCTGCGCCTGCTTCAGGTCCCGCTCGCCCATGCTGCGCCCGCGCACGATCAGGTAGACCAGCACGCCGAGGTACGGCAGCAGGAGGACGAGGACCAGCCAGCCGGCCTTGGCCCAGCCGTTCATCTCGTGGTCGCGGAAGATGTCCGAGATCACTTTGAACAGCAGGAAGAACCACATGACCCACAGGAAGAACCAGAGCATGGTCCAGAAGAGGTTGAGGAGGGGGTAGTCGTCCACGTGCTGCTCCGATCGTGTGCCGGAGTTCCAGTCATACCGGCGGCCCCGGGGGCCCGCATCCGCAGCCGGGGAGAGGTGCGGCAGTCGGGTGAAGCGGCGCGGACGGGTCCGGTCAGGCGTCCGTCATCGGGGGCATCTCGCCGACCGTGGCCGACAGGTCGATGACGGAGAAGTTCGCGCCCTGCGGGTCGGTGAGGGCCGCGAACCGGCCGAAGGGGCTGTCCATCGGGCCGAACTGGAGCACCGCCCCGCGGGCCGTGGCCCGCGCGACCGCCGCGTCGCAGTCGTCGACCCCGAAGTAGACGCTGATGAACGACGGCACCTCCGGCGGGAAGTCCTCGTCCATGACCATCCGGCCGAGGACCATGTTGTCCTTGTCCCCGCCGGCGCTGAAGACCTTGTAGTCCATCGTGTCGTCGTGCATCTTCTGCGCCGTGAGCGGGAAGACGGCCGGCAGGAAGGCGTCGACCTTGTCCGGGTCGCGGGTGAAGACCTCGGCCCAGACGTACGAGCCGGGCTCCCCCGTCTTCTCGAAGCCCTGGTGGTCGCCGGGCTGCCAGACCCCGAAGACCGAGCCGCCCGGCTCCTGGCCGAGCATCATCGAGCCGAAGCTGCCGACGGCCATGGGCTCCATCAGCACCGTGCCGCCGGCCGCGCGCACCTTCTCCGCCGTCGCGGCGGCGTCGGAGGAGGCGAAGTACAGGCACCAGGCCGACTGGCCGTCCTCCCCCGGCATCGGCGGGACCACGGCAGCCACCGCCTTGCCGTCCGCATAGGCCTGGGTGTAGTTCCCGTACTCGCTGGAGCTCTCCCCGAAGGTCCAGCCGAGCACGTCCCCGTAGAAGGCCTTCGCGCCCTCGACGTCGGTGAATGCGGCGTCCACCCAGCAGGGGGCGCCCTCCGGGAATGCGGGCTTGGTCATGAGCGTGACTCCGTATCGATATTTTTGTGCCGTTCCGTCCGGATTCATACGCTAGCCAGCCCGCGTGCCGCCCGCGCGCGGAATCGGGAATCTCCGGAACATGGGGTCATGGAGCACAAGAAGGCCGTCACCCTGCACCTGTCCCAGCAGCCGGAGGCCGACGAGCTGCTCGGCCGCAGCCCGCTCGCCGCCCTGGTCGGGATGCTGCTCGACCAGCAGGTCCCGATGGAGTGGGCCTTCGCCGGGCCCTACACGATCGCGCAGCGGCTGGCCGCCGACGACCTCGACGCCCACGCCATCGCCGCGTACGACCCCGAGGCCTTCGCCGCCCTGCTGTCCGAGAAGCCCGCCGTGCACCGCTACCCGGGTTCGATGGCCAAGCGGATCCAGCAGCTGTGCCAGTACCTCGTCGAGCACTACGACGGGGACGCCGAGGCCCTCTGGGCGGACGCCGGCACCGGCGCCGAACTGCTCGGACGGCTCAAGGAGCTGCCCGGGTTCGGGGACCAGAAGGCGCGGATCTTCCTGGCCCTGCTCGGCAAGCAGCTCGGCGTGCGGCCGCGCGGCTGGCGTACGGCGGCCGGGGCCTACGGGGAGGAGGGCAGCCACCGCTCGGCGGCCGACATCACCGGCCCGGAGTCCCTGGCGAAGGTGCGCGCGTACAAGCAGGAGGCCAAGCAGGCCGCGAAGCTGGAGAAGGCCTCGAAGACCGGCGGGGCCGCCGGGGGCCGGGGGGCGGCGGACGCCTGAGCGGGCCCACCCGAATGCGGGCGGGCCCGGGTCCCTGGGAGACTGGCTCATCGTGAAGACCGAACTCACCGCCACGACGTCCAGCAAGGTCAACGCCGCCCTGCTCGAAGCCCGCCGAGCCGTCGGGAGCCCGGCCATGGGCATGGTCCTGACCCTGCTCGTGGTCACGGACGAGGAGAACGCCTACGACGCCGTCAGAGCCGCGTCCGAGGCCGCGCGCGAACACCCCTGCCGGATCATCGCCGTCATCAAGCGGCAGGGCCGGGCCCACCGCCGCCTCACCCAGACCCGCCTCGACGCCGAACTGCGCGTCGGGACGGACGCCGGCACCGGTGAGATCGTCCTGCTCCGGCTGCACGGCGACCTGACCTCCCACGCCGGCCCGGTCGTCCTGCCGCTGCTGCTGCCGGACGCCCCCGTGGTGGCCTGGTGGCCCGCCGACGCCCCCGCCGACCCGGGCCGCGACGAGCTCGGCCGGCTGGCCCAGCGCCGGATCACGGACGCGTACGCCGCCCTCGAACCGCTCGCCGCGCTCGACGGCCGGGCCGCCGCCTACGCCCCCGGGGACACCGACCTGTCCTGGACCCGGCTGACCCCCTGGCGCTCGCTGCTCGCGGCCGCCCTCGACCAGAAGCAGGGCGCGGTCACCGGCGCGGCCGTGGAGAGCGAGGCCGACAACCCGAGCGCCGAGCTGCTCGCCTGCTGGCTGGAGGACCGGCTCGGGGTGCCCGTGGAGCGCGTGGCCACCGCCGGACCGGTGATCACGCGCGTACGGCTCCAGACCGCGGCCGGGGAGATAACCGTCGACCGCCCCTCGGGCGCCCTCGCCACCCTCGGCGTCCCGGGGCAGCCGGACCGGCGCGTCGCCCTCAAGATCCGCTCCACGGCGGAGCTGATCGCGGAGGAACTGCGCCGGCTCACGGCCGACGAGACGTACGCGGCCACCCTGCGCCGCCTCGCGGGCCGCGGGGCCCCGGCGCAGTAGCACCGCGCCGGGGACGGGACGGCCGGGGACGGCTCAGCGCTTGCGCCGGGCCGTCCCGAAGATCGAGCGGGAGATCTCCCGGCCCAGCTGGGTGCCGATCGAGCGGGCCAGGGAGCGGAAGATCCCGCTCCCCACCACCTGCTCGGTCAGCGACCTGTCCGCGGGGGCCGCCTTCGCCGCCGCCCGCGCCGCCCGCTCGGCCTCCTTCGCCTCGCGTTCGGCCTCCCTGGCCTGCCGCTCGGCCTCCTTCTCCGCCGCGGCGGCCGCGGCCGCCGCCTCCGCCCGGGCCTCCGCGGCCGCCTGCTCGGCGCTGATCACCTCGTACGCCGACTCCCGGTCCACCGCCTCGGCGTAGCGCCCGTACAGCAGCGAGCCCTTCACCGCCCGGTCGAGCTCCGCCTCCCCGACGGGCCCCATGAGGGACTGCGGGGCGCGCAGCCGGGTGGCGGCGACGGGGGTCGGCGCCCCCTTCTCGCTCAGTACGGTCACCACGGCCTCGCCCGTGCCCAGCTGCGTCAGCAGCTCCTCCAGGTCGTAGTCCGAGTTCGGGAAGGTCCGCACGGTGGCCTTGAGGGCCTTGGCGTCGTCGGGGGTGAACGCGCGCAGGGCGTGCTGGACCCGGTTGCCGAGCTGGGCCAGGACGTCGGCTGGCACGTCCTTCGGGGTCTGGGTGACGAAGAAGACCCCGATGCCCTTGGAGCGGATCAGGCGGACGGTCTGGACGACGGCCTCCAGGAACGCCTTCGAGGCCCCGTTGAAGAGCAGGTGGGCCTCGTCGAAGAAGAAGACCAGCTTGGGGCGGTCGAGGTCGCCGACCTCCGGCAGGTCGTTGTAGAGGTCCGCGAGCAGCCACATCAGGAAGGTGGAGAACAGCTGCGGCTTGTCCTGGACCGCGGGCAGTTCGAGTACGGACACCAGTCCGCGCCCGTCCGCGGCGGTGCGCAGGAATTCGCTGGTGTCGAATTCCGGCTCCCCGAAGAATTCCGACGCGCCCTGCTGTTCGAATGCCGTGAGCGCCCGCAGGATCACCCCGGCGGTGACCGTGGAAAGCCCGCCGATTCCCTTCAGCTCCTGCTTTCCGCGCTCGGAGACGAGGAAGGCGACCACCGCCCGCAGGTCCTTCAGGTCGACGAGCTCCAGGCCCTTCGTATCGGCGTAGTGGAAGATCAGTCCGAGGGACTGCTCCTGGGTCTGGTTGAGCTGGAGGACCTTCGACATCAGGACCGGGCCGAAACTCGTGACCGTGGCCCGCAGCGGAATTCCCGGTCCGATCCCGCCCAGGGAGTAGAACTCGGCGGGGCAGCCGGCCGGCTCCCACTCCTGCCCGACTTCCCGCGCGCGCTCGGCGACCTTCTCGTTCGGCGCGCCGGGGGCTGAGATCCCGGACACGTCCCCCTTGATGTCGGCGAGGAAGACCGGGACGCCCTGCGCGGAGAGCTGTTCCGCCACGAGCTGGAGGGTCTTGGTCTTGCCCGTGCCGGTCGCGCCGGCGACCAGTCCGTGCCTGTTCAGCATGGTCAGCGGGATGCGGACCTGCTTTCCGGGCAGGCAGGCCCCCTCCCAGAGGAGGGCACCCAATTCGAGCGCGGGGCCGGTGAAGGAGTAACCCGCCGCGATCTTGTCGGCGGCGGGCTGCTCGGCTGAGGGGGTGGATCCGGTCATCTGTCACTCCCGTATTGGCGCTATTCGTCACCTTTGCACCGACGCACCGAGGCTGCGCCCGCAGGCCTGCTCCCGGTAGGCTTTCCGTGTGATCTTCAAGCGCATCGGAAACGGGCGGCCCTATCCCGACCACGGCCGGGAAAGCGTCCGGGCTTGGGCGGACGTCGCGCCGCGCCCGGTCCGGCTCGACCAGCTCGTGACCACCAAGGGACAGCTGGACCTCGAAACGCTGCTCGCCGAGGACTCGACCTTCTACGGCGACCTCTTCGCGCACGTCGTGAAGTGGCAGGGCGACCTCTATCTGGAGGACGGTCTGCACCGCGCCGTGCGCGCCGCACTGCAGCAGCGCCAGGTCCTGCACGCGCGCGTCCTCGAACTGGGCTGATTCCGGGGCGATTGCGCCTTTCGGGTCGGCCCTGGGCTATTCATAGATCATTTAGTAGGCATCGTCACCGGGCCGCACTACGCTGCGCTCCATGAGCATGCTCACTCCCCCCGGCATGGGCGGAAAGTACCGCGTCACGGGGACCGCCTACCCCCGCATGCGCCGCCCCCGCCGCCGCCGGATCGTGCTCGCGGTACTCGGATCGGTCCTCGCCCTCGGCCTGCTCGGCTACGGGACGCTCCAGCTCATCGGCGTGTTCCGGGGGGACGAGACCGGGAAGACGGCCG
Source organism: Streptomyces sp. NPDC038213 (assembly GCF_055600495.1). Taxonomy (NCBI): domain Bacteria; kingdom Bacillati; phylum Actinomycetota; class Actinomycetes; order Kitasatosporales; family Streptomycetaceae; genus Streptomyces; species Streptomyces sp. NPDC038213. Next base: position 65,452 of record NZ_JBVJYM010000005.1, read on the forward strand.
CCGGGCAGAAGAAGGCGGAATGCGTCCGGGCCGCCCAGGGAAGACCCGCGGCTTCCCCCGCCCCCGTGCGCGCCCTGCCCAGGCCGGGCCAGATCACGGTCAACGTGTACAACGCCACCCCGCGCAGCGGACTGGCCAAGTCCGTCGGCGACGAGCTCAAGAAGCGCGGCTTCGCCGTCGGCAAGGTGGGCAACGCCCCGCCGACCTTCGACAAGAAGGTGGCCGGCACGGGGATACTGCTCGGCTCCCCCCGGACCGACAAGGCGCTGTTCTCGGTGCTCGGCACCCAGCTGGCCGGGGCCTCCCTCCAGGTGGACACCCGGCAGGGCCCGGACGTCGACCTGATCCTCGGGACGGCCTTCAAGGCGCTCAACAAGAAGGAGGACGCGGACAGGGCCCTGGCCGCCCTGGCCAAGCCCGCTCCCGCGCCCTCCCCGAAGTGCTGAGGCTCCCGGAACGCTCGGGTTACTCCGCCGCGCCGTACATGCGGTCGCCCGCGTCGCCGAGGCCCGGCACGATGTAGCCGTGCTCGTTGAGCCGCTCGTCGACCGAGGCCGTCACGACGGTCACCGGCTGTCCGGCGAGGTCGCGCTCCATGACTTCGATGCCCTCGGGCGCGGCCAGCAGCACCACGGCCGTGACGTCGTCGGCGCCGCGCTTGATCAGCTCCTGGATCGCCGCGACCAGCGTGCCCCCCGTGGCGAGCATCGGGTCGACGACGTAGACCTGGCGGCCGGAGAGGTCCTCGGGCATCCGGGTCGCGTACGTGGAGGCCTCCAGGGTCTCCTCGTTGCGCACCATGCCCATGAAGCCCACCTCGGCGGTCGGCAGCAGCCGCACCATGCCGTCGAGCATGCCCAGGCCGGCCCGCAGGATCGGGACGATCAGCGGGCGGGGGACCGACAGCTTCACGCCCGTGGTCGGCGCGACCGGGGTCTCGATGTCGGCCTGCTCGGTGCGCACGTCCCGCGTGGCCTCGTACGCGAGCAGGGTCACCAGCTCGTCGGCGAGGCGCCGGAAGGTCGGGGAGTCGGTGCGCTTGTCGCGCAGGGTGGTCAGTTTGTGCGCCACCAGCGGGTGGTCGACGACGTGGATCCGCATGGACCCAACAGTAACCGGGGGAAGGGCCGCCCGATGCCGCCCGGCACTGGCATCAAGGGGCCCGTCCGGGGGAAGGTGGTGGCAGGGGCCGCCCCCGAAGCGGAACCGGGACGTAACCAGCCGGGATGGTGACGCCGATGCCCGACCAGCAGCAGAGGACCGCCAGGACCACCGCGAGAGCAGGCGCGCGCGGAGGGCGTACGAAGGCGCCCGAGCCGGCGCCCGGGCCCGCCGTACGGGCCGCCGCGGCCCCGCCCGCGGAAGCGGACGGCGGGACGGGGCCGCCCGCGGAGCCCTCCGAGACGGCGGCCCAGCGCCGGCAGCGGCGCGCCCAGTTCCTGCGCGACCTGAACGAGGCGCGGGAGCTGCGCGAGCGGGTCCAGCCGCGCCGCGCCCGGGCGGCTCGGATGCGCCAGCAGATGCGGATGCGCACCTTCCGCTGGTGAGCGGGCCCGCTCACGCGGGGCCCGGCACGGCCGAAACGCACCCCGTGGAGCCGCCGGCGCGCACGGCACGGCACGACGCAAGCGCGGAAGACCTCTCGCAACGCCGCCGTTTCTGCCACGATGCCGACTGGGGCGGGGCCCGACCGGCACAGCGTGCCGTTCCACCTCCCCCAACCTCCGGCCGGGGGGACCCCCAACCGGCACGCCTATGACCAGTGGGAGAGTCACGGTGTACTTCGCCGCACTGCTCGCGCGCACCGAAGACGGGTGGGAAGCGAGCGACACGGATCTCGACGACGTCGAGACGCTGTCCGATCTGACCGAACTGGCCCGGGAAGCCTCACCCGACGAGGACACCGTGCTCGTCTTCATCGAGCAGGAGGACGCCTGGTTCGGCATCGTCCGCGTGGACGGTGAGGAAGACCCCCGCATCTACCTGTCGGACGCGGCCGCCGCGGCCCGCAGCTCGTACGGGGAGATCCTGCTCACCGACGAACTGCTCGGGCGCACCCCAGGCTCCGGGGACGGCCTCGAGGAGCTCGTGGACCTCGATCTCGACCTGGAGGCCGAGACGGGGTCCGAGGACCCGGAGGAGGGCGGACCCGGAGCGGTGGGCGGGTTCGACGAGGCCGGGGACGACCTGGACGAGGACCACGGGCCGGCCGTCGAGGCCGTCCCGGCGGGGCCGATCGGGGACCTGCAGATCCTGGCCGACCTGGGCATGTCCCAGCGGCTGCTGCTGGCCCTGCGCTCCGACGCCCTGGGGGAGATCGCCGACGCCCTCGGCGCCTCCGAGGTCCTGGAGACCGTCCGCTAGCGGGCCGCGGCACCGGAAGCAGTGAGCACGTAGTGAGCAGGCAGTGATCGAGCAGTGAGCAGCACACCGCACCGACCGGCCCCCGGGCCGGTGACCGGCCCGGAGCGGGGTCCCGTACGGGAATCCGTACCCGACCCCCTCCGGGACCCGTGGCGCCCGGCCATGCGCCGGGCGCTGGACGAGGCCGCACGGGCGGCGCGGGCCGGGGACGTCCCGGTCGGCGCCGTCCTGCTGGCGCCCGACGGCAGCGAGCTGGCCGCCGGGCACAACGAGCGCGAGCTGACCGGGGACCCGACGGCGCACGCCGAGGTCCTCGCCCTGCGCCGCGGGGCCGCGGCCCTCGGAGAGTGGCGGCTGACCGGGTGCACCCTCGTCGTGACCCTGGAGCCCTGCGTGATGTGCGCGGGCGCCCTCGTGCAGTCCCGCGTCGCGCGGGTCGTGTACGGGGCCGTGGACGAGAAGGCGGGGGCCGCGGGCTCGCTCTGGGACCTCGTACGGGACCGGAGGCTGAACCACCGGCCCGAGGTGCTCCCCGGGGTGCTCGGGGACGAGTGCGCCGCGCAGCTGTCGGCCTTCTTCCGGGAGCTCTGAAGACGCCTCCGCGGGCGGAACCGCCGGGGCCGATTTGCAAAGCACTCGGCGCCGTGCGCTAGGATCTCTCTCGGTAGTGTGTCCGAGTGGCCGAAGGAGCTCGCCTCGAAAGCGAGTATGGGGCAACCCATCGGGGGTTCAAATCCCTCCACTACCGCACTGGTCGAGAGGCCCGGTTCGTACGAACCGGGCCTCTCGCGCGTCTGCGCCGTGACCGCCCGCGCACTCGGCCGTTGTCACGGCATGACCAAGACCCAGCGCCTCCTCGCCGCCGTCGCCCTCGCCGGCGCGGCCGCGGGCCTCTCCGCACCCGCCGCCGTCGCGGCCCCCGCCGCCCCGCTGCCGGTGGAGGACCTGCTCCCGGCCGCCGCCCCCGACATGCCCGCGGCCGCCCAGCCCGACGTACAGCAGCTCGGCAAGGGCCTCAACGAGCTCAACCAGCTCAACCAGCTGATGGCCCTGCCGGACCAGCTGGAGCCCGTCATCGCCCCCGCCGCGCCGGCGCTGGGGCTGCTGGGCGCCTTCGAGTAGCCCCGGGGGCACCTCCCGGCACCCGCCGCACCCTCCCGCACCTGCCCGGACGCGCAGAAGGCCCCGACCTGGGGTCGGGGCCTTCGTGCGGATGGGACGGGGGAAGCGGCATCGGGGGGACAAGCCGCTTCCCCCGATGAGGACGGAACCTGCCAGTCCGGGCCGCAGTCAGGGGGGAAGCTTGCGGCCGGACCCCGCAGAGAGGTCCTGTCCCTCCGCCCTCCGGTTTCCTGCCAGAACCGGTGGGCTCATGAACAATCCTGCGCCTCCCCCGCGCCCGGAAGGAGCGGCAAAGGGCCCGTACCACCGGGTCATTGGTCCTTAAAGGCCGGGTGAGGGCCCTCGCCGGACCGGTTAGACTCACGCGACTTGGCGTGGACCGGCAGGGGAGGCCGAAACCCGATCATGGACACCAAGAAGGTCGTCACGGGCGTGCTCGTCGTGTTCGTGCTCTACACGATCATCACCCAGCCCGAGAAGTCGGCCGATTTCGTCCAGATAGGTTTCCAGGGCCTCTCCGATGCGGCGAAGGGCATCGGCGAGTTCATGACCGAACTGGTGCGCTGAGCCCGTACGCCGAAGCGGTTTCCGGTCCTCCGGCCTCCCATCCGACGGGTGGGGGGCCTTCTGTGCATCCGCGCCCTTACGGGCGCCCCCGCCGCCCCGCGCACAACCCCCCGTACGGCCCCCGGACGGGCCACCGAATGTCCAACTTGCCCTCAACACGGCGACATACGGTGCTTGCACACAGTGCACATGTCTTGTGATGCTATGACCGCTTTTGACGGATGAGTTGACCGACCATGAAGGGGTGGCGTGACCGTGCCGGCCAGTACAGCGCCTCAGGTTCCACCCCAGCAGGACGAGCCCCCCGCCGCCGCCCTCGCCAGGCCCCAGGCCCCCGCCGGGCCCGCCGCGGCCAGGCCCCCGGTCTTCGGGGAGCGCCGGGTGCCCGCGAGGCCGCAGAGCCGGGGGGCGGACACCCGGGCCCTCACCCAGGTGCTCTTCGGGGAGCTGAAGACCCTGGAGCGGGGCACCAGCGAGCACAACCGGGTCCGCGGGGCCCTCATCGAGGCGAACCTCCCGCTCGTCCGCTACGCGGCCGCCCGATTCCGCAGCCGCAACGAGCCGATGGAGGACGTGATCCAGGTCGGCACGATCGGGCTCATCAACGCCATCGACCGCTTCGACCCGGACCGCGGGGTGCAGTTCCCGACCTTCGCGATGCCGACCGTGGTGGGCGAAATCAAGCGGTACTTCCGAGACAACGTGCGCACCGTCCACGTACCGCGCCGGCTGCACGAGCTGTGGGTCCAGGTCAACGCGGCCACCGAGGACCTCACCACGGCCCACGGGCGCACCCCCACCACCCCGGAGATCGCCGCCCGGCTGCGCATCTCGGAGGACGAGGTGCTGGCCTGCATCGAGGCCGGGCGCTCGTACCACGCCACCTCGCTCGAGGCGGCACAGGAGGGGGACGGGCTGCCCGGGCTGGTCGACCGGCTCGGCTACGAGGACCCGGAGCTGGCCGGGGTCGAGCACCGCGACCTCGTACGGCACCTGCTCGTCCAGCTGCCGGAGCGCGAGCAGCGGATCCTCCTGCTGCGCTACTACAACAACCTGACGCAGTCCCAGATCAGCGCGGAGCTCGGGGTTTCGCAGATGCACGTCTCGCGGCTGCTCGCCCGGAGCTTCGCTCGACTGAGATCCGCAAACAGGATCGAAGCGTAACGAGAACGGGTGGAGATCGCTCCGCCCGTTTCCCGACAGATCAGTCCCATTCGGCTCTGTCGCTGCACAGATATGTCGACTTGGCGCTACAGCGCGTTGCCGACATGTGACATTCTGCTGGAACCGCGTTTGCCGCAGCCCCGCCTCCGGTATTCAGGTGGAGGCTGCGTTCCTCCGACGGGCGCGCCCTACGCGACCGTCCGCGACCACAAGGGGGTGGCATGTCCGCAGACCAGGGCAGCTCCAAGGTGCTCACGCTCGTCAAGAGCGAGGCCCCGGCAGTGCTCGACCGCTCGGAAGCCATCGACACCCGCACCCTCTCCCGTTCCCTGTTCCTCAGGCTCGCCGCGCTGGCCCCGGACAGTCCCGACCGGGCGTACGTGCGCGACACTCTCATCGAGCTGAACCTCCCGCTCGTCCGGTACGCGGCGGCCCGCTTCCGCAGCCGCAACGAGCCGATGGAGGACATCGTCCAGGTCGGCACGATCGGCCTGATCAAGGCGATCGACCGGTTCGACTGCGAACGGGGCGTGGAGTTCCCGACGTTCGCGATGCCCACCGTGGTCGGGGAGATCAAGCGCTTCTTCCGGGACACCTCCTGGTCGGTGCGGGTGCCGCGCCGGCTCCAGGAGCTGCGCCTCGCCCTGACGAAGGCGAGCGACGAGCTGGCCCAGAAGCTGGACCGCTCGCCCACCGTCGCCGAACTGGCCGCCGTGCTCGGGGTGTCGGAGGAGGAGGTCGTCGACGGACTCGCCGTCGGCAACGCCTACACCGCCTCCTCGCTGGACTCCCCGTCCCCGGAGGACGAGGGCGGCGAGGGCTCGCTCGCGGACCGGCTGGGGTACGAGGACACCGCCCTCGAAGGGGTCGAGTACCGCGAGTCGCTCAAGCCGCTGCTCGCCAAACTCCCGCCCCGGGAGCGGCAGATCATCATGCTGCGCTTCTTCGCGAACATGACCCAGTCGCAGATCGGCGAGGAGGTCGGCATCTCGCAGATGCACGTCTCCCGGCTGCTGACGCGCACGCTGGCGCAGCTCCGCCAGGGCCTCATCGGCGACTGACCGCCTGCGCGGCCCAAGAGCGCCACAGGGTTCCCAATTGACGGAGCGTCAGTAACACTGGCGCGATGCGAAAGGGATCCCTGTGGGCGGCCGCGGCCGCGGCTTCGGCGCTCCTCGGCGCGGCCCTGGCCGGCTGCGGCGACGGCGGGCCCGCGGGGTACGCCGCCGTGGGCGCCGCCGGGGCCGGTCCGGAACGGCGCCCGGGAGAGCTCGTACCGCCGGAGGGCGGGGTGGAGCTCCAGCGGCTGCCGGGGGCGGGGGCGCGTTCGGCTTCGGCACCGGTTGCCGCTTCGGGTGCTGCGTCGGGTTCGGCTTGGGGGTCGACTTCAGGCTCTGGTTCGGCTTCGGCGGGGGTCTCGGGCGGGGCGCAGGGGTCCGTCGGCGGTTCCGGGTCCGCGGGCGGGAGCGGCACTGCGGGGTCCGGCGGCTCGGGCGGGGGCGCGGGCGCTGCGGGCGGAGGCGCGGGCAGTGCGGGCGGTGCGGATTCCTCCGGCGGGACCGGGGCGTCCGGCGGCGGGCCGTCGGGCGGTACGGGCAGCGGCGGCGGCAGTGCGACCGGGGGCGCGACCGGAGGCGGCAGCGGCGGCGGCACGAGCTCCGGTACGGGCACCTCGGGCGGCAGTGCGGCCGGGGGCGCGACCGGAGGCGGCAGCGGTGGCGGTACGGGCGGCGGCGGTACCGGCGGTGGCGGACCCGCTCCGAGCCCGGTCCCCCCGACCCCCGCGAAACTCTCCCTGGGCACCCCGCAGCGGGCGCCCGCAGACCGGCGCTGGTGCGAGCAGGTCACGGTGGCCTTCCGCAACTCCGGCGGCACACCGGTCCGTTCGGGGACGGTCGGCTTCGCGACGCACATCATCGGCGCGCTCGGCGTGGACTGGGCCACGATCCACTCGTCGCAGCCCCTGCCCGTACCGATCGCCGCGCTCTCGGAGAAGCGGAAGACCTACACGGTGTGCGTGGAGGCCTGGCGGGTCCCGCTGGGGATGCACGTCGAGACCCGCGAGGTCACTGCCGACTGGAAGTGACCGCGCGGGCCTGCGGATTCACCGCCGCGACGGGCGCGGGACGCGTCAGGAGCCGGCGAAGGCCAGCCAGGCGACCGCGGCGAGCACGGCCACGGCGGCCACCACGCCGACGATCAGCCCCACGCGCGGGCCGGACTGGCTGCTCGCGGCCGGACGGGCGGCCTCGCCCTCGTCCACGAAGGCTCGGAACATCTGGGTGCTGCCCGCGGGGTCGTAGGAACCCTCGGGGCCCGGGGTGTTGTGTGCCATGGCGGGACCCTAACGGTTTTTACCTTGCTTTACCGCCCCCTGCCCCGATTCGTTTGCCTGTGGCAACCAACTGCTTCTATGGTTGCCCTAAGCAACAAGATGGCCGAGGGAGGGGCGGGACCGCCGTGTACGAGGAGCTCGCCCGCCAGCTCTCCGCCGTCGGCGTGGTCAAGCGCGAGCTGGCCCGCACCCTCCCGCAGGAGTGCCCCGCCGGGCCCGCCGCCGTCCTCGCCCTCCTCGACCGGTACGGGGAGATGCGCCTGAGCCGGCTCTCCGAGCTGCTCGCCGTGGACATCTCCGTCACCAGCCGGCACGTGGCGCACACCGCCGCGCGCGGCTGGCTGGAGCGGGCCCCCGACCCCGGCGACGGGCGCTGCCGCATCCTGCGGCTCACCCCGGCGGGCCGGGACCTGCTCGCCGGGCTCAGCGCCCGCTACTCGGCGGCCCTGGAGCGGGCCCTCGCCGACTGGCCCGAGGAGGACATCGGCACCCTCACCACCCTGCTGGCCCGGCTCCGGTCGAGCTTCTGAACCGAAGGACACAGGACACCCCCATGGCGATATCCACCCCCGCCGGCGCCCGGGAAGGCGGCGCCGCGCTGCCCCCCGGTGAACCCGCCGACCCCGCACCCATGACCCACCGCCAGATCATGGAGGCGCTGTCCGGGCTGATGCTCGGCATGTTCGTGGCGATCCTGTCCTCCACGATCGTCTCCAACGCCCTGCCCCAGATCATCGGGGACCTCGGCGGCACCCAGTCCTCGTACACCTGGGTCGTCACCGCCGCCCTCCTGTCGATGACGGCCGCCACCCCGCTGTGGGGCAAGCTCGCCGACCTGTTCAGCAAGAAGCTGCTGGTCCAGATCGCCCTGGTGGTCTACGTACTCGGCTCCGTGGTCGCCGGGCTCTCCCAGAACACCGGCACGCTCATCGCCTGCCGCGTGGTCCAGGGCATCGGCGTCGGCGGGCTCTCCGCCCTCGCGCAGATCGTGCTGGCCGCGATGATCTCCCCGCGCGAGCGCGGCCGCTACAGCGGCTACCTCGGGGCGGTCTTCGCCGTCGCCACCGTCGGCGGCCCGCTGCTGGGCGGGGTCATCACGGACACCGACTGGCTCGGCTGGCGCTGGTGCTTCTACGTCGGCGTGCCCTTCGCCGTGATCGCGCTGGTCGTCCTCCAGCGGACCCTGAACCTGCCCGTGGTCCGCAAGGACGTGAAGGTGGACTGGGCCGGCGCCTTCTTCGTCTCCGCCGCCGTCTCCCTGCTGCTCGTCTGGGTCACCCAGGCCGGCGACTCGTACGACTGGCTCTCCTGGCAGACCGCGGCCATGACCGGCGGCTCCCTGCTGCTGGCCCTCGTCTTCGTCTACGTCGAGTCCCGGGCCGCCGACCCGGTCATCCCGCTGCGGCTGTTCCGGAACAAGACCATCACCCTGGCCTCGGTGGCCTCGCTGTTCGTCGGCGTGGCCATGTTCTCCGGCACCGTCTTCTTCAGCCAGTACTTCCAGCTGGCCCGCAACGAGTCCCCCACCATGTCCGGGGTGCTGACCATCCCGATGATCGGCGGCCTCTTCGTCTCCTCGACGGTCTCCGGCCGGGTCATCACCCGCACCGGCCGCTGGAAGTCCTGGCTGGTGTCCGGAGGCGTGCTCCTCACCGCGGGCCTGGGCCTGCTCGGCACCCTGCGCTACGACACCCCGTACCTGCACATCGCGCTCTACATGGCGCTCACCGGGCTCGGGCTCGGCATGATGATGCAGAACCTGGTCCTCGCCACCCAGAACCAGGTGGCCCCCGAGGACCTCGGCGCGGCCAGCTCCGTGGTCACCTTCTTCCGCTCCCTCGGCGGCGCCATGGGCGTCTCCGCACTCGGCGCACTCATGGCCCACCGCGTCACCGACTACGTGCAGGAGGGGCTGGCGGAGCTCGGCCCGAAGGCCGCCGCCCTGGGCCACGGGGGCACCGCCGGCGGCGGGATCCCCGACCTCGACAAGCTGCCCGCCCCCTTCCGCGAGGTCATCGAGTCCGCGTACGGGCACGGGGTCGGCGACGTGTTCCTGATCGCGGCCCCCACCGCTCTGGCCGCCCTGCTGCTCGTCCTGTTCATCAAGGAAGTGGCGCTCAAGTCCCGGCCGCTGACCGCGGCCGCCGAGCCGGGGGAGTAGGCGCCGGGGGAGCGGCCCGCCCGCGGGCCGGGGCGGGCGGGAACCCGTCAGCGGGCGGCGGCCGCCGCCTGGGCCGCGATGCCCGCCACCAGGATCTCCAGCGCGCTGTGGAAGTCCCGCTCGGGGGCCGGTCGGACACTGCCGCAGCCGCTGAGGAACCGGGAGACCGCCAGGTGGGCGCCGGTCCGCCCGGCGGCCGGCAGCCCGGTGGCGTGCAGCACCCCCTGGAGCTCCGCGTCGAAGGCCCGCGCGTGCGGACCGATGTTGGGGTACTCCACGGCCAGTGCGGAGACCCACGGGTGCGCGGCGAGCAGTGAGCGGTGGCCCCGGGCCAGCTCCCGCAGCCGGCCGGGCCAGTCCGGGGGGCCGGGCGGCCCGGCGGGCGGGGCGGCCTCGCCCAGGGCCGCGTCCAGGGCCAGTTCGAGCAGGTCGTCCTTGGTGTCCACGTACCAGTAGAGGGACATCGCGGTCACGCCCAGGGCGGCGGCGAGGCGGCGCATCGAGAAGCGGGCGAGGCCCTCGGTGTCGAGCAGCCGGACGGTCGCGGCCGTGATCTTCTCCCGGTCCAGCCCGGCCGGCTGCTCACTGCGGCGTCTCGCACCGTGCGTCCGGGGTGCGAGCCACACGCTCGTGCGCACGGCACCGTCGGTCCTGGCCGGGTCGGCCGCAGTCACCATGGGGCACCCTCTGTCATCCGGCGGGCGGGCGGCCCGGAATGCCCGGTCCGCCCTTCTTGATGCTAGAGGGTGCCTCAGATGTTGGGGCGGGTTCAGGACTTCGGGGCCGTCAGGTCGTACAGCGTGGTACCCCCGACGATCCTGGCCGTGAAGTTCTCGGCCACCCAGGCGGCGATGGCGGAGGAACTGCCCTCGCCCCGGCCGCCGGGCATCCCGCCGCCGCCCCCGATGTAGTAGTGGATGCGGCCGTCCGCCACGTACCGGCGGAACTGCTCCAGGGTCGGGGACGGGTCGCTGCCGTTGAACCCGCCGACCGGCATCACCGGACGTCCGGTGGCCAGCTGGTAGCTCGCGGCGTTCTGGGCCCCGGTGGCGGCCGCGGCCCAGGTGTACGCATCGGCGTCCGCCGTGAGCAGCCGCCGGACCTCCGCACCGACCTCGGCGCCGTTGAGCAGCCCGCCGAGCCCGCCGCCGCGGCCCTGCTCCCCGGGCTGACCGGCCCGGCCTCCCGGGCCCTGTGCCTGGCCCTGGCCCGGCTGCTGACCCTGGCGCCCGCCCTGGGGGAAGCCCTGGGGGAATCCGCCCGGGGGAGTCCCGCCCGGAGCGGTACCGCCCTGCGGGGCGCCGCCGCCGCGGCCGGGGAAGCCGGTGCCGTCCGGGGCGCCGCCCGGCAGTTCGCCGCCCGGCAGCATCCTCAGGCCCCGGCCTCCGCCGGGACCGCCGCCGCCCGCCACCGCGGGGCCGGCCGTCACGATGGATCCGGCGTGGCCCTCGCCGACCGTGGTGAGGGTGTAGGCCAGCGGACCCGCCAGGGAGACGGCCAGGCCCAGCCCGGCCGCCCACAGGGCCGCGCGCCGGACCAGCAGTCCGGCGGCCGCCGCCAGGCCGCCCGCCAGGACCGCCCAGCGCAGCCAGGGCAGGTAGCCCTCGGCGCGGCCCAGCAGCACGTACGACCACACGGCGGTCAGGACGAGGGTCCCGGCGAGGGTCAGCGCGGCGGCCCGGGTGCCGCGCTCCTCCCAGAGCACGGCGAGTCCCATGCCCACCAGGGCGGCGGCGTAGGGGGCGAGGGCGACGGTGTAGTACTCGTGGAAGATGCCCTGCATGAAGCTGAACACCACCGCGGTGACCAGCAGGCAGCCGCCCCAGGCGAGGAAGGCGGCGCGGGCAGCGGACTCCAGGGTGCCGGCCGCACGGCCGGCCCGCCGGGTCACCACCAGGCCCGCGAGCAGCAGGACCAGGGCGGCCGGGAGCAGCCAGGCGATCTGGCCGCCGATGTTCCCGGCGAAGAGCCGGTCGATCCCGGTCTCCCCCCAGCCGCCTCCGCCCCGGCCGGCGCCTCCGCCGACGCTGCCGGTCTCGTTGCCGTTGATCCGGCCCAGGCCGTTGTAGCCGAAGGTCAGCTCCAGGAAGGAGTTGGTCTGGGAGCCGCCGATGTACGGGCGGGAGGACGCCGGCCAGAGTTCGACCACGGCCACCCACCAGCCGCCCGCGAGCACCGCTGCCAGTCCCGAGAGCAGCAGCTGGCCGAGCCTGCGGCGCAGCGGGGCCGGGGCGCAGACGGCGTACAGGAGGGCGAGCGGCGGCAGGATCAGGAAGGCCTGGAGGGTCTTGGCGAGGAAGGCGAGGCCGACGGCTGCCCCGGCCCAGACCAGCCACTTCGTCCGGGCCCCCTCCAGTGCCCGCAGGACGCAGTACACCGTCACCGTCAGCAGCAGGGCGAGCAGGGCGTCGGGGTTGTTGAAGCGGAACATCAGCGCGGCCACCGGGGTGAGCGCGAAGGCGGTGCCCGCGAGCAGTCCGGCCGCCGGACCGAACTGCCGCTTGACGGAGGCGAAGAGGACCGCGGCGGTGCCCACCCCCATCAGTGCCTGGGGGGCGAGCAGCTGCCAGGAGCCGAGGCCGAAGAGCCGGACGGACAGGGCCATCGGCCACAGGGCGGCCGGGGGCTTGTCCACGGTGATCGAGTTGCCCGCGTCGGAGGAGCCGAAGAAGAAGGCCTTCCAGCTCTCGGCCCCGGCCTGGGCAGCGGCCGAGTAGAAGGAGTTCGCGTAGCCGGAGGCGCTGAGGTTCCAGAGGTAGAGGAGAGCGGTGCCCAGCAGCAGGGCGGCGAGTGCGGGCCGCTCCCAGCGGGGCCGGGCCTCCGCGGCCCCGGCACGGGTGGCGGGGGCGCGGGTGAGGACGGGGGCGGCCGTGGTCATCGGGGGTCCTCCGGAGCGGTCGGGCGCGGGGTGCGGCGCTCGGGGAAGACCCAGGAGCGCAGGAGCAGGAAGCGGAGCACCGTCGCGGCGAGGTTCGCGGTGATCAGCACGGCGAGTTCGGTGCCGTGTCCGGGGCTGTCGGTGGCGGCGTCCAGGGCGGCCAGGGAGCCGCTGGTCAGGGCGAGTCCGATGGCGAAGACCACGAGGCCCTGGGCCTGGTGTCGCAGGGCCCGGTCCCGGCCGCGGACCCCGAAGGTCAGCCGGCGGTTCGCCGCGGTGTTGGCGAGGGCGGAGAGCAGCAGGGCGGCCGCGTTGGCGGTCTGGGCACCGGCGCCGAGCCGGAAGAGGGTGTAGAGGCCGAGGTAGCCGAGGGTGGAGAGCACCCCGACCGCGCAGAACCCGAGGAGCTGGCGGGCCAGGCCCCCGGGGACCCCGGTCAGGGCGCGGTCGCGGGGATCGTCCCCGAAGGGGCGGGCGAGCCGGTCCAGGGGCAGGGCTCCGACGGCGAGGGCCCGGCCCACCCGCCAGACCCCCTTCAGGTCGGCGGTGGCGGTCTGCACCAGGTGCACGGTGGAGTCGGGGTCGTCCACCCAGTCCACGGGGACCTCGTGGATGCGCAGCCCGGCCCGTTCGGCGAGGACGAGCATCTCGGTGTCGAAGAACCACCCGGTGTCCTCGACCAGCGGCAGCAGCCGTTCGGCCACCTCGCGCCGGATGGCCTTGAACCCGCACTGGGCGTCGCTGAACCCGGCGGCGAGGGAGGAGCGCAGGATCAGGTTGTAGGCGCGGGAGACGAACTCCCGCTTGGGCCCGCGCACCACCCGTGAGGAGCGGGCGAGCCGGGTGCCGATGGCCAGGTCGGAATGGCCCGAGATGAGCGGGGCCACCAGCGGCAGCAGCGCGTTGAGGTCCGTGGACAGGTCCACGTCCATATAGGCGAGGACGGGGGCTTCGGAGCCGGACCAGACGGTGCGCAGGGCGCGACCGCGGCCCTTGAGCTCCAGTCGGTGGACGCGGACCCGGTCCAGCGAACCCTCGAGTTCCGCGGCCACCTCGGCCGTCCGGTCGGTGCTGGCGTTGTCCGCGACGGTGATCCGGAAGGGGTAGGGGAAGGTCCGGCTCAGGTGCTCGTGGAGCCTGCGGACACAGGGGCCGAGGTCCTCCTCCTCGTTGTACACGGGGATGACCACGTCCAGTACGGGGGTGCCGGGCGCGGGGGCGCCGGGCACGGGGGCCGCGAGGGCCGCTCGGGCCGGAAGGGTCCCGGAAGGGGTGTCGAGGGGCATGCACCGACCCTCGGGTCCCGTGCTGTCACGCCTGTGTGGTGTGCCTGTGCCGGGGCTGTGAGGACCCGCCGACCGGGACTCCGCCCTCTTCGTCCGGCTCCGCGGGGAGCCTGACGGAGAACACGGTGCGGCCCGGAGCGCTGCTGACCCCGACGCGGCCGCCGTGGGCGCCCACCACGGCCTGGACGATGGCGAGTCCGAGACCGGTGGAGCCCGCCTGGCGGGAACGGGAGGCGTCACCGCGGGCGAAGCGCTCGAAGATACGGGGCAGCAACTCGGCCGGGATTCCCGGGCCGTTGTCCTCGACCTCGATCAGCAGGGTGGATGTTTCACGTGAAACACGCTGTGTTTCACGTGAAACACGAGCGGTGACCGTGGTGTTGGGCGGGGTGTGGGTGCGGGCGTTGGCCAGGAGGTTGACCAGGACCTGTTGCAGCCGGGCCGGATCCGCACGCACCACGGCAGGGGAGTCGGGGAGTTGGAGCCGCCAGCGGTGCCCCGGCCCGGCGGCGCGGGCGTCGCTGACGGCGTCGACGACCAGGGGCACCAGGTCGGTGCTCTCCGCGGACAGGGGCCGCCCCGCGTCGAGCCGGGCGAGTAGCAGCAGGTCCTCCACCAGCCCGGTCATCCGGGCCGCCTCGGATTCGATGCGGCCCAGGGCGTGCCGGGTGTCGGGGCCGGCCTCCTCGCGGCCCCGCCGGGTCAGCTCGGCGTACCCGCGGATGGAGGCCAGCGGGGTGCGCAGTTCGTGGCTGGCGTCCGCGACGAACTGCCGTACGCGCGTCTCGCTCTCCTGGCGGGCCGCCAGCGCCGAACCCACGTGCCCCAGCATCCGGTTGAGGGCGGCGCCCACCTGGCCCACCTCGGTCCGGGGGTCGGCCTCGGCCTCGGGCACCCGCTCGTGCAGGGCCACCTCCCCGCTGTGCAGCGGGAGTTCGGAGACCCGGGTGGCCGTGGCCGCGACCCGGCGCAACGGGCGCAGGGCCACCCCGACCAGCGCCTGTCCGGCGAGCCCGGCCGCGATCAGCCCGGCCGCGGTGACGCACACCTCGACCAGGACCAGGGTGTTCACCGTGGAGTTCACTCCGGCCAGCGGAAAGCCCAGGGCGTAGCTGCCGTCCGGTCCGGACCGGACGAGGTAGCTGCCCAGTCCCGGCATCTCCACCTCGACGGCACCGTCCGCGGCCCGCGGGACGGCTGCGGCCAGGGCCTGCTGCTGGGCCGCGGTCAGCGGGACCCGGTAGCCGGGGTCCGCGCCGTCGGACCGGGTGCTGCGGGCCCCCTCCGCCGCCTCCCCGCCGGGTCCCATCAGCACTCCGACGGCGCCCAGCGGAGAGCCCGGTGCGGCGACGAAGCGGAGGTCCGTGGGGCCGCTGCCCGGGTCCAGGCGGCTGCCGGGGGCCCGGTCGGCCATCTCCACCGAGGTGCCCAGCTGCTTGTCCACCTGGTTCACCAGGTACGAGCGCAGGGCGAGCGTGGTGACCGCGCCGATGGCCGTCCCCACGACGGCGATCAGCAGCACTGCGGAGAAGACCAGGCGGGTCCGCAGCGACCAGGGCCGCCGCGCGAACCGCCGGGGGCGGGACCCCTTCGGCACCTACTCCCCCGGTTTGATCAGGTAGCCGGCGCCGCGCCGGGTGTGGATCATCGGGCTGCGGCCGGGGCCGCTCTCCAGTTTGCGCCGCAGGTAGGAGATGTAGAGCTCGACCACGTTGGCCTGCCCGCCGAAGTCGTACGACCAGACCCGGTCGAGGATCTGCGCCTTGCTGAGCACACGGCGCGGATTGCGCATGAGGTAGCGCAGCAGCTCGAACTCGGTGGCGGTCAGGTGGATCTCCTGCCCGCCCCGGGTGACCTCGTGGCTGTCCTCGTCCAGGGTGAGGTCGCCGACCACGAGGACGGAGTCACCGCGGGCGGCCGCGGCCGCCCCGGAGCGCCGGATCAGCCCGCGCAGCCGGGCCACGACCTCCTCCAGGCTGAAGGGCTTGGTGACGTAGTCGTCGCCCCCGGCCGTGAGGCCCGCGATCCGGTCCTCCACCGAGTCCTTCGCCGTCAGGAAGAGCACCGGCACCTGGGGGAGCTCCCGGCGGAGCCGGCCCAGCACGGCCAGCCCGTCCATATCGGGCAGCATGATGTCGAGGACCACCGCGTCGGGCCGGAAGGCACGGGCGGCCCGGATCGCGCCCGCCCCGTCCCCGGCGCTGCGCACCTCGCAGCCCTCGTAGCGCAGGGCCATCGACAGCAGTTCGGAGAGCGCGGTCTCGTCGTCCACGACGAGCACCCGGCAGGGCCCGCCGTCGGGCCTCACCAGGGCGGTGGGCGTGCAGGTCGCGGTCGTGTGCGTGGAAGCAGTCGTCGCGGTCATGCTCCCAGCCTGGGGAGGGCCGCTGAGAGGGCTCTTGTCCTTTTCTGTGAATCTCCTGAGAAAAGGGACCGCCGCTGCCGGGCGGTCCGGACGGCTCAGGCGGGTGCGGGCAGTCCGAAGAGCCGCGCCCCGTTGTCGTGGCAGACCGCCCGCAGCCAGTCCCGCCCCAGGCCGAGCCGCTCCAGGGCGTGCAACTGGTGCTCGTACGGGTAGGGGATGTTCGGGAAGTCGCTGCCGAGCAGGATGCGGTCCCCGAGGTCGGCCAGCCGGGGCAGCTCGGCGGGCGGGAAGGGGCTGAGCCGCTCGGCGAAGTCCGTGAAGGCCATCGTGGTGTCCAGCCGGACCTCCGGGTACCGCTCGGCGAGCGCGAGGAACTCCCCGTACTCGGGCATCCCCATGTGGGCGAAGACCAGCGGCAGCCGCGGATGGCGGGCCAGCACCCGGGCCACCGGCTCCGGCCCGGTGTGCTTGCCGGGGGCGGGGCCGGAGCCGCAGTGGATGACGGTGGGGACCCCCGCCTCGGCGAGCAGCCCCCAGACCCCGTCGAGCAGCTCGTCCGCCGGGTCGTACCCGCCGACCTGCACGTGCGCCTTGAAGACCCGGGCCCCGGACTCCAGGGCCTGCCGCACGTACCGTCCGGCCCCCTCCTCCGGGAAGAAGGTGGCCGTGTGCAGGCAGTCCGGGGTCCGGGCCGCGAAGTCGGCGGCCCAGGAGTTCAGCCAGCCGGCCATGGCGGGCTTGTGCGGGTAGAGCATGGCCGTGAAGGCCCGCACCCCGAACCCGCGCAGCAGCGCGACGCGCTCGTCCTCCTCGTGCCGGTAGGTGATCGGCCAGGCAGTGCCGGTCAGCGGCCCGGCGGAGTCGAAGTACCGCCAGACCTTGTCGAGCACCTGCTTCGGCATGAAGTGCGTGTGCACGTCGACCAGGGCGGGCGCCCCGGTCCGCCGGAGGAACCCCCGTACGGCCTCAGCTGTTGCGGACAAAGGAATGGCTCCGCTCGACGGTGCCGACGTGGAGGCTGTAGCTCTCGTACCAGTCGGTGCGCCCGCGCCGCATCGCCGCCTGGTGCTCCATGTCGGTGCGCCAGCCGGCCAGGGACTCCTGGTCGCGGAAGTACGCGACCGTGATCGCGAGGCCCCCGGGGGTGTGGGCGCTCTCGTGTCCGAGGTAGCCGGGGACGGCCGTGCCGAGCTCGGTCATACGCCGGGAGGTCTCCTCGTAGCCCTCTTCCTCGGGGGTGCGCACGGAGGTGAACACGGCCATCAGATAGGGCGGTTCGAATGCCGGGACGGGCTGGATGCTCATGCCCCCACCCTCCGCAGCCGACCCCCGGCGTGTCCACCGCGAACAGCCCCGCGGGAGCAAAGGGATCCAAGATTTGACCTTCACCCGGACGGCTCCCCGGCACTCAGAACAGGCCGGGCTGTTCTCCCTGCGCCGCGCGCACCGGCTGCACGGGCGCCGCGGTGGCCGCCCCGGGGTCCGCCGCCGACAGCACCCAGCCCGCGAGCAGCCGCGCATCGGCCACCAGCCCGTCCGCGAAGTGCAGATCGGGCCCCGCCGCACCCACCGGAACCCCGCTGACCACGGCCCCCGCGACCGGAGCGGCCAGCACGGCCGCAGGCCGCGGCAGCGCGTCCAGGCGGAACGCCGACCCGTGGTCCGCCACTTCGCAGGGCAGCGGCTCCAGGGCCTCCGCCCAGCCCGCCAGGGCGCGCGCCCGCCCGTGCACCGCGGCCACCTCGGCCCGCCGCTCCCCGGCCGGCGGCAGCTGCGCCCGCACCTCCCGCTTGCGCGCGTACGGGATCCGGTCCGGCACCCCCAGGGCGGCCCGCAGCAGCTCCTCCGTGCGCCGGGCGGCCATCAGGGGCCCCCGCCCCAGCCAGCTCCACGCCACGGCCCCCTGCTCCAGCAGCCGCACGGCGCCCCGCTCCTCGGCCGTGATCCCGACCTTGAGCAGCCCCGGGCCGAACCAGGCCAGGTAGACCCGGTACGGGCGGGGGTCGTCCGCGATGGTGTCCGCGGCCACCGAGTACGAACGGTCCAGCCGCGCGCAGTCGGGGCACTGGGGGGAGCGCCCCGCCGCGCCGACGCCGGCGCCCGTCGGACAGGGGTGCCGGCTGCCGCCGCGCCGGACGCCGAGGCAGCGCCGCTCCCCCTCGAACCGGAAGGCCAGCGCCCGGCCCACCGCCAGCAGGCTGGAGCGCTCGCCGCGCTCCTGCGCGTACCAGCCGAGGGCGGGGCCCTCCCCCGTCCAGCGCAGCCCGGTGCACCACCAGTCCACGAAGTCCTCCCGACAACGCGAGAGCCCCTCAGGATTTCTCCTGAGGGGCTCTCGTTTCTGTGCACTCGGCAGGATTCGAACCTGCAACCTTCTGATCCGTAGTCAGATGCTCTATCCGTTAAGCTACGAGTGCTTGTGCTTCCCGGGGTTTTTCGCCCCGTTGGCCTTGCGAGAACAACAATACATGGACCTCGCCGGGACGCGAAATCCATTAGCCAGACCCGCCTTGACCTGCGAAAACGCCCCGATGGCCATGATCATCCAACCGTCCTGGGCGATCTTGCGGCGGATCCCCCGGGGCGGCGCGGGCCGCGCAGGAGCACACACGGGAACGCAGGAACGACCGAAGCCCCGGTCTTTGCGGACCGGGGCTTCGGTGATCACAGCGCGGAGGCGGAGGGATTTGAACCCTCGATGGGCTTTAAGACCCAAACCGCATTAGCAGTGCGGCGCCATAGACCGGACTAGGCGACGCCTCCAGCACACCCCCGCGTACGTGGGGTGCGTGCAGATGATGACACAGCCATGCGGCCCGTCACCAATCCACCCCCACGGTACTAGCCACCCGGCCGCCCGGGCAAAGCCTTAATGGCCGGAAGTGCACCCGGGGGCAGGTGGGGCGCCCGGGGCGCATGGGACGGCGGCCGCGGTCGGGGGTGACCCGGGCCCGGGCCCGCTCGTTGGGCAGGCCATGCTCCGCCGACTCGCCCTCGCCTCCGCCGTCACGGCCGCGATCGCCTCCGGCCCCCTCCCGCCGCTGCCCTTCGGGCTGCTCGGGGAGGCCGAGCAGCGCCCCGACCGGCTCACTGTGACCGTCTCCGAGACCGGGAACCCGCACGCCGACGGCTCGTACGAGCTGACGTGCCGTCCGGCCGGCGGGACCCACCCCCAGGCCAAGCGCGCCTGCGACCGCCTCGACCGCTTCGCCGCGGACGGCACCGACCCCTTCGCGCCCGTGTCCACCCGCAGCATGTGCACCCAGCAGCACGGGGGCGGGGCCAGGGCCAAGGTCACCGGGACCTGGCGCGGGGAGCGGGTCGACGCAGCGTTCGACAGGGAGAACGGGTGCGAGATCAGCCGGTGGAAGGATTTGGAACCCGTGCTTCCGAGTGTGCGCTCCTGACCAGCGAGGATGTGAGAGGACCCGCACATCCGCCGCCGGGCCGCGGGACCGTGCCCTTAGACTCCTCCCGTGACATGCCGGTAGTCAGGGAGGAAGCGTCGTCGTGAGCAGCAGGCCATCCCGAGGCGCTGCTCGCCTCGCAGCAATACTCGACGCACTCCCCGACGCGCTCCTGCTCGTCAACGCCAACGGCACCGTGGTCAACGCGAACTCCATCGCGCTGGAGACCTTCGAGTCCCCCGGTACCGGACTGGTCGGGCGCGGGCTGCTGTCCCTCCTCCCCGACTTCGACTCCAAGCTGATCCCCGGCTCCATGCGCAGGCCCGGCGACGAGCCCGAGGGCCGCACCAGGCCGAAGCGGATGACGGCCCACCGCACCGACGGCAGCGAGTTCCCCGCCGAGGTGACCAGCGCCTCCCTGGAGGACGGCCGCGAGGCCTACGCCGACGCCCACCGCTACACCGGCGACGAACTGCTCATGCTCGTCGTGCGCGACCTCTCCGGCACCGTCGACACCGAGGCCGAGCTCGCCCGCTCGCAGCGGCAGACCGAGATGATCCTGCGCGCCGCCGCCGAGGGCGTGGTCGGCACCGACACCGACGGCCGGATCGTCCTGGTCAACCCGGCCGCCGCCCAGATCCTCGGCTACCGCGCCACCGAGCTCGGCAACCGCGAACTGCACTCCCTGGTCGTGCACTCCCGCGCCGACGGCTCCCCCTTCCCCTTCGACGAGTCCCCGCTCGCCGACACCCTGCGCTCCGGGCGCAAGCACCGGGTGCGCGGCCAGGTGCTGTGGAACAAGGCCGGCAAACCGGTCTCCGTCGACCTCACCACCTCCCCCGTCCGGGACGGGGAGCAGCTCGTCGGCGCGGTGATGACCTTCACCGACCGCCGCCCGTACGACGCCCTGGCCGCCCGGCACGCGCAGCTGACCGCCCTCGCCGACGAGGCCCTGCGCGGCCCGCTGGAGGAGCTGCGCGGGGAGCTCGCCACGCTGGCCGCGGACGACGCCGGACAGCTGTGGCCCGAGGCCAACCAGCTGCTGCACCACCTGGCCGCCGGGTACTCCCGGATGACCGTGCTCCTCGACAACGTGCTCGGCTTCCAGCGGCTCGACGCCGGCCGGGAGAAGCTCGCCAAGGAGAAGGTGCTCCTCGACGGAGTGGTCGCCGCCGGCGTGGAGGGCGCCGTGGAACTGATCGGACCGGGGCGGGCCCAGTTCGCCGTCCACGCGCCGACCATCGAAGCGGAAGTCGATCCGGCACGCCTGGCCACGGCCCTGGCGCACCTGATCGCCGACGTGGCCGGCGTCGACGCCACCGGCAAGGCCCCGGTGGCCTCCGTCGGCGGGTACATGGACTCCACGATCGTGGTGGCCGCGGCCCAGCGCGGCGACGTCGTACGGATCGAGGTCCGCGGCCCGTACTCCGGCGGCAATCCGGTCCACGAGCCGATCGTGCGGGGGATCGTGGCCGCGCACGGGGGCGTGCTCCAGACCCACGAGGTGCCGGGCAGCACCGGCAGCGCGTACGTGCTGGAAGTACCGCTCGGGGCGGGCGCGGGCACCGTGACCCGGCCCGAACCGGAACCCGAAGCGGAGCCCGCCGCCGAGAACGCGGCCGGAGCTGCGCCCGCAGCGGGCGCCGGGCCGGGCGCCCGGCCCGCCCCGGCCGGCCGGCGCGCCCGCCGGGGTGTGGACGCCTTCCTCGACGAGGAGGCCCCCGGCCGTCCCGGCGGCGAGGACGGGGGCGGCGCCCTCGCCCTGCCCTCGGGCCGCCGCCGCGCCCCCGGCTCCGACCTCGCCTCCGCACCGGTGAACCCGGCCGGACTCTCCCCCGTACCGGCCGGACCCGGCGGGCCCGGGCTGCCTGCGCGGCCCGGTGCGCCCGCCGCACTCGGACCGGCCGCCGCCGCACTGCCGGGCGCCCCCGGGCTGTCCGCGCCGCCCGGTGCGCAGGGCGCCGCAGCTCCCGCCGCCACCCCGGCGGGCCCCGCCAACCCCACCGGACCCGCCGGACCCTCTGGACCCGCCAACCCCGCTGGCCCCGCAGCAGCCGTGCCCGCCGACGGGACCGGGCGCCGCCGCGGGCGGCCGCAGGAGGAGAACCCCGCCGGACCGCAGCCCGTACCCCCGCAGGGCCTGCCCGCCCTGCCGCCCGCCGCCTCCGGGGGCGGCCCGGAGCAGGTCGGTCCCGGGCGGCGCCGGGCGCTGGGACCGGCCGGGGCCGAGGGCTCCGCGGGCGGCCCCGCGGGTCCCGTACCGCCGGGGGGTCCCGTACCCGCCGGGGGCCGCGGTCCGAACGGCGGCCCCGTGCCCGCCGCGGGCCCGGTACCGCCCGGTGCGCCCGTGCCGCCCGGCGGTGCCGTGCCCCCGGTGCCCTCCGTACCGCCCGTCGTACCTCCCGCCCCCCAGGCGCCCCCGGTGCCCACGCTTCCGCCCGTGGCGCCCTCCGCGGCCGCTGGGGCCGAGTCCGCGCCCGGCGGCGGACGGCGGCGCGCTCTCGGCACGCCCGCCGTACCCGGTGCGCGGGCCGGGTCCGCGCCCGCCGACCCGTACGTGACCGATGCCCCCGCCCCTGTGCCCGCGGGGCCCGCCGCCCCCGGCGGGGAGCCGGGCCCGGAGGCCCAGGGGCGCCGCGCCCGCCGGGTGCTCGGCAGTCCCGCGGCGCCGCCAGCGGGCGGGGAGCACGGGCCCGCCGCGGAGCGCGAGGACCACACGCCCCCGCAGCCCCACCCGCTGCCCGGGGCCCCCACCGGCCAGGACGCGGCCCCCACCGGGCGCCGCCGCGCCCTCCAGCCCGCCCAGGCCTGGCCCGTACCCGCCGCCCGTACCGCTCCCGAAGACGGCACGGCCGGCAGCGGACCGGCTGCCGGGCCGGTCGCGCTGCCCGGGGCCCGGCAGGCCCAGGACGGTCCCGCCGGACCCATCTCCGTACGCGCCCTCGGCACCCTGGGCCAGGGTGCCGCCCTGGTCCCGCCCGCCCCGGTCCGGCCCCCGGGCAGCGCGACCGGACCGGCGCCCGTCCCGGGTGCGGGGGAGCAGACCGACGGGTCGGGCCGGCGCCGCCGGCTCGCCGATCCCGGCGAGGAGACCGGGCGGGCCTTCGCCATAGGGGCGCCCGCCGCCGGTTCCGCCGAGGGCCCCGAGCCGCTCGACGGGCCGGGGGGAGCCGTGGAGGTCGTCGACCGGCCCGTACCGCCGCCCGTGGACGACGAGCTGCCGCCGGAGCCGCTGGACAACCCGCGCCGGCTGCTGGTCTGGCCCGCGCCCGACGTGCAGACCCAGCAGGCGCTGAGCGAGCGCGGCTACCGGCCCGTGATCGTGCACTCCCGCGAGGAGGTGGACGCGCAGATCGCCGCGTACCCCGCCGCGCTCTTCGTCGACCCGCTGACCGGGCCGATCACCCGCACCGCCCTGCAGTCCCTGCGCCAGGCCGCCGTGGCCGCCGAGGTCCCGGTGCTGGTCACCGCCGGTCTGGGGCAGGCCACCCGGGAGGCGGCGTACGGGGCGGACCCGGCCGTGCTCCTCAAGGCCCTGGCCCCGCGCGACAGCGAGCAGCACCCCTCACGGGTCCTGCTGATCGAGCAGCACGACGAGATCGCGCAGGCCCTCACGGCCGCCCTGGAGCGCCGCGGGATGCAGGTGGCGCGCGCCGACGCGGACACCGGTGCCGTGGAGCTCGCCACCCGGATGCGGCCCAACCTGGTCGTCATGGACCTGATGCAGGTGCGCAGGCGGCGGGCCGGGATCGTGGACTGGCTGCGCGCGAACGGGCAGCTGAACCGCACCCCGCTGGTCGTCTACACGTCCGTGGACATCGACAAGTCCGACCTGACCGGCCTGGGCTCGGGCGAGAGCGTGCTCTTCCTCGCCGAACGGGCCACGACCGGTGAGGTGCAGGGCCGCATCGTGGACCTGCTGGCGAAGATCGGGACGCATTAGCCACCCTGTGCGGATGGCGATCACCGACACCACTGAGAAGAGCGTGCCCGCGGACGACGGGGAGGTGACCCTCCTCATCGCCCGTCAGGTGGAGCCGGGCTACGAGGAGTCCTTCGAGTCCTGGGCCCGCGGCATCCTGGAGACCGCCGCGGGCTTCTCCGGGCACCTCGGCTACGGGCTGTTCCGGCCCGCGGCCGAGGGCGCGCCCTGGTTCCTCGTCCACCGCTTCGAGGACAACACGGCCTTCCGGGCCTGGCAGGACTCGCCGGAGCGGGCCTCGTGGTTCGCGAACTGCGAGGGCCACCACCACACCGAGATAGCCCGGCGGGAACTGACCGGCATGGAGACCTGGTTCGCCAAGCCGGGTACGACCCGGCCCGCACCGCCCCGCTGGAAGATGGCGGTCAGCTCGGGGCTGGCCATCTTCCCGATCTCGCTGCTGGGGAACGCGCTGCTCGGGCCGTACCTGGTGGACCTGCCGCTCGTCCTGCGCACGGCGGCCTTCTCCGCGGTGTTCAGCACCCTGATGACCTACGTGGCGATGCCGGTGGTCAGCAGGGTGCTGCGGGGCTGGCTCAGCCGCTCGTGACCTCCGGCCCGCCCTCGGCGCCGGCTGCGCCCTGGACCCCCGGGTCGAGTCGCGTCACGTCGAGCTCGCCGTCCGCGTACTGCCTGCGGATCACCTTCTTGTCGAACTTGCCCACGCTGGTCTTCGGGACGGCCTCGACCAGGGCCCAGCGCTCCGGCAGCTGCCAGCGGGCGATGGACCGGCCGAGGAACGCGTGCAGCTCCCCGTACCCCGCCGCGGAGCCCTCCTTGAGGACCACGGTGGCCAGCGGGCGCTCGCCCCACTTCTCGTCCGGTACGGCGACCACGGCGGCCTCGGCCACGTCCGGGTGCGCCATCAGCGCGTTCTCCAGCTCCACGCTGGAGATCCACTCGCCGCCGGACTTGATGACGTCCTTGGCCCGGTCGGTCAGGGTCAGGTACCCGTCGGAGCTGATCACGCCCACGTCACCGGTCTTGAGCCAGCCGTCCTCGGCGAACTTGTCATCGGGGCGGAAGGGCTCGCCGGCCGCACCCCCGTAGTAGGCGGCGGCGATCCAGTTGCCGCGCACCTCCAGCTCGCCCGCCGAGGCCCCGTCCCACGGCAGTACGTCGCCGCCGGGGCCGACGAGCCGGGCCTCGACCCCGGCCGGGAAGCGGCCCTGGGTGAGCCGGTAGGGCCAGGCCTCCTCCTCGCCGAGGGCGGCCGGCGGGTGCGCCATCGTGCCCAGCGGGGAGGTCTCGGTCATACCCCAGGCGTGCACGACCCGGACGCCGAGCTTGTCGTACGCCTCCATCAGGGCGGGCGGACAGGCGGAGCCGCCGATCGTCACGTGCTTCATGGCGGAGATGTCGCGCGGGCGCGCGGCCAGCTCGGCGAGCAGGCCCTGCCAGATCGTCGGCACCGCGGCGGCGTACGAGGGCTTCTCGGCCTCGATCATCTCGGCGAGCGGGCCCGGCTGGAGGAAGCGGTCCGGCATGAGCATGCTGATGCCGGTCATGAACACCGCGTGCGGCAGGCCCCAGGCGTTCACGTGGAACTGCGGTACGACGATCAGAGCGGTGTCCGCGTCCGTCAGGCCCATCGACTCGGCCATGTTGACCTGCATGGAGTGCAGGTAGATCGAGCGGTGGGAGTAGACCACGCCCTTGGGGTCGCCGGTGGTCCCGGAGGTGTAGCACATGGCCGCGGCCTGCCGCTCGTCCAGCTCGGGCCAGTCGTACCCGGCCTCGCGGCCCGCGAGGAGCTCCTCGTAGTCGTGGACGCGCACGCCCAGCCCGTCGAGGGCGGAGCGGTCGCCGATGCCCGCGACCACCACGTGCTCCACGGTCGGCATGTGGGGCAGGAGGGGGGCCAGCAGCGGCAGCAGGGTGCCGTTGGCGATCACGACCTTGTCGGCGGCGTGGTTGACGATGAACGCCAGCTGCTCCGGGGGGAGGCGCAGGTTCAGCGTGTGGAGGACCGCGCCCATGCACGGGATCGCGAAGTAGGCCTCGACGTGCTCGGAGTTGTTCCACATGAGCGTGGCCACGCGGTCGTCCGGGCGGACTCCCAGCTCGTCGCGCAGGGCGTGGGCGAGCCGGCCGGCGCGGGCGCCGATCTCGGCGAAGCTGCGGCGGTGCGGCTCGGGCTCCCCGGTCCAGGTGGTGACCGTGGACCGGCCGTGGACCGTCATCCCGTGCTGGAGGATGCGGGTCACGGTCAGCGGTACGTCCTGCATGGTGCTCAGCAAAGCGTCCTCCCGGTGGGCGCTGCGCGGCGGCAAAGGTTGCAGCGATTCTGCGCAGGGCGGGGAGGCCCTGTCACTACCCGGGAGTAGATCTGGGGATAACCCTCAGCGGACCGGCGTCAGCTCCGGGTCCTCGCGGAGCTTGCCCAGGGCCCGGGAGACCGCGCTTTTGACCGTGCCGACGGACACCCCGAGGAGTTCCGCCGTCTGGGCCTCGCTGAGGTCCTCGTAGTACCGCAGGACGACCATGGCGCGCTGGCGGTCGGGCAGCCGGGTGACCGCGCGCCACATGGCGTCGCGCAGGACCTGCGCGTCGGCCGGGTCCGCGTACGGCAGGCCCTCGGGCTCGGGGAGCTCCTCGCAGGCGAACTCGTCGACCTTGCGCTTGCGCCACTGCGAGGTGCGGGTGTTGACCAGCGCCCGGCGCACGTACCCGTCGAGCGCCCGGTGGTCCTCGATCCGGTCCCAGGCCACGTACGTCTTGGCGAGGGCGGTCTGGAGCAGGTCCTCGGCGTCGCAGGGGTTCGCCGTCAGGGACCGCGCGGTGCGCATCAGCGAGGAGCCACGGGTCCGGACGTACGCGGAGAACGACGGGTAGGCCGCCGGGTACTTCGGGCGCGACGGGTACGTGCAGACAGGCGTGGTCATGGCTCCACGCTAGAAGCGGGCACGGCCCCTGGGGATCGGCCCCAGGTGCCGAAGGCGCATCCGTCTCAGGTTGTAGGGGCGGGGCCCGCCGGACCTCCTGAAGAAGGAGGGCGGGCGGTCACGCTCCGTCGGCGGCGAGGATCAGACCCGAGGTGGGGACGCCCGTACCGGCGGTCACCAGGGTGTGCGCGGCGCCCGCGACCTGGTTGACCGAGCTTCCGCGCAGCTGGCGGACCGCCTCGGCGATGCCGTTCATACCGTGGAGGTACGCCTCCCCGAGCTGGCCGCCGTGGGTGTTGAGCGGAAGGGCGTCCGCCGCGGTGAAATCGGCGGCCTCACCCGGCTTGCAGAAACCGAACTCCTCCAACTGCATCAGGACAAAGGGGGTGAAATGGTCGTACAGGATGCCCACGTCGATATCGGAGGGGCGCAGTCCGCTGGTCCGCCACAGCTGCTCGGCGACCACCCCCATCTCCGGGAGCGCGGCGAGCCCGTCCCGGTAGAAGCTGGTCATGGCCTCCTGCCGGCGGCCCGCGCCCTGGGCGGCCGCGGCGATCACGGCGGGCGGCCGGCGCAGGTCGCGGGCGCGCTCGGCGCTGGTGACCACGAGGGCCTGGCCGCCGTCGGTCTCCTGGCAGCAGTCCAGCAGCCGCAGGGGTTCGACGATCCAGCGCGAGGCGGCATGGTCGGCGAGGGTGATGGGCTTGCCGTGGAACCAGGCGGCCGGGTTGTTCGCGGCGTGGCGGCGGCCGGTGACGGCCACGTGCCCGAAGGCCTCGGGGGTCAGCCCGTACGCGTGCAGGTAGCGCTGGGCGGCCATCGCCACCCAGGAGGCCGGGGTCAGCAGCCCCCACGGGAGGGACCAGCCGAGGGCGGCGCCCTCCGCCGAGGCCTCCCGGTGCTGCACCCCGGAGCCGAAGCGGCGGCCCGAGCGCTCGTTGAAGGCGCGGTAGCAGACCACGACCTCGGCCACGCCGGTGGCGACGGCGAGCGCGGCCTGCTGCACGGTGGCGCAGGCCGCCCCGCCGCCGTAGTGGATGCGGGAGAAGAAGGACAGCTCCCCGATCCCGGCGGCCTGGGCCACGGTGATCTCGGGGCTGGTGTCCATCGTGAAGGTGACCATGCCGTCCACGTCGGAGGGGCTGAGCCCGGCGTCGTCCAGGGCCGCCCGGACGGCCTCGACGGCGAGTTTCAGCTCGCTGCGGCCCGAGTCCTTCGAGAACTCGGTGGCCCCGATGCCGACGATGGCGGCGCGGCCGCCCAGGGAGTCGCGGGTGCGCAGGCTCATGCCCCCGCCTCCCCGCGGGCGGTGTCCGGAGCGGCGGCTTCCGGGGGGAGGGTCAGGGTGACCGTACCCGTGACGTGGTTGCCGAGGGAGTTGCGGCCGGTCACGCGGACCACGGCGGTGGGGCCCTCGCGGTCCGTGACGGTGCCGGTGAGCACCATCGTGTCCCCGGGGTAGTTGGGGGCGCCGAGGCGGATGGCGACCTTCCGGAGGACGGCTGCGGGGCCGAAGTGGTCGGTCACGTACCGGCCGACCAGGCCGTTGGTGGTCAGGATGTTCATGAACACGTCGGGGGAGCCCTTCTCGCGGGCGAGTTCCGCGTCGTGGTGGACGTCCTGGTAGTCGCGGGAGGCGATGGCTCCGGCGACGATCAGGGTGCGGGTCACCGGGATCTCCAGGGGCGGGAGCGCGTCGCCGGGGGCCGGGGTGTCGGTCACTGGGGGTCCTCCCCTGCTGCTTCTGCTGCTTCTGCTGTTTCTGCTGTTTCTGCGTGCGGGTCGAGGGCGAGGGCCGCGCCCAGTTCGGCGAGCAGTTCGGCGCCGGAGCCCAGGTGGGCGGCCAGCTGGCGGCCCCACAGGAAGTGCCGGTGGACCGGGTGGTCCACGTCGGCGCCCAGGCCCCCGTGCAGGTGCTGGCCCGCGTGGACCACCCGCGTGCCCGCCTCGGCGGCCCACCAGGCCGCCGTCAGCGCGTGCGTCCCGGCGGGCAGCCCCTGGTCGGCGCGCCAGGCCGCCTCGTACGCGGTGACCCGGATCGCCTCGGTGTCCATGTGGGCGTCCGCGGCGCGGAGCATCACGCCCTGGTTGGTCGAGAGCGGGCGCCCGAACTGCTCCCTGGTGGAGGTGTGCGCCACCGCGCGCGCGAGGGAGCCCGCGCAGACCCCCGCCTGGAGCCCGGCGAAGGCGGTACGGGCGGTGGCGAGCACGCTGTCGTACGCCGCGCCCTGCGCACCGGGGTCCTGCGGTGCGCCCGGGGCGTCCGGCGTGTCCCGCGCGTCCGCCGCCGCGCCCCCGAGGCGTTCCGCGCGGGCCCCGGCCAGGACCAGCCGGCCCGCGGCCCAGGGGGCGGTGGTCTCGACGGGCTCGGCCGCGACCCCCTCCCCGGAGGTCGGTACGAGCCACAGGACCCGGTCGGTGTCGGGCACCAGCACGTGCGTGGCGTCGCGCAGCCAGGGGACCAGCGGGAGGGTGCCGGTGAGGCGGGCCGTGGTCCCGGCCGGGCCGGGGCCGGGGTCCGGGGCGGAGCGGATGCGTCCGCGCTCCGGGAAGGCGCCCGTCGCCACCGCCGTGCCCGCGTGCAGCGCCGGAAGGAGCCGTTCCCGCTGCTCCGCGGTGCCGTGCGCGGCCACGGCGAGGATGCCGTACACGCAGGTGGCGGCGTAGGGGACCTGCGCGGTGGTGCGGCCCTGCTCCTCCAGGAGGAGGACCAGGCCGAGCAGGCCCACCTCCTCGACGGCGGCGGTGAGCCCCGCGGTGGTGAGCGCCTTCCAGAGCTCGGCGTCCGTGCCGGTGCCGGCGGCGGCCAGGCGCTCGTGGGTGGCGAGGTCGGCGAACACCTCGGCGGCGAGCCCGGCCGCAGCGGCCTGCTCCGCGGTGGGTCGGAAGTCCATGTCAGGCCTCCAGGGCCCGGAAGACGGGCAGGACGAGCTCCTCGTCCGCCTGCAGGAACTCCAGCCGTACGGGCATCCCGATGCGCACCTCGCCGTACGGGACCCCGGTGATGTTGCTGATCATCCGGACCCCTTCGGCGAGTTCGACGAGGGCGACTGCGTAGGGCGGGTCGAAGGCGGGGAAGGGCGGGTGGTGCATGACCACGTACGAGTAGACGGTGCCCTCGCCCGAGGCCTCGACGGTGTCCCACTCCTGGCTGCCGCAGTCGTTGCAGCCGGGCAGCCAGGGGAAGCGCAGGGCGGTGCAGCCGGTGCAGCGCTGGACGAGCAGGCGGCGCTCGGCCACCCCGTCCCAGAAGCCGCGGTTGTCGCGGTTGACCACGGGGCGGGGGCGGCGCGGGGCCGGTACCGGGGCCTGGGCCTGGGCCTGGGCCTGCTGGTGCTCGCGGGGCTCGGCGGAACGTTTCGCGGGCGCGTACTTGAGGATCCGGAAGCGGTGCGTCCCGGCGAGCTCGCCGTTCGCGTGCACATCGGTCCGGGTGGTCACGAAGTACCCGGTGCCCAGCCGGGTGGTCTTCCGCGGGGAGACCGACTCGATGACCGCGTCGAAGGTGATGCGGTCGCCGGGGCGCAGCGGTACGAGGTACTCCTGCTCGCAGTCGGTGGCCACGACGGAGGTGCAGCCGGCCCCGTCGAGCAGGGCGAACAGCTCGTCGTAGGCCTCGGAGCGGCCGCTTCCGGCGGGGTGGCCGGACAGGCCGCCCATGGTCCACGCCTGGAGCATGGTGGGCGGGGCCACGGCCTCCGGTCCCGCGTAGGCGGGGTTGGCATCGCCCATCGCCTCGCACCAGTGCCGGATCATGGGCTCGTTGACCGGGTCCCTGCCCGCCGCGGCGGTCGCGGCGGCGCGGCCTTCGAACTCCTTCAGCTGCTGGTAGAGCCGCTCGTCCTCCGGCAGGACGTGCCCGCCCTCACCGCTGCTCCGGGGCTCGCTCACCGCTTCCTCCCCTTCATGCCGAGCCGCATCATGGCGACGATCTCGCGCTGGACCTCGCTGACCCCGCCGCCGAAGGTGTTGATCTGCGCGGCGCGGTTGAGCCGTTCCAGCTCCCCGCTGCCGAAGGTCCCCGGTCCGCCGCCGGCCCGGACGAACGCGCCCTCGCCCGCGACCTCCTGGCAGATCCGGTAGACCTCGACGGCCGATTCGGTGCCGAGGAACTTGACCCCGCTGGCGTCCCCGGGGGCCAGCGTGCCCGCGCCCACGTCCTGGACGAGGCGCCAGTTGAGCAGGCGTACGGCGGCCAGGCGCGCGTGCGCCTCGGCGAGCCGGGAACGGACCCAGGGCAGGTCGGCGGGGCGGCGGCCGGTGCCGGGGTCGGGGGTCCGGGCGTGCGCGAGCGCCTGTGCGTAGAAGTCCTCCGCCTGCATCCCGATGGCGGCGAGGGCGACGCGCTCGTGGTTGAGCTGGTTGGTGATCAGCCCCCAGCCGCCGTGTTCGGGGCCGACCAGGTTCCCGGCGGGGACGCGGACCGCGTCGTAGTACGTGGCGGTGGTCGTGAGCCCGCCGACGGTCTCGATCGGGGTCCAGGAGAAGCCGGGGTCGGCGGTGGGCACCAGGATGATCGAGATGCCCTTGTGCTTGGGGGCTTCGGGGTCGGTGCGGCAGGCCAGCCAGATCCAGTCGGCGTTCTGCGCGTTCGAGGTGAAGACCTTCTGGCCGTCGATCAGCCAGTGGCCTTCGGGGGAGCCGGATGCGGCTGCCGGGCCGGTCCCGGCCGGCGCGCCTCCCGCCGCCGGCCCGGCTTCGCGGACGGCGCGGGTGCGCAGTGAGGCCAGGTCGGTGCCCGCGCCGGGCTCGGAGTAGCCGATGGCGAAGACCAGTTCGCCGCTGAGGATCCGGGGCAGGAAGTAGGTCTTCTGCTCCGGGGTGCCGTACTTCATCAGGGTGGGGCCGACGGTGTTGAGGGTGACCATCGAGACCGGCGCTCCGGCGCGGTACGCCTCGTCGAAGAACACGAACTGCTCGTCGGGGCCGCGGCCCTGGCCCCCGTACTCCTGCGGCCAGCCGAGGCCGAGCAGGCCGTCGGCGCCGATCCGGCGGAGCAGGGCGCGCTGGGCGGCGGGGTCCTCGGGCACCCCGTCGGGCATCAGCTCACGGAAGTACGCGCGCAGTTCGGCGCGCAGCCGCAGCTGCGGCTCGGTCGGGGCGAGGTGCACGGCGGACGGCCTCCCGGGGCGGCAACGGCGCAGCTGCGGCGGTGAACGGGGCGGCTGCGGCACGCGGATACCAAGGTTTCTGACTGTCCGTCAGATCGACTGCGGGTGTCAAGGCCGCGGGCGGCACTGCCGCACGGACGGCACGGGCCCGCGCGGGCCCGCCGGCCGGAAACGGCGGAGCGCCCGCCCGACCGGACCCCAGCCGGTCCGGTCGTGCGGGCGCTCGCGAGTGCCGGGGGGCCGCCCGGGACGGCTCACCACCAGGGGTGGAAGTTCACCGCCACGTTGGAGTTGGACTGGTCGATGGCGGTGAAGGCCGAGCCGTTGACCTGGGCGGTGTTGTTCTGGTTGGACGCGCCGGAGCCGGTCGCGACCTGCTGCGAGGTGGACGAGTTGCCGGAGTTGCTGCCACCCACGCCGCTGCCGATGATGCTGGCGACGCTCGCGTTCGATCCGTTGTCCGCGAAGGATCCCCAGCTGTTGTCCGCCTGAGCGACCCCGCCGAAGAGGGAGGCGGCGAGGGGGAGCGAGGCTACGGCGGCGATGACGCGGGCGGTGCGGACGAATGCCATGTCTTGATCCTCCAGATGTGAACTACGGCGGTTTACAGGGAAGTTGGCCGACCACCCTGCGGTTTTGCTCCTGCTCTCGACGTCGCGAGACCAGAGTTGCCCACCGAATCCCCGGCGAACCACCCCGCAGTCGCCGATTCCCTCGCAAGCATGAGCAACACCGGATAAACCCCGGTCACGCCCCCAAAACGGAATTCCAGCCCCCCGGAAACGCCGAAAAACGGTCCGCCACAAGGGCTGAACCGTTACGCCAAATCCACCCGCACCCGCCATGCCGGGATACCGCTCGGCAGTCCCGGCCGTCCTGCCGTCCCCCTCACCCCCGTGGAGCGCCCACCCGTCGCCCCAAGACCTGCGCCCCCTGCGCGCCCCCGGCGCTCGCCGGGGCGTTCGTACGGAATGCGGACCGGACCGCGCGGGAGACCCCGCGCGCCCTACGCCGCCAGCCCGAGCTCCGCGTCCCCGCGCCCCTCGTCCCCGAGCCCGGAGCCCGAGCGGCTGGCGAGGTCGGCGGCGGTGGTGGCGCGGCGGCGGACGGAGGGGGCGGAGCCGTGGGACTCGGCGCGGATGCGCTGGGCGATGGTGGGCGGCAGGGAACCGCCGCGCATGGACTCGCGCCAGGTCCGCCGGGCCCGCCGGGCCCGGGTAGCGGCTGCCGAAAGCCCCGATGAGAGTGCGGAGGAGGAGCCCGGCGCGGAAGCCGGAACAGCGGCACCGGCCGCACCGGAGGCACCCGCACCGGCGGTACCGGCAGCGGCCGGCGCGACCGCCTTGGCGGCCCGCAGGATGCCGAAGGCGGCGAGCAGGGCGACCAGTGCGGCCATGACCGCGGTCCAGATCGACGTGGTGCGGATGGTGCTCATGACGGCTCCTCGTTCCTCGTTCCAAGATGGTCCGACGGGCGGATCGACATACAGCCGATCTGCATACATTCGTCATGATGCGGACGGGAGCGGGCCATGTCCCGCCGCCGCTCCCGCGCCACCCGGATCTTCCGATAAACACCACCCGTCCGGCCCACCCGCCCTGACGGCACCCCCTCCGACCTGCACGGATCCCCCGCGCCCCGATCGCCACCCCACCGAACCGCCCTACGCCGAAAGGGCATTCACCCTGCTGGGAGCCACCGCCGCGCCCCCGCTCCCGGGAACGCCGAAGGGGCGCCCCTGTCCGGGACGCCCCTTCTGATCAGCATGTCGTCTGACGTACTGCGGTGGGTGTGGGATTTGAACCCACGGTGACATCGCTGCCACGACGGTTTTCAAGACCGTTCCCTTAGGCCGCTCGGGCAACCCACCCCGCTCCGCGGCCTGAGCTGCGGAGCGGGCTACAGCCTAACGGGTCCGGGGGCGGTCGTGGCGGTCGTGGGGTGTCAGGCGATCTGGGCCTTGTCGTAGACCGCCTTGGCCTCGTTGCCGAAGTACGGGCCGAACATCCGGTTCGGCAGGAAGTTGTAGCCGAAGCTGTTCACCGAGACCTGGAGGCCCGTGCCCGTGGTCTCGTTGAAGTCCTGGAACCAGGGACCGCCGCTGGATCCGCCGGTCATGTTGCAGCCGAGGCTGTGGTCCTTCGACAGCAGGAAGTCCTTGCCGCTGTTGCCGCTGCAGTAGATCAGCTTCGAGCCGTCGTACGGCGAGGCGGCCGGGAAGCCGAAGGCGTACATCCGCTTGTTGTAGCCGCCGTTGAAGAGCAGGCCCTGGGCGCCGACCGCCTGGCTGAGCTTCTGGCCGTTCAGCGGGGCCACGACCGCGAGGCCCACGTCGAAGTTGATGTCCTCGCTGGCCGCCCACTGGTCGGTGGCGAAGGTCTTGGTGGCGGTCCACTGGCCGTACGGCGCGCTGCCGTTGTCGTACGCGGGGACGAAGACCCAGTTGGTGTGCCAGGCGCCCTGGTACTTCACGCAGTGCCCGGCGGTGAGGACCGTGCTCCCGTTCTGGCTGGTGACCGAGTCGCCGGAGCAGGAGGCGGTACGGCCCTGGAAGGTGAAGAACACCCGGCCGGAGGTGCGCACCACCGCGCCGCCGCCCGTCCACGGGCCGCCGGCCTGCGGGAACGCCGTGGGGGCCAGGGCGGCCGGGGCCGGGGCCGCGGTGGCGGCCGTGGGCGGCACGGCGGTCGGCGCGGACTCCGACACCGGGGGCCGGAGCTTCACGCCGGGGGCCAGGAGCAGGTCCAGCGGGGTCGCCGCGCGCATCCGCTCCGCGGTCCAGAAGCCCTTGGTCTGCTGGGGCGTGAAGGACGTGGGGGCGGGGGCCGCGGCCGAGGGGGCGGCGGCGGTCAGGGCTCCGGCGAGGAGGCTGCCGGCGGCGAGCAGGACCGCGGCTGCCTTGCGGGGACGATTCACGCATGACTCCTTCTGCCGTCCCGGGGCCGGCGGGGCCGGGCCCGGGCAGGGTGGGGGTGAAGAGCTGCCGGTGCGGATCGACGTGCGGGGGCAGCGTGCCACGGAGCCGCGTGATTGTCAGGTACTCGTCAGAACGTTCGGTCGGTTCCGGCCACGGATTGGCCTGCTTCGGGCAGATGGCGCAGGCGCGGGCGCTCAGACCGTCAGGAGCACACCGGCGTACGAGACCCCGGCCACCACCACCCATGCGCCCAGCCCCAGCGCCGCGGCCCGGCCCCCGGTCTTCGCCAGCGTCGGCAGGTGCACCGCGCTCCCCAGCCCGAACAGCGCGGCGGCGAGCAGCCCTTCCTGGGCGGTACGGGCCCAGTCCAGGACCTCCACGGGCAGCACCCCGGTGGCCCGGACGCCTGCCGCGAGCAGGAAGCCGGCCACGAAGAGCGGCACGGGAGCGGGTCGACCCCCGGAGGCGGTACGCGCCCCGGCCCGCCGGGCCCGCAGGGCGAAGGCCACGGCCGCCACCAGCGGGGCGAGCATGGCCACCCGCATCAGCTTGACGACCACGGCCTCGCCGAGCGCCGCCGGCCCCGCCGTCTGCGCCGTGGCCACGACCTGCCCCACATCGTGCACGCTCGCCCCGACCCAGCGGCCGAAGCCGATATCACCCAGGCCCAGGGGCTGCTGGAGCAGCGGGAGCACCCCGATCGCGAGGGTTCCGCACAGGGTCACCAGGGCCACCGAGGCCGCGACGTCCTCTTCGTCGCTGCCCGAGACCTGGCTGACCGCCCCGATCGCGGAGGCCCCGCAGATCGAGTAGCCGGTGGCGATCAGCAGCGGCTGGTCTCCGGGCAGCCCGAGCTTGCGGCCCAGCCACACGGTGCCGAAGAAGGTGGCTGCGACCACCGCGCACACCATGGCGACGGTCCCCCAGCCCAGCCGCACCACCTGGTCCAGTCCCAGCCCGAGCCCGAGGAGCACGATCCCGATCCGCATCAGCCGCCGGCCGGCGAGGGAGAGCCCCGGCCGGCCGGTACCGCGTACGAAGGTCCGCAGCCGGGGCAGGTGGCCGACCGCGATACCCAGGACCACGGAGGCCGTGAGCATCGGTACGGCGGGCAGGAGGAGATGGACGCACCAGGCCAGCCCGGCCCCCGCGACGGCCGCCAACAGGCCCGGCCAGGTGCGTGTTTCACGTGAAACATTGCGGAGGGGAGGGCGGGACGCGGAACGCGGGCCCAGATGCGGGCGGTTGAGGAGGGCCATCACTCGGCCGGGAGGGTGTAGACCCGGCGGACGCTGGTCCCCAGCCGGGAGATATCGGCCCCGTAGACGTGCACGGAAATCGCCGTCGTACGACAGGAGTTGCGGACGCGGTGGATATCTCCGGGCGGGGCGAACCCGCAGACGTCACCGGTGCCGTTGACCACGTCCTCCGTGGCCACGAGCCGGGCCCGCCCCACCTCGGCGCCCGTACCCGTACTCGTACCGCCTACGGACCCGGCTCCCGCCCCCGGCACCAGCCGGTAGCGCCGCTCGCTCTCCTCCCCCTGGTGCACCCCCGCCACGCACCAGGCCACGTGGTCGTGGATGGAGGTCTGCTGGCCCGGCAGCCAGACCAGCGCGACCACGGAGAACCCGCCGTCGGACTCGGCGTGCACGACGTGCTGCCGGTAGCGCCGCGGATCGCTCTCCTGCTGTGCGGCGGTCAGCAGGTCCTGTGCACCCAGGTGCGGACCGAGCCGCTCGCCCACGAGGTAGGCGGTCAGGTCGGGGGGCAGGCCGCGGTCCACGACCGCGCGTATCTCGTCTATGAGCCGGGTCATCCGCGCCGTCACGGCCGGCGCTGCGAGCGCGTTCGTCGTCGTGGTCATACAGGCAGCGTCGGACCGCCAGACCATCACGTCCAACGACAGTTCTCACCTGAAAACCAAAGCGCAACTTATGGAATACGGAGGCGTGCTCAGCAGCCCACGCGGTTCGCGGCTACCCGCCGCAACTCGTCCAGCACCGCCACCGTCGCCGGGATCCGCAGGTGGTCCCGGTAGAGGTACGCGGAGATGTGGCGGCGGGCCGCGGGGGCGAGGGCCCGCCCGCAGACCTTGCTGAGGGAGAGCGAGGGCAGCAGCAGCGCGGGCACCATGGCCACGCCCAGGCCCTGGGCGACCAGGCTCTGCACCACGAGGTTGTCGTCGGTGGCGAAGACGATGTCCGGCACGAAGCCCAGTTCGGCGCAGTCGTGCAGCAGATTCGCCCGGCAGCGCGGACAACCCGCTATCCAGCGCTCCTCCTTGAGGTCCGCCAGGTGCACCGAGCGGCGCCGGGCCAGCGGATGACCGCTGGGCAGCAGGACCGTCAACTGGTCCTCCAGGAGCCTGACTTCCGTGACCTCGTCCGGTATCTCCTCGTGCAGGCCGGGATAGGTGAAGGCCAGGGTGATATCGCACTCCCCGCGCTGCAGCCGGTGCAGCGAGTCCGGCGGCTCCCCTTCGAGGAGCTCCACCTGCACCCCGGGGTGCTCCTTGGCCAGGGCACTGAGCGCCTCCGGGACCAGGGTGGCGTTGGCGCTGGGGAACCCGCACAGCCTGACCCGGCCGGTGCGCAGCCGCGCGTACGCCTTCATCTGCTGCTGCGCGGCGTCGAGGTCGCCCAGTATCGTCTCGGCGTGCCGGGCCAGGGAGCGGCCGGCCTCGGTGAGCTGCATCCGGCGCCCGACCCGGGTGAACAACGGCGTGCCGACGGCCCGTTCGAGGGCCTTCATCTGCTGCGTGATGGCAGGCTGGGTGTACCCGAGCACCCGGGCCGCCGCCGAGTAGGACCCGGAGTTGACCACCTCGTGGAAGGTCCTGATGTGCCGGGAGTCGAACACGCCTGAAGCATAAGCGGACGTTGGGAGGGGCCGAAGGCGGATTCCCGCCTCCGGCCCCTCCGGTTCACGTCATGCGCAGGCTGCGCCCTAGCGGTCGTCTCCGACGCGCGAGCCCAGCGTGAGGTCCACGGTGGTGGGCTTGCCGCCCCGCAGGTACGTCACCTTGACCGTGTCGCCCGGCTTGTACGTCCAGATCTCGCTGATCAGGGTCGGGCCGCTGTCGATCGGCTTGCCGCCGAACTGGGTGATCACGTCACCGGGCTTGAGACCCGCCTTGCCCGCGGGCCCGGCCGGGTCCACCAGCTTGTCGGCGGCCGCGCCCTGATCGGAGACCTTGGCCCCCTCGCCGCGGGCCTGGAGGTCCACGGAGACCCCGATCACCGGGTAGACGGGCTTGCCGGTCTTGATCAGCTGCTCGGCCACGTTCTTGGCCTGGTTGATCGGGATGGCGAAGCCGAGGCCGATGGAGCCCGCCTGACCGCCGAGCCCGCCGCCACCCGCGGACTGGATGGCCGAGTTGATGCCGATCACGGCGCCGCGGCCGTCGAGCAGCGGACCGCCCGAGTTGCCCGGGTTGATGGAGGCGTCGGTCTGCAGGGCGCTCATGTACGAGTTCTTGGCGGTGCTGCCGTCGCCGGAGGCCACGGGGCGGTTCTTGGCGCTGACGATGCCGGTGGTGACGGTGTTCGACAGGCCGAAGGGGGCGCCGATCGCGATGGTCGAGTCGCCGACCGCGACCTTGTCGGAGTCGCCCAGCGGCAGCGGGGCCAGACCGGCGGGCGGGTTCTTCAGCTTCAGCACGGCCACGTCGTAGCCCTGCGCCCGGCCGATCACCTGGGCCTCGTACCGCTTGCCGTTGGAGAAGGTCGCAGAGACCTTTCCTCCGTCGGCTGCGGAGGCGACCACGTGGTTGTTCGTGAGGATGTGGCCCTGCTGGTCGTAGACGAAGCCGGTGCCCGTACCGCCCTCGCCGTCGCCGGCCTGCGCCTCGATGGTCACCACGCTGGGCAGGGCCTTGGCCGCGAGGCCCGCGACGGAGTCCGGGGCCCGCTTGAGGTCCGCGGGGGTGTTGTTGCCCGCGGAGACGGTGGTGGACCCCGTCGCCCCGTCCGTGCGCTGGGCGGCCCAGTAGCCGACGCCGCCGCCGATGCCGCCCGCGAGCAGCGCCGCCGCGAGCACGGCGGCGACCAGGCCGCCGCGGCCCTTGGGCTTCGGGGCCGGCTCCTGCCCGTAGGGCGTGCCCCAGACCGGTCCGCCGGGACCGGCGGGGTCGGCGTACCCGGGGGCGGCCGGCGGCGGGGGCGGCCAGCCGCCCGCCGCCGCGGGGGCCGGCGGCGGGTACGCGGCGGAGTGGTCCTGGTGGGCGGCCGGGGGAGCGGCCGGCGGGACCGGCGGCGCGGCCGGGGCCGGGTGGGCCGCCGGGACGGCGGGGGGCTGCTCGGCGTGGGCGACCGGGGCGGTCGGCAGCTGCTGGGTGACCGGGGCCTGCGCCTGCGCGGCCGGCAGCTGCTGCGTGGCGCCGGAAGTGGTCGGCAGCTGCTGCGTGGGCGGCTCGGCCGGGGGCAGCGGCTGGGTCCGGGGGTCCTGGGCGGCGCCGTGGCCGGGGGCCGGAGCGGCGTCCGGGCCGGAGGCCGACGGGGCGTCCTCCGCGGTCCGGTCCGCCGGGGCTGCCGAGCCGGTGCTGGGAGCAGTCACCGGCGCCGGCGGTGCGGACGGGGCCGCGGGGGGTGCGGGGACCGCGGTGCCCTCGTTCTCGGTGCTCACAGCTCTCTCTCCTCGTTCACACACGTCTGCGTGGTTGGCGGTCCGGGCCGAACGTCCGACCGACTGCGTACGTTCCCGGGGGAACAGCCTTTCCCAAGAACCGTCAGAGCACTGTAAGCCGGACCTGTGTGTATGCCCTGCCATCCTTTATACCGGGCATTTCCGGCATAGCTCCGTACAGCGTGCCCACACCGGGCGCCCCGGATGACACCATGGCGCGGTGACCCACGCACGGCAGCCCTCCGGCCTCCACGTCCCGCGGCCCATCCAGGTCGTAGCCCACCGCGGCGCCTCGGAGGACGCCCCCGAGCACACCCTCGCCGCGTACCGCAAGGCGATCGAGGACGGGGCCGACGCCCTGGAGTGCGATGTGCGCCTGACGGCCGACGGGCACCTCGTCCTCGTGCACGACCGCCGGGTCAACCGGACCTCCAACGGGCGCGGCGCCGTCTCCGCCCTGGAGCTGGCCGAACTCGCCGCCCTGGACTTCGGCTCCTGGAAGGACCGCGAGGAGTCCCCGGACTGGGACGCCGACGGGACCGGCGAGCCGGATCCGGAGCGGACCTCCGTCCTCACCCTGGAGCGGCTGCTCGAACTCGTCGCGGACGCCGGCCGCCCGGTGGACCTGGCCATCGAGACGAAGCACCCCACCCGCTGGGCCGGACAGGTCGAGGAGCGGCTCCTCTTCCTCCTCAAGCGCTTCGGGCTCGACTCCCCGCCCGCCGCACCCGCCGAGGGGCGCATCCCGGTCCGCATCATGAGCTTCTCCGCCCGCTCGCTGCACCGGGTCCGGGCGGCGGCGCCGACGATCCCGACCGTCTACCTGATGCAGTTCATCTCGCCGCGGATGCGCGACGGCCGGCTGCCGGCCGGGGTGCGGATCGCCGGGCCCGGGATGCGGATCGTGCGCAATCACCCCGGTTTCATCCGGAAGCTCCAGAAAGCCGGCCATTCCGTTCACGTATGGACCGTGAACGAACCCGAAGACGTTCAGCTCTGCGCTGATCTGGGTGTAGAAGCGATCATCACCAATCGGCCACGACAGGTTCTGTCCCAACTCGGGCGCTAATCACACCAGTTGCACCCACCCCCGCCGTTACAGGGTGTGCACCGGCGCATCCGGTCCGCGAGCAACCGTCGCGAATGCGTCATCGGGCTCCGCCACATCGGTTTCCGGTCCAGGCCAGGGGGGCATTCAGACCATGCGTGGGGCTAAGGAGGTTCCGGGGGTGGCGTTGGTGGTGGCACAGGAAGTGCCCGCGTCTTCGAGCATGGCCGTACCCCATGGTCCTGCGGGCGTGGGCCAGGCGAGGCACCGTATGCGCGAGCAGTTGCGCATCAGCGGCGTGTCCGAAACGGTCGTGGACGATGCCGTACTGATCCTTTCCGAACTGCTCAGCAATGCCTGCCGACACGGCAGGCCGCTGGGCTCCCAACAGGTCGGCGACGGGGACATCCGGGCCGCGTGGCGGGTCGACAAGGCCGGCCGCCTGACCGTCGAGGTGACGGACGGGGGCGGGCCCACCCGCCCCGTTCCCGCCACGCCCTCGGTCACGGCGCACGGCGGCCGGGGGCTGAACATCATCAGCGCGCTCGCCCAGGACTGGGGCGTGCGGGACGGCGAAGAGGGTGAGGTCACGGTGTGGGTCATCGTCGCCTCAGGACACCGCCTCGACGATTTCGCTACGCGCGTTGCACCGCCCCTCATCGA
The DNA here is from genome assembly GCF_055600495.1 of Streptomyces sp. NPDC038213. Lineage (NCBI taxonomy): Bacteria > Bacillati > Actinomycetota > Actinomycetes > Kitasatosporales > Streptomycetaceae > Streptomyces > Streptomyces sp. NPDC038213. The sequence continues at coordinate 106,333 of NZ_JBVJYM010000005.1, forward strand.
CTTCATGACCGCCTTCGACGATCTGGAGTCCTGTCCCCTGGGCCCGGACCGCCGGCCCGGCCGCTGAACCGCCCCCCGGTGCCCGCCGTCGGCGCGCGCCGGGGACCCGGTGCCTCCGTACGCAGCGGATAGGCTCGCGCCGTCAGCACGAGCCTCACCCGGGAGACACCCACGATGGCCAAGAAGCGTCCGCAGCCCAAGGGACACCAGACCAAGGCCGCGGAGCCGCAGCTCACCGACGGCGAGATCCCGGTCGTGGGAGCCCGCGAACCCTGCCCGTGCGGATCCGGCCGCCGCTACAAGGCCTGCCACGGGCGCACCGCCGCGCAGGCCGCAAGCACGCTGGTCCAGCGCCCGTTCGAGGGCCTGCCCGGCGAGTGCGACTGGGTCGCCCTGCGCGAGCTGGTCCCCGCCGCCACCGTGGAGCTCACCCTGGCGGGCGGGCTGCCCGAGGGCGTGCCGTCCGTGACCCTGGCCACCGTCCTCCCGATGGCCTGGCCCGCGCTGCGCCGCGAGGACGGCTCGGTCCTGCTCGGCCTGCAGAACGACACCGCCAGCGGCGACCTCGGCCGCGACCTCGCCGACACCCTCCAGCGCGCACTGGTTGCTGAACCGGGCACCCCCGTGCCCCCGCAGAAGGTGGACCCCGAGGGCCCGCGGCTCCAGGAGCTGCTCGCCGCCGACAGCGTTTTCGCGCCTGTTGTGCACAGCGGATTCGAATTCTGGATTCCGGAAGCGGAGAACACCGCGAACGCCTCTCCGGAGATCGCCGCTTCGCTGGAGCGCGCCAACGCCGCCGCCATCCCCACCGTGAAACTCGCCGGTGTGGACGCCGCCTACTGGTGCGAGACCCCCGACAAGAACCACCTGCGCTGGGTCATGCCGCACCCCGAGGAGAAGCTGCTCGACGCCCTGGCCCGGCTGCACGCCGCGGGCGAGTCCTCCCTCGGCGAGAACACCCGCCTCGTGGGCTCGTTCCGCGCCCACGGACTGGTCGTCCCCGTCTGGGACCTGCCCTCGGGGGTCACCGCGGACGAGGTCGAGAAGCCCGCCGCGGCCTTCGCCGAGCGCCTCGCACAGGCCCTGGCCTCGGACGCTCCGCTGACGGCCGACGAGCGCCGGGCCCGCGGCGGTCTCACCAACCGCCAGGTGACGCTGAGCTGATCGGGTCCCCGATCGGCCCCGCACGGCCTCAAACGGTCTCGAAGAACGCCGGAAGTCGACCCGAGAAACCGGAAGGAATCATTCAACTCGCTCGCGAGACAGGGTGACTCGGGTCACAACTCCCGCTAATCGCCAGCAAATCGGTGTCCGAATATCCGAGATCGAATTTGCGAACACGCGATCTCTTGTTACCGTTCTTGTAGCCCGGTCGCTGGTGCATCCCCCGTCGCCAGCGACCGGGCCCTTCCATTTCAACGGTCAACCGGATCCCCGGAGTTGCTCCCCGCACGGAGCAGAAGCGGTCCACCCTCATCCGGTACGGCGTATTCCGCAACGGCAGCCCACGCACCGGGCCCGCTTCCGGACCCCGCGCCCTGCACTCCGGCGGCCGCCCCGGCCGGCTCGACCGCCCCGCCCACAGGCTCCTTGGGCGTCTCGCACACCCCCGGCTCATCCCCCGCGGGCACCACGCAGTGGATCTGTACGGTCCTCCCCTGCGGCCCCATCAGCGACAGCACCGCACCCAGCCGGCGCCCGCTCGTATTGCGGTAGTAGCTCCGCGCCCAGGTGCCGGCCTCGCCCCGCAGCACACAGGTCTGCGCCTCCAGCCCTTCGGGCGAGGACAGTTCGGGCCCGCACCGGGCGGCGCCCGTACCGGCATCGCCGGGCGGGCCCCCCGCGGAGTCCCCCGGGGGTCGGTTTCCGGCCCCGGAACCGCCGCGCGCATCCGGATCCGCCGCGGCGCCCGTACGGGATCCCGTACCCGCGCCCGTACCCGGTGCGGCGGATGCGGAGCGGTCCGGGGCCGAACGGCCGTCCGCCGCGTCGCCGTTGCGCGCCCCGGAGTCCGCGAGCCCCAGGGGGCCCAGCAGTCCGCCGTCCGGGCGGAGCCCGCCCGCCGGTCCGGCGAGGGCACCCGCGAGCGGGAACGAGAGCACGATCAGCACACCGGCGCAGATCCCGGCCATGCGGAGGTTCATCCGCCGAAGATAGCGAGGCGGGGGCGGCGCGCGTCCGGCTGCGCGCCCAAATCCCCGGGATCCCCAGGCCCGTCACACCCGTTCGAGTGAAGAGGGCCTGGAGACGGGTGTGGAGCCGCCGTCAGAACGCCAGCCGGCTGCCGCCGCCGGACGCCCCGGTGCTCGCCTCGACCAGCGCGTCGACGACCGCCTCGACATCGGGCAGCCACGGCCGGGCCGAGCCCGCGAGCGGCGCCCGCTCCCAGCGGACCTGCCCGCCGCCCGTGGGCGACGGCGGCAGGGCGAGGTAGCCGCCCTCGCCGTGGAAGCGCAGCGAGGAGGGCACGCAGTCCTTGGCGTAGAGCAGCTCGCCCAACTGCTCCAGCGAATAGGGAGCCACGAGGATCGCCATCCGCGTCGGCGTGGCGAGCACGGGCCCGAGCCTCATGCCCATCGCGTCGAGCCGCGCCAGGGCCTGGGCCCCCGCCTCGGCGGGCAGGCTCACGGCGCAGGGCGCGCGGCCGCCGGTCGCGAGGATCAGCGGGGCGTCGGGGCGGCGGGTCCACCACCAGCGGACCATCCGCTCGTCGGTCGTGGCGGCGAGCAGGCCGGGTTCCAGGGGGTGCGCGCCGGGCACCACGCACTCGGGGTCGGGGCACGCGCACCGCAGGGCGGCCGCGGGCCCGCCGGGGGCTGCGGGGGCGAGCCCCGCTCCGGGGAGCACGGGCCACTGCCATGCGGAGGCGCAGGTCAGGGCCGCGTCGAGGAGCGCGGGCGGGCCCTCGCTCCGGGAGGACCGCAGGCGCCGGGAGCGCCGAAACAGCTGGAGACGCCTTCCGAGGATCTCGCGCATGAGCGCTCGTTCCTTTCCGTTGAACGCCGAGGGCCACTTCACGCCATGTAGGCGGTGTATCACCACACGTACACGTTTCGCGTCACTGTCCGCTGTACTGGGGTTTCACGCGGTTCGTGCGGTTCGTGCAGTTCTTGCCGGTTCCATGAAACGCCTGGCGGGGTCGGCGCGCGACTGGCGCCGGGGGCACGGCCTTCACCGGCAGGGACGAGCCGTCCCACCGGGCGGTTCCCGCCTGGATCCGGGGGTGGGGGCCAACTGACCCTGGCCAACACCGTTTACGTACCCATCACGCACGATATGACGCTCCGCCGGACTTCCTCAGTCGACCGCAAAAGAGGGCCACTCCCGGCATTTTTCGGCCAAGTTCGAGCCTTGACCGTACAGGGAGTTGCCGCCCCACGGACACCAGGATTCCCACCTGGGCAATGCTGGACATCGATCCACATCTGCGTGTAGATGTGGACCCATTGATGGCAGCGCAGATTGATCTGGGGGTTTGCGATGCTTGATGGCGAATCGCACCAGGTGGAAGGGCGGATGCCATGAGCGCCCCGCATCTCCCGAAAGTGGCTGGAATCGATCCGGCCGTTCCCGCTTCCCCGCACACTGCCGAGCCCGCACGCGCCCGCAAGGCCGCCGCAAGCCCGGCCGCAGCCCCGCACCCCGCGCCCGGCACGGTCATCCAGGACCGCCTCGCGGGCTGGGTCTCCGACCTCACCACCCTGCACGAACTCACCGAGCGCCTCGCCCGCGCCTCCGGCATCGACGACTCCCTGCGGGAGCTCCTGCGCGCCGGGGCCACCCTGGTCGGGGCCCGCCGCGGGCTCGCCGTACTCGAACCGGCCGACGGCCTCGGACCCACCAGCACCGTCGGCCTCGGCCTCGGCCACGCCGACCTCGGCCACATCGAGACCGTCCCCCGCACCGCCACCTCGTACGGCCGCATCCTCGACGGGCTCCCCGGCGCCCACGGCGGCAGCGAGCAGCTCCCCGAACCCGGCACGGTCCCCGGCCCCGGCAGCGCCCGCGGCACCGACGGGTACGCCGCGCCCGCCGACCCCCGCCACCGCGAGGTCGCCGCCCGCCTCGGCTACGCCGCCAGCTACTCCCTCCCCCTCGCCGCCGAGGGCGCCGGCCGCCTCGGCGCCGCCGTCTGGCTCTACGACGAGCACGCCGAGCCCACCGAGCGCCAGCGCCACCTCGCCGGCCTCTACTGCCGGTACGCCTCCGAGCACCTGGCCCGCGCCCTGGAGGTCGACCGGGCCCGCACCCGCCTCGCCACCATCGCCGAGGAGCTGCTGCCCAGCCGGCTGCCCCGGGTCTCCGGCGTGCGCCTCGCCGCCCGCCACCGCTCCGGACCCCTGGGCGGCGGCGACTGGTACGACGCCCTGCCCCTGCCCGAGGGCGCCCTCGGGCTGGCCGTCGGCTCCGTCACCGGCTCCGGCCCGAGCGCCGTCGCCGCCATGGGCCGGCTGCGGGCCTCGCTGCGCGCGTACGCCGTCATGGAGGGCGAGGACCCGGTCGCCGTCCTGTCCGACCTGGAGCTGCTGCTGCGGCTGACCGAGCCGGCCCGCTCGGCCACCGCCCTCTTCGCGTACTGCGAGCCCGCCCTGCGGAAGATCGTCCTGGCCGGGGCCGGGCACACCCCGCCCCTGCTCATCGGCGAGCACCGCACCGAGTACGTCGAGACCTCGCTGTCCGCCCCGCTCGGGATGCTCTCCTGCTGGGAGGCCCCGAGCGTGGAGCTGGAGCCCGCCCCGGGCGAAACGGTGCTGCTGTACACCGACGGCCTGCTCCAGCGCACCGGCGACCCCATGGACCGCGCCTTCGCCCGGCTGCACGCGGCCGCCGCGAGCGTCCCCAAGGCCCTGCGCGAAGACCCGGCCGCGATCTGCGACCACGTCCTGCGCACGGTCCTGCCGGACGGCCGGGACGCGGTGGACTCGGACGAGGACGTGGTCCTGCTGGCGGCGCGCTTCGACTGAGCGCCCCCGGCGAGCTGCGGGAAGACCGCTCGAGGGCGATCTTGGTAATGGGCCTTCCGGCCCTGTGCCCCCTTCCGTACGACCGTACGATGGAGACGGTTCAGCGTCGTACCAAGAGGAGACGGACCCGTGGCCGAAGAGCTCAACCCGGAGACCCCGGACACCCAGGCAGACCCGGACACCCCGGAGACGGCCGAAGGCCAGCCGAAGAAGAAGCACAAGCAGCGCAAGAACGGGCTCTACCCCGCCGTGAGCGAGGAGCTGTCCGCCAGCATGCGCTCCGGCTGGGCCGACACCGAACTGCACGGGCTGGAGCCCATCGAGCAGGCCGCCCACACCGCCGCCCGCCGCGCCGCGCTGTCCGCCCGCTTCCCGGGCGACCGCCTCGTCATCCCCGCCGGCCGCCTGAAGACGCGCTCGAACGACACCGAGTACCCCTTCCGCGCCTCCACCGAGTACGCGTACCTGACCGGCGACCAGACCGAGAACGGCGTCCTGGTCCTGGAGCCCGGCACCGACGGGCACACCGCGACGATCTACCTGCTGCCCCGCTCCAACCGCGAGAACGGCGAGTTCTGGCTGTCCGGCAGCGGCGAGCTGTGGGTCGGCCGCCGCCACTCGCTGGCCGAGGCGCAGCAGCTGCTCGGCCTGCCCGCCCAGGACGTGCGCGAGCTGCCGGAGGCCCTCAAGGGGGAGACCGGCCCGGTCCGCGTCGTCCGCGGCCACGACTCCGTCATCGAGGCGGCCCTGACCGACAAGGTCACCGCCGAGACCGACGAGGAGCTGCGCGTCTACCTGTCCGAGGCCCGCCTCGTGAAGGACGCCTTCGAGGTCGGCGAGCTGCAGAAGGCCGTCGACTCCACCGTCCGCGGCTTCGAGGACGTCGTGAAGGTGCTCGACAAGGCCGAGGCCACCAGCGAGCGCTACATCGAGGGCACGTTCTTCCTGCGCGCCCGGGTCGAGGGCAACGACATCGGCTACGGCTCCATCTGCGCCGCCGGCCCCCACGCCTGCACCCTGCACTGGGTGCGCAACGACGGACCCGTCCGCTCCGGCGAGCTGCTGCTCCTGGACGCCGGAGTGGAGACCCACTCCCTCTACACGGCCGACGTCACGCGCACCCTGCCGATCAGCGGCACCTACACCGACATCCAGCGCAAGATCTACGACGCGGTGTACGAGTCCCAGGAGGCCGGCATCGCGGCCGTCCGCCCCGGGGCGAAGTTCCGCGACTTCCACGACGCCTCGCAGCACGTACTCGCCGAGAAGCTCGTCGAGTGGGGCCTGGTCGAGGGCCCCGTCGAGCGCGTCCTGGAGCTGGGCCTCCAGCGCCGCTGGACCCTGCACGGCACCGGCCACATGCTCGGCATGGACGTGCACGACTGCGCGGTCGCCCGGACCGAGACCTACGTCGAGGGCACCCTGGAGCCGGGCATGTGCCTGACCGTGGAGCCCGGCCTCTACTTCCAGGCCGACGACCTGACCGTGCCCGAGGAGTACCGCGGCATCGGCGTCCGCATCGAGGACGACATCCTCGTCACGGAGGACGGCAACCGGAACCTGTCCGCGGGCCTGCCGCGGAAGTCCGACGAGGTCGAGGCCTGGATGGCCCGCCTCAAGGGCTGACCTCCTCCCCGGTCCGCCGGCGGGCGCTGGGTTCCGTACGGGATTCCGTACGAGACCCCGCGCCCGCCGGCGTGTCAGGAGACCTTCAGCAGCGCTCCCTCGCGCCACTTCAGCACCTTGTCGAAGCTGACGACCGCGCCCCGCCCGGGCCGGTTGCGGAACCGCACGTGGTCGGCGAGCTGCTCGATCAGGCACAGGCCGCGGCCGCTCTCGGCCATCGGCGGCCGGTGCCGGGCGACCGTCTGCGGCGGGAATCCGGGGCCCGAGTCCGCCACCTCGATGCGGCAGCAGTCCCCGTCCAGGTACGCCGTGACGCAGTACTCGCCGTCGGGATCCGGGGCCCCGTCCGGACCGCCGTGCTCCACGGCGTTGGCACAGGCCTCGCTGAGGGCGACGGAGAGGTCGAAGCAGATGTCCGGGTCCACCCCCGCGGTCTCCATCGTCCCGAGCAGCAGCCGCCTGGCGAACGGGACGCTCGCGGCCTCGCGCCGCAACTGGAGAGACCACCAGATGCTCATACCGGTACCTATTGCCGCCCGCGACCGCCCGTAAGCCCCCGCAGCGCACCGGAACCCCCGAATGGCCGATGTACGCCCCTCGGGCCGCGGTGTATGCCGCCCGGGCGCCCTTTCGTCGGGGGAGCCGTGAGCCGGGTGAGGGAAGCGGCCAACGGGACGCATGGGACCTTACGGACCTGCCGCATGGGCGCCGTGAGCGCAGTGCGATGATGACCCGGCCATGCCTGACGCCCGCCTGATGCGCACCGGAGCCGGACCGCGGCTCCTGAGGGCCGCGGTCTTCACCGCGGTCTGCGTCGCGCTGTCCGCGGCGGGCCACGCGCTGGCCTCCTGCGAGGGGATCCCGTTCCGGGCCCTGGCGGCCGGCTTCCTCGCCGTGTTCGCGGTCTCGGCCGCCCTGGCCGGACGGCGGCGCAGCCTGCCCGCCGTCACCGCGACGCTGGCCGGCGGGCAACTGGCCCTGCACTCCCTCTTCGGACTGGGCCAGCACGGGGCATCCGCGGCAGCGGGCGCCAGCGGTCCCGAAGCCACCCTGGCGGCCCTCGCGGCCCGGCTGATCTGCGGCGGGAACACCGTCCCCCTCAGCCCCGCACGGGCCAGGGAGGTCCTCGACGCCGCGGGCATCGACCCCGTGGCCGCAGCCGCCCGGGCCCACGCGGACCATGCGGCTGCGGCCGCGTCGGAGCCGGCCACCGCACTGCTCTCCCCGCCCATGCTCCTGGGCCACCTGCTGGCCGCCCTGGCCGCGGGCTGGCTCCTCCACCGCGGGGACGCCGCGCTCGGCAGGCTGCTCCGGCTCTCCGGCGAGGGCTCCCTCGTCCGTCCGCTGCGTGCGGCCCTGGCGTACGTACACATCCTGCGCGCGGGACTTCCGGGTGCGCCGCCGCGTCTGCCGGGGCGGCAGCGCTACGACCGCTCCCCGCCCGGATCACCCGGCCGGGAGGCGCTCCAGCACGCGGTGATCAGGCGCGGTCCCCCCGCGGACCTCGCCCTCGCAGCCTGACGCGGCACCCCTCGACCGAATCCGCCCGAACCGACCGAGCCCACCGGACACCTCCGGCGGACCGGCGGCTCCGGCACGGAAGCGGCGGTGCCGCGGGCCCGTGCGCACCCGCGCACGGCCTGCCCCCGACCACCGCTTCCCGTGGAGTCCTCCTGCCATGAAGAACCTTCGTGTCCCCCTCGCGGCCGCCGCTGCGGCCGGTACCGTCCTCCTCCTCGCCGGGCCCGCGGCGGCGCACGTCAGCGTGCAGCCGTCCGGCGCGGCCGAGAAGGGCGGCTACGCCACGATCAACTTCAAGGTCCCCAACGAGCGCGACAACGCCTCGACGAGCAAGCTGGAGATCAGCTTCCCGGCCGACCACCCGCTCGCCTCGGTCATGCCCCAGGACGTGCCCGGCTGGAAGGTCGAGGTCACCAAGACCACGCTCGACAAGCCGCTCACCCTGCACGGCCGCCAGATCAAGGAGGCCGTCACCAAGGTCACCTGGACCGGCGGCAAGATCGGCCCCGGCAAGTTCCAGCAGTTCCCGCTCTCCGTCGGCCAGCTCCCCGAGAACGCCGACAAGCTGGTCTTCAAGGCGGTCCAGACGTACGACAACAACGAGGTCGTGCGCTGGATCGAGGAGCCCCAGGCCGGGGCGGAGGAGCCGCAGAACCCGGCTCCGGTCCTCACCCTGACCGAGCCCTCCGGCGACGGCCACCACGGCGCAGCGACCGGCAAGGACGGCGCGGAGCAGCCCGCCAAGGACCACCACGACGAGAAGGACGGCGGCAAGGACGCGGGCAAGGACGGCGAGCGCACCGACGCGGCCGCCTCCTCTTCCTCCTCCGACACGACCGCGCGCGCCCTCGGCATCACCGGCATCGTCGTCGGCATCGCCGGCGTGGCCTTCGGGGCCACCGCGCGCCGCCGCTCCTCCTGACGCCCGTACGCCACCCGTACACCCTTCACCACAGGGACGACTTCCCATGCGCACCACACGTATGACGGCCGCCGCCCTCGCGGCGGCCGCCGCGCTCACCCTGTCCGCCTGCGGCGGCGGCGAGAGCGCGAAGAACGACTCGGTCGCGGAGGTGAGCACTCCGTCCAAGACGAAGGCCGCCACCGTGCTCGACCGGCCCTTCACCAAGCCCGACCTGGTGCTCACCGACACCTCGGGCAAGCCCTTCGACCTGCGCGAGCAGACCAAGGGCAAGCCGACGCTCCTCTACTTCGGCTACACGCACTGCCCCGACGTGTGCCCGCTGACGATGGGCAACCTGGCCGTGGCCAGGAAGGCCCTGCCCAAGGCGGACCAGGACAACCTCCGGATCATCATGGTCACCACCGACCCGGAGCGGGACACCCCCGCGTCGCTCGGCTCCTGGCTCAAGGCCCAGGACCCGTCCTTCATCGGTCTGACCGGCGACTTCAAGACCATCCAGGCCGGCGCCCGCACCCTCGGGATCGGTATCGAGCCCTCGAAGACGGAGAAGAACGGCGACGTCGTCTCCATGCACGGGGCCCAGGTCATCGCGTTCTCCCCGAAGTCCGACGAGGGGTACGTCCTCTACGGCGAGGACACGACCCCCGAGGACTACACCAAGGACCTGCCGAAGATCGTCAAGGGAGAGAACCCGTGAACCGCCGCACCACCACCCTCGTGACCGCCCTCTCCCTGGCCGCCGCGCTGGCCGTATCGGGCTGCTCCTCGGACACCGGCTCCGGCTCGGACTCCAAGCCGGAGATCTCCGTCAGCGGCGCCTTCATGCCCGAGCCCGTGAACGCCGAGATGGCCGGCGGGTTCATGGTCGTCAAGAACGGCTCCGGCACCGCGGACAAGCTGACCTCGGTGACCAGCCCGCTCTCGGACGACGTGCAGATCCACGAGACCAAGAACCAGAAGATGCAGCAGGTCACGTCCCTCGACGTGCCGGCGAACGGCGAGCTGAAGCTGGAGCGCGGCGGCAGCCACGTCATGTTCATGGGGCTGAAGAACAAGCCGAAGATCGGCGAAAAGGTCGTCGTCGAACTGCATTTCGAGAAGGCTGACCCCGTGAAGGTCCAGCTCGACGTGAAGGAACGGACCCACAACCCGAAGACCCACTGACGGAACGAGGGACTGACTACGCCATGACGGCCACCGCCCCCGCCCACGCACCGGCGGCAGCGCTCCTGCGCCTGCTGCTGGTCCTCGCCGCCCTGTTCGGCGCAGTGCTCGCCACGGCCGCACCGGCTTCGGCGCACGCCGCGCTGACCGCGAGCGATCCCAAGGACGGGGCGGTGGTCGCCACGGCCCCCGCCCAGGTCACCCTGACCTTCTCGGAGCAGGTCGCCATGGGAGAGGACTCGATCCGCGTCCTCGACCCGAGCGGGAAGCGCGCCGACACCGGCGAACTGCGCGACCTGTGCGAGGGCTCCATCGTCAAGCACGGGGTGATGCTGCTCCCCGGCCTGCCGAACGGCACGTACACGGTGGCCTGGCAGGCCGTGTCGGCCGACAGCCACCCCATCGCGGGCGCCTTCACCTTCTCCATCGGCGCCCCCTCCAAGACCTCCGTCGCCCTGCCCGACCAGCAGGTCGGCAGCGGGCCCGTGGCCCAGGCCTACGGGATCGCGCGCTTCACCGCCTACGCCGGCTTCACCGTGCTCGTGGGCGGCGCCGCGTTCGTCCTGCTGTGCTGGCGGGGCGGGGCGGGCATCCGGGCGGTGCAGCGCCTGGTGACCTACGGGTGGGCCACCCTGACCGCGGCCACCCTCGCCATGCTGATGCTGCGGACCCCGTACACCGGCTCGGGGGAGTTCGCCGACGCGTTCGACCTCTCCGGGCTGAAGGACGTACTGGAGACCAAGACCGGCGCCGCACTGGTCTCCCGGCTGCTGCTGCTCGGCGCGGCGGCCCTGTTCCTCGCAGTGCTCTTCGGCGTCTACGCCAAGCGGCGGGCCCAGCAGGCCGCTGCGGAGGGCGGCACGGAAGCCGACGCGGAAGACCGCACACGGAGCGACGCGAAGGACAGCGCCAAGGACGATGCCGACCTGGTCTTCGGGCTGGGGATCGGCGGCGGCGTGGTCGCCGCCGGGATCGCCGCGACCTGGGCCCTGTCCGAGCACGCCTCCACCGGTATCCAGACCGGTATCGCCATGCCGGTGGACATCCTCCACCTCCTCGCCGTCGCCACCTGGCTCGGCGGCCTGGTCACCCTGCTGGTGGCGCTCTACCGCGTCCCCGGTCTGGAGCGGGCGGCCGTACGGCGGTTCTCCCGGGTGGCCTTCGCCAGCGTGCTGGTCCTCGTGGCCACCGGGATCTACCAGTCCTGGCGGCAGGTGGGCACCTGGAGCGCGCTGACCGGCACCGACTACGGGCGGATCCTGATCGTCAAGGTCGGGCTGGTGGCGGTGCTCGTGGGTGCCGCCTACATCTCCCGCTCGTGGACGGCGCGACTCGGCGAGGGCTCGGCGGCCACGGTCGAGCTCGCCGCCCAGCGTGTTTCACGTGAAACATCGCCCGAGCCGGCGAGCGTGACGGCCGATGCGGCGGCTACGGGAGGCGGCGGCGCCACCGCCGGATCCGTGTCCGCTGCCGAGGCTGCCGCCGAGGACGCCGAGGGCACAGGGGACCCTGCCGGTCCGGACCCGGACGGGGACGCGGACCCCGAGCGCGCCGCCCAGCTCGCCCGGCAGCAGGCCGCCCAGGCCTCTGCCCGGAAGAAGAAGATCCGCGACGCCGACCCCGACCGGGCCGGCCTGCGGCGCTCGGTGCTCGCCGAGGCCTGTGTCGCCGTCGTGCTGCTCGCCGTCACCACCTCACTGACCAGCACGGAGCCCGGCCGGGCCGCCGAACAGGAGGTCTCCGCGACCGCCCCGGCCCCCGCCGTCCCGAACCGGCCGATCAAGGTCTCCCTGCCCTTCGACACCGGCGGCGAGGACGGCAAGGGCACCGCCCGACTCGAACTCGACCCCGGCCGGACCGGCATGAACACCCTGCACCTGTGGCTGGACCGGCCGAACGGCAAGCCCCTGGACGCACCCGAGGTGAAGGTCTCCTTCACCCTCCCGGCCAAGGACATCGGCCCCCTGCCCCTGGTCCCGGACTACGCCGGGACCGGCCACTGGACCGCGTCCGGGGTGCAGCTCCCGCTGGCCGGGGAATGGCGGATCGACGTGACCGTCCGCACCTCCGACATCGACCAGACCACCGTCAAGAAGAACGTGAAGATCGGCTGAACAGCGTGACCGAGACCGAAACCGACATCGAGATCTCCCGGCGGCGGCTGCTCGGCACCGTCGGCGCCGCGGGAGCCGCCGGGCTGGCGCTCGGCGCCACCGGCGGCGCCCTGGTGCAGTCCGCCGTGTCCGGGGACTCCGCCGGGAAGACCGCAGGCGGCATCCCGTCCTCCGGCGCACTCACCTCGCTCGGTGCCACCGAGGTCCCGTTCCACGGCGAGCACCAGGCGGGCATCACCACCCCCCTCCAGGTCAAGGGCCACGTGCTGGCCTTCGACCTGGCAGCCGGTGCCGGCCGCAAGGAGGCCGCCGCCCTGCTCCGCCGCTGGTCCGAGACGGCCCGCACGCTGATGGCCGGGAAGCCCGCGCAGGGCGGCCCGGGCGGCGCCGATACCGGGGTCGCCCTGGACGCCGGCCCCTGCTCCCTCACCGCGACCTTCGGCTTCGGCCGCAGCTTCTTCGACCGCACCGGCCTGGCGGCCCGCCGCCCGGCCGCCCTCGACCCGCTGCCCCAGTTCTCCTCCGACCGGATCGACCCCCGCCGCAGCGAGGGCGACCTGTGGGTCCAGATCGGGGCGAACGACTCCCTGGTCGCCTTCCACGCCCTGCGGGCGCTCCAGAAGGACGCCGGGGACACCGCCCGGGTGCGCTGGCAGATGAACGGCTTCAACCGCTCGCCGGGCGCCACCGCCCAGCCCATGACGGCGCGCAACCTGATGGGCCAGATCGACGGCACCGGGAACCCCCGGCCCGAGGAGCCCGACTACGACCGGCGGATCTTCGTACCCGTCGGCGGCCCCGGACCCGCGGAGCACGCCTGGATGGCCGGCGGCTCGTACGCCGTGGTCCGCCGGATCCGGATGCTGCTCGACGACTGGGAGGGGCTCGACCTCGCCCAGCAGGAGAAGGTCATCGGGCGGCGGAAGTCCGACGGTGCGCCCCTGACGGGCGGCACCGAGCGGACCGAGCCCGATCTCGACAAGTTCGGGGCGGACGGCAGGCCGGTCATCGCGGCGAACGCGCACGCGCGGATCTCCGCACCGGAGCAGAACGGCGGGGCGGCGATGCTGCGGCGGCCGTTCTCGTACCACGACGGGGTGGGCCCGGACGGCACCCCGGACGCCGGGCTGCTCTTCATCTGCTGGCAGGCCGATCCGCTCAAGGGGTTCGTACCGGTGCAGCGCAAGCTCGACCGGGGCGACGCGCTGTCCCCCTTCATCCGGCACGAGACCAGCGGGCTGTACGCCGTACCGGGCGGGCCCCGGCCCGGCGAGTACGTGGGGCAGCGGCTTCTCGAAGGGTGAGAGCGCGCCCGGCGGCCGTGCGCACCGCACTACGCTGATCGCATGTCCGCCACGCGCTTCACCTATCTCGGCCCCGAGGGCACCTTCACCGAGGCCGCCCTGCGCACGCTGCCCGAGGCCGCCACCCGCGAACTCGTGCCCATGGTGTCGGTGCCCGCCGCTCTCGACGCGGTCCGCAGCGGCGAGGCCGCGGCGGCGCTGGTGCCGATCGAGAACTCGGTGGAGGGCGGGGTCACGGCGACCCTGGACGAGCTGGCCTCCGGCGAACCGCTGATGATCTACCGCGAGGTGCGGCTGCAGATCGCGTTCGCCCTGCTCGTACGGCCCGGGACGAAGCTGTCGGACATCAAGACGGTGACGGGCCACCCGGTGGCGCAGCCCCAGGTGCGCAACTGGCTGCGGGCGCACCTTCCCGATGCGCTGTGGGAGTCGGCGGCGTCCAACGCCGACGGGGCCCGGCTGGTGCAGGAGGGCCGGTTCGACGCGGCGTTCGCCGGGGAGTTCGCGGCGGCGACCTACGGGCTGGAGGCCCTGGTCACCGAGATCCACGACGCGGAGAACGCGGAGACCCGGTTCGTCCTGGTGGGGCGGCCGGCCCGGCCCGCGGCCCCCACGGGTGCCGACAAGACCTCGGTGGTCATCTGGCTGGGGGACGACCACCCCGGTGCCCTGCTGGAGCTGCTCCAGGAGTTCGCGGTGCGCGGGGTCAACCTGATGCTGATCCAGTCCCGGCCGACGGGGGCCGGCATCGGCAACTACTGCTTCGCCATCGACGCTGAGGGCCACATCGCGGACCGGCGGGTGGGCGAGGCCCTGACGGGCCTCAAGCGGACCTGCCCGAACGTCCGCTTCCTGGGCTCGTACCCGCGGGCCGGGGTCACCCCCGCGGAGGTCCGAAGTCCCCGGCCGGGGACTTCGGACGGTGACTTCTCGGCCGCGGCGGACTGGCTGACTCGCTGCCTCGACGGCCGGGGTTGATCGTCCACAGGTTTATCCACAGCCCCTCTTCTCGACCTGGGGACAAGTCGACAAGACCCTGTGGGGCCGCGGACGGGTCGTGGGGGCGTCCCGGTGAACCTCCGGAGGCAGGTGGGCGAACGGCGTCACCCGAACGACAATGATCAACTCTTTGGGGCGAGCCATTCCCACCCGATTGAGTGTCCGACCTGGGTTTGAACGGGCAATCCCGTTCCCCGCTCCAAATAGGACTGATCAATTCCGGTGTCCACAGCGACAGCTCACAGCCTGTGGATAAGTGACCTCCGGAGCGGGATTCCTGTGGACAACACAGGTTCTCCACACCGCTCCACACAAGGGCTCCGCAGGTTCGGACGTCCACCCGGCCTTCCCGTCCTGCCCCTTTTCAGGGAATGAGAGGGGTTTTATTGACTTTCTCCCGAGGGTGTCGTTCCGGCCATGCGCCGCCAGTTTTCCATTCGCGGCAATTGGGACATAGCGACACGCAGCGTGATATCGGTGTGAGCGCCCGAACCCCAGGCCGGTAGCCTGGTGGGGTGATTGACCTCCGGCTGCTCCGTGAAGACCCCGACCGTGTTCGCGCCTCCCAGCGCGCCCGTGGAGAGGACGTCGAGCTCGTCGACGCACTGCTCTCCGCCGACGAGCGCCGCAGGTCTTCCGGCGTGCGCTTCGACGAACTGCGCAACGAGCAGAAGTCGCTCGGCAAGCTGATCCCCAAGGCCTCCCCCGAGGAGCGCGCCGAGCTGCTGAAGCGCGCCGAGCAGCTGAAGCAGGACGTGAAGTCCGCCGAGGCCGAGCAGAACGAGGCCGACGAGGCCGCCCGCAGCCTGCTCCTCCAGCTCGGGAACATCGTCCACGCGGACGTCCCGGTCGGCGGCGAGGAGGACTTCGCGGTCCTGGAGACGCACGGCACGATCCGCGACTTCGCCGCCGAGGGCTTCGAGCCCCGGGACCACCTGGAGCTCGGCGAGGCGCTCGGCGCCATCGACGTGGAGCGCGGTGCGAAGGTCTCCGGCTCCCGCTTCTACTACCTGACCGGCGTCGGCGCCCTGCTGGAGCTGGCCCTGGTCAACGCGGCGATCGCCCAGGCCACCGAGGCCGGCTTCATCCCGATGCTGACCCCCGCGCTGGTCCGCCCGCGCGCCATGGAGGGCACCGGCTTCCTCGGCCAGGCCGCGGAGAACGTGTACCACCTGGAGAAGGACGACTACTACCTGGTCGGCACCTCCGAGGTCCCGCTCGCCGCGTACCACATGGACGAGATCATCGAGGCCGACAAGCTGCCCCTGCGGTACGCCGGCTTCTCCCCCTGCTTCCGCCGCGAGGCGGGCACGTACGGCAAGGACACCCGCGGCATCTTCCGCGTCCACCAGTTCGACAAGGTGGAGATGTTCTCCTACGTGAACCCGGAGGACGCCGAGGCGGAGCACGCCCGGCTGCTCGCCTGGGAGAAGCAGTGGCTGAACTCCCTCGAACTGCCCTTCCAGGTGATCGACGTGGCCACCGGCGACCTCGGCTCCTCGGCCTCCCGCAAGTTCGACTGCGAGGCGTGGATCCCCACCCAGGGCAAGTACCGCGAGCTCACCTCCGCCTCGAACTGCGACGGCTTCCAGGCCCGCCGCCTGTCCGTACGCATGCGCGAGGGCAAGAAGGTGCAGCCGCTGGCCACGCTGAACGGCACCCTGTGCGCCGTTCCCCGCACCATCGTGGCGATCCTGGAGAACCACCAGCAGGCCGACGGTTCGGTCCGGGTGCCCGAGGTGCTGCGCCCGTACCTGGGCGGCCGGGAGCTGCTGGAGCCGATCTCCAAGTGAGCTTCCCGTACCGGCTGGTCGCCACGGATCTCGACGGCACGCTGCTGCGCGGCGACGAGAGCATCTCGGAGCGCACGCGCGAGGCGCTCGTCGCCGCTACGGCGGCGGGGGCCGCGCACATCGTCGTCACCGGCCGGGCCGTGCCCTGGACCCGTCACATCCTCGACGACCTCGGCTACCGGGGGCTCGCGGTGTGCGGGCAGGGCGCCCAGCTGTACGACGCGGGGGCCCACAAGCTCCTGACCTCGGTGACGCTGGACCGGCAGCTCGCCGGTCTGGCGCTCTCCAAGATCGAGGCCGAGATCGGCCCCGTGGGGATCGCCGCCAGCCGCGACGGGGTGGACGGCGAGGTCCTGGTCGGCCCCGGCTACCAGGTGCAGGAGGGCCCGCTGCCGTACGTGTTCCTGAAGGACACGACGGAGGTGTGGACCGCCCCGCTGAACAAGCTCTACATCCAGCACCCCGACCTGGACGACGACGCCCTCGCCGGAGTCGCGCGCGCCGCGGTCGGCAGCCTGGTGGACATCGTGATGGCGGGCCCGGGTGTGGTGGAGATCCTGCCCCTGGGGCTGAGCAAGGCCACCGGCCTCTCGCTGGCCGCCCGGCGGCTGAAGGTGAAGGCGGCCGAGACCATCGCGTTCGGCGATATGCCGAACGACATCCCGATGTTCGCCTGGGCCGGCCACGGCGTCGCCATGGCCAATGCCCACCGGGAGCTGAAGGCCGTCGCCGATGAGACCACCACCTCGAACGAGGAGGACGGGATCGCGGTGGTGCTGGAGCGCCTGCTCGGCGCCTGAGCCCGGAACCCGGGCCGTCGGCTCTGCGAAGGAGCCCGGCCCGTCGAAGGACCCGGAGGGACCGGGGCAGCCCGCGCCTGTGGCGCGCTCGAAGCGGCTGCCCCGGTCCTTTTGCTCTCCCCGTTGGTCTCCACTCTGCCGGGGCCTCCCGCGGCGTTCCAGCGAATTTCCCCGGGCCCGCAGGGCTCCCGGGATCCGGGCGTCAGGGTCCGGTGGCGGTGCCCGGGCCGGATGCCGGTCCTGCCGGGGGGCCGGCTGTTTCACGTGAAACATCGCGGGGGTGGCGGGTCAGCGGCCAGGCGAGCAGTCCGATCGCCAGCGCGATGGCGTGGCCGAGGTCGGTGAAGCTGGCCCCGGTCAGCAGCGGTACGGCGAAGAAGGCCACGGCGCCGCAGAGGTAGAACCAGCGCCAGGGCCGGGGCAGCCGGTAGGTGAGCACCCCGACGGAGGCGGCGAGCCCGTAGCTGACCCCGATGTCGACCACGTGCACCATGCTGCGCGGGGCGCGGCCGTCCTCGATGGCCGCCAGGACCACCCGCTGGCTGATCAGCGTGGCCACCACATGGGCGGTACCCGCGATCCCCATCCAGCGCAGGGTGCCGAGCCAGCGCTCCACGGGGGCGTGGAACACCTCGAAGAGGACCGCGTACAGGGGCAGGGAGGCCGGGTTCTCGATCCAGAAGGCGCTGGCCACCAGAGCCCGTACGGGGTGGTTGACGAGCTCGTGGAGGTTGCTGCTGTTGCGGTGCATCAGCACGTGGTCCAGCCGGTCCGGGGCGAGGGCCACGATGATGCTGGTGAAGGCGATGATCAGCAGCCACACGTGCGTCCCCGGCGAGGACCGCACCCAGGAGCGCAGCGGCCGGGACGGCTCGGGGGCGGTGTGCTGCTGCGTCATTCCACGATCATGACGCGCAAAGCCGTGCCCCGCCCGGTATCGAGCACCGGGCGGGGCACGGGTGGCAGCGCCTGCGGGAGGGGCTGGAGCGTCGCTCCTACTCCTCGCCGGCCAGGGTGAGCCGGCGCAGCTTCTGTCCGGCGAAGGCGGTCGCACCGGCCGTGACGACGGCGAGGAGGACGACCGCGGTGGGCAGGCCGACCGCGGACTCGATGGCCCCCTGGCCGCTGATCTTCTCGGCCAGGGCCAGCGACCACTGCTGGACGCTGAGGGTCTTGGCCCCGGGCACCAGGCTGCCGAAGAGGGACTCCCAGACCAGGGCGTAGACCAGGCCGAAGACCACGGCGTGCCGGCTGACGGTGCCCAGCAGCAGGAAGAGCGCGCTGTAGGCGATGGAGGCCACGAGGGCGGCGATCGTGTAGGCGACCGCGATCTGCTGGCCGTTGCCGTTGAGGATGAAGCCGGCGACGAGAGTCGGGATCGCGGAGAAGGCCATGGTGACGGCGATGGCGACGATCAGCTTGGTCATGATGATCGTCGGCCGCTTCACCGGCTTGGACAGCAGGTAGACGATGGAGCCGTCGTCGATCTCGGGGCCGATGGCACCCGTTCCGGCGATGACCCCGATGAGGGGGACCATCGTGGCGAGGGCGAAGCCGCCGAGCAGCCCGGAGGCCACCCGGTCGTCCACGCCGGTGAGGACCCGTACCGCGAGGGCGATCAGGATGAGGAGGGCCGGCAGCGCGAAGAGGATCAGCGCGCGGCGGCGGCCGAGCAGGGCCCGGTAGGTGAGCCGGGCGACCGTGGGGTTGTACATCGATGCCAGCTCCTTCAGGCCGCTACGAGGTAGGAGAAGACCGATTCGAGGGACTCGTCGGAGGGCGAGACCGTCAGGAGCCGGATGCCGTGGTCGCGGGCGACCCGCGGCAGGAGCTCGGTGAACCGGCCGAAGTCGACGGCCTGGATGCGCAGGGCGCCTTCGGTGTGGTCCACCTCGATGCCGGCCGTGGACGGGTCCGCGATCAGGGCGGCGGCCAGGGCGCGGTCGTCGGAGGAGCGGACCAGGTAGCGGTGCGGGCGGTCCGTCATCAGGCGGCGGATCTTGCGGAAGTCGCCGGAGGCGGCGTGCCGGCCGGCCACGATCACCTCGATGTGGGAGGCCAGCTGCTCGACCTCCTCCAGGATGTGGGAGGAGAAGAGCACCGTGCGGCCCTCGTCGCCCATCCGCCGCAGCAGGTCCATAAGCTGCATGCGCTGGCGGGGGTCCATGCCGTTGAAGGGCTCGTCGAGCAGGAGCACGGAAGGCTCGTGGACCAGGGCGGAGGCCATCTTCACGCGCTGGCGCATGCCCTTGGAGTACGTGGCGATCTTGCGGTCCTGGGCGTACTCCATCTCGACGGTGGCGAGGGCCCGCTGGGCGGCCCGCTCGTCGAGTCCGTGCAGTTCGGCGTTGGCCACGACGAACTCGCGCCCGGTGAGGAAGTCGTACATCGACTCGCGCTCGGGCACGACGCCGATGTGCTTGTAGACCTGCTCGTTGCGCCAGATCGGGGCGCCGTCGAGGGTGACGGTGCCCGTGGAGGGGGCGAGGAAGCCGCCCATCATGTTGATGAGCGTGGACTTCCCGGCGCCGTTGGGGCCGAGGAGCCCGGTCACCCCGGGGCCGATCCGCATGGTGACGTCGTTGACGGCGACGACGTTGCCGAACCAGCGGGAGGCGTGGTCGATGTCGATGAGGGTCACAGCCCCGCCTTCCGGTAACGGGCCATCAGGGCGAAGTAGCAGCCGGTGATGAGGGCGAACACGGCCAGCAGGTAGACGGCGCCGACACCCGCGGAGGGGCCCTCGCCGCCGGGGAAGGCCGAGGTGGCCCCGAGGAACGCGGTCTGCACCCCGTCGATGAGGGTGATCGGCGAGAAGAGGCCCATCCACTCGATGGCGCCGGCGTTGCCGGTCTCGTAGGCGACTCCCTGGACGGCCGAGACGGCGCCGTAGGGGATCACCAGGAGGGCGATGACGGCCGCGACGCCGAATCCGCGCCGGGGGGTCAGTGCGGCCACGACCAGGCCGATTCCGCCGAAGAGGAGGGAGAGCAGGAGCACGGACACCAGTCCCTGCGCGAACCCCTTGGTCTGGTCCGCGAAGTCGAATTTGGCGAGCAGCGCACCGATGTAGAGGACGAGCAGGGGCGCCGCGGTGAGGATGAACAGCGCCGAGGACATGGCCGCGTACTTGGCGACCACGTAGTCGACCCGCTCGATGGGGCGCGAGAAGTACAGCGGGACGGTCTTGAAGCGCAGGTCCCGGGAGACCGACTGCGGGGCCTGCGAGGCGAGGTACAGGCCGATGACCATCTGGAGGTAAAGGGCGTACGACGTGTACTTGACCGGCAGGTCCTTGGAGCCGGGCACCGCGATGGCCACTGCGACCATGATCGCCGCGGGCAGGCACATCACCGCGAAGAGCAGCATGGGCAACACCTTGGACCTGGCCGAGCGGCCCAGTCCGTAGGCCCCGCGCAGGGACTGGGAGTACAGGGAGAGTCGGGCGTAGCCGCGGCCGAGGCGGGGGCCGTCGTAGGAGCGGTAGCCGATGTTGTGGATCTGGGTGGAGGCCTCAGGCGCCATGGGAACCGGCTCCCTTCTGCGCGGGCTGCTGCTGGTCGTGGTCGCGGAAGACCTCCGCGATGTGGTGGCGGCGCTGTTCCATGCGGACCAGTCCGAGGCCGAGGCGGGCGACGGTGTCGCGCACGGTGTCGTACGTCTGCTCGCCCTCGGCCTCCAGGAGGAGGATGTGCCCGGCTCCGGGGAGCCCCTGCTCCTGGCCCGAGTGGAGGGTGACGCCGAGGGCGGTGAGGGCCTCGCGGAGGGCCTTGGTGCCGTCGGGGTGCTCGTCGGAGTCGGTGACCTCGACGGCGAGGGTGGTGGTGGTCTGCGTGAAGTCGCTGGTGGAGCTGGAGCGCAGGAGCTTGCCGCCGTCGACGACCACGACGTGGTCGCAGGTGCGCTCCAGTTCGCCGAGCAGGTGCGAGGTGACCAGGACGGAGATGCCGAACTCGGTGTAGATCCGGCGGATCAGACCGAGCATCTCGTCGCGGCCGACCGGGTCGAGGCCGTTGGTGGGCTCGTCGAGCAGGACCAGCTGGGGGTCGTGCACGAGGGCCTGGGCCAGCTTGACGCGCTGCTTCATGCCGGTGGAGTAGCCGCCGATGGGGCGGTAGCGCTCCTCGTAGAGGCCCACGTGGCGCAGGGTGTCCGCGGTGCGCTCGCGGGCGGCGGTCGGGGGGAGCCCCGACATCCGCGCCATGTGCACGACGAACTCGGTGGCCGAGACGTCGGGCGGCAGGCAGTCGTGTTCGGGCATGTAGCCGACGCGTTCGCGGATGGCGCTGCCATGGGTGGCGACGTCCAGTCCGAGCACGGCGGCACGGCCCTCGGTGGCGGGGGACAGTCCCAGCAGGATCTTGATCAGCGTGGACTTGCCGGCTCCGTTTGCGCCCACCAGGCCGGTCACGCCGGGTCCGATGTCGAGGGAGAGCCGGTCGAGGGCGGTCACCTTGGTGTACCGCTTGCTCAGGCTTTCGGTCGCGATGACAGTCACGGTCCGAAGGTAGTGGCGCGAACCGGCCCCCTGCGTCAGACCTGGAGCTTGATCCCGCCTACGCCTTGAGGCGTACACACCCGTACGGGAGAACTACGCGGAGGCGGCCGGGAGGGTTTTTCCACAGGCCGGTGCACGGGCCTTGACGTGAACTCCAGGCATTGTCACATTCATCAGTGTCAAGTTACGGACGCGTAGGGCTACGCGGCCGGGAGGCAGCTTCCGGCTGCGCGGCGACAGGTCTGGGGGCGGGTGGCATGGCAGCAGTGGCCGGCAGGGAACTCTCCGCGGAGCTCAGGGGCTTCAGGGAGGTGCAGCGCCTCGCCTACGCCTGTGCGGAGGACGTGGCGGCGCGCCTGAAGCCGGGGGTGACCGAGCGCGAGGCGGCGCGGATGCAGCGCGAGTGGCTGTCCGAGCGCGGTGTGCGGGACTGGTTCCACCTCCCCTTCGCCTGGTTCGGCGACCGCACGGCCTTCGTGGACTTCCGGATACCGCTCCAGTTCTTCCCGACGAACCGGCGGCTGGAGCCGGGGATGCCGTTCATCCTCGACATGGCCCCGGTGCACGGGGGGTACGCGGCGGACGTCGGGTACTCCGGCAGCCTCGGCCTCAACCCGGTCCAGGACCGGCTCATGGACGACTTGCGGGCGCACCGCGAGCTGATCCTCGACGGGGTCCGGGAGCGCCGGACGCTCCGGGAGATATACGAGGACGTGGAGCAGCTCATGACCGTGCAGGGGTATGCGAACCGGCACCGGGCCTATCCCTTCGGGGTGATCGCCCACAAGGTGGACCGGGTCCGGGAGCGCCGCTGGTCCCCGCGCCTGTTCGGCTTCGGCACGCAGTCCCTCAAGGGGCTGGCGGGCGATGCCCTGCGGGGGCACCGCGAGGGCTGGTCCCCGCTGTGGAGCCCGTACAGGTTCTCCGACCACCCGCCCCGGCCCGGGCTCTGGGCGGTGGAGCCCCACCTCGGCTTCCGGGGTACGGGCGCGAAGTTCGAGGAGCTCTTGGTGGTCACGGATTCCCGGGACCCCGCGGAGAGCGCATTCTGGCTGGACGACGACCTGCCGCACGTGCGGCGCTGGACAGAGGGAGAGGCCGCGTGAGCATGACGACCCTGAAGGACGCCCGCGAGCGCTGGGTTCGCACGGGGGGCGTCGAGCTGTGCGTCGCGGAGCTCGGCGATCCGCAGCGGCCCACCGTCCTGCTGGTCCACGGCTACCCGGACAGCAAGGAGGTCTGGTCCGGGGTGGCGGCCCGGCTCGCCGACCGGTTCCACGTGGTCCTGTACGACGTCCGCGGGCACGGCAGGTCCACGGCCCCGCGGCCGCTGCGCGGCGGGTTCACCCTCGAGAAGCTGACGGACGACTTCCTGGCCGTCGCGGACGCGGTCAGCCCGGACCGCCCGGTGCACCTGGTGGGGCACGACTGGGGATCAGTCCAGGCCTGGGAGTTCGCCACGGTCAAGCGGACCGAGGGGAGGATCGCCTCCTTCACCTCGATGTCCGGGCCCTCCCTCGACCACTTCGGGCACTGGATCAAGAAGCGGATGTCCCGGCCCACCCCGCGCGCGGCGGCGCAGCTCGCCGGCCAGGGCGCCAAGTCCTGGTACGTGTACATGCTGCACACGCCGGTGCTGCCGGAGCTGGCCTGGAGGGGGCCCCTGGGCAGGCAGTGGCCGAAGATCCTCCAGCGTGCCGAGCGGCTCCCCGCCGACGGGTACCCGACCGCCTCGCTGCCCTCGGACGCGGCGCACGGGGCCTGGCTCTACCGGGACAACGTGCGCAGCCGCCTGCGCCGCCCCCGCGAGGACGCGTACGCGCACATCCCCGTACAGCTGATCACCCCGACCGGGGACGCCTTCCTCTCCGAGCGGCTCTACGACGACCTGGAGCAGTGGGCGCCGAACCTGCTGCGCCGGACCCTGCCCGCCAAGCATTGGGTGCCGCGGACCCGGCCCGAGCGGCTGGCCGACTGGATCGGCGAGTTCGCCGAGGCGCAGGAGGGCGCCACTTCCGGGGTCTCGGGGGCGGCCGTGGCCCTCGCCGGCCCGGCCCGCACCCGGGGGGCCGCGCGGGCCCGCGGCGGGGCGGGGGCCCGGTACGCGGAGCGCTTCGGCGGGCAGTTGGTGCTGGTCACGGGCGCCGCGAGCGGGATCGGGCGGGCCACGGCCTTCGCCTTCGCCGAGGCGGGTGCCCGGGTGGTGGCCGTGGACCGGGACGCCGAGGGCGCGGTGCGCACGGCGGAGATGGCCCGGCTGATCGGGGCCCCGCAGGCCTGGGGGGAGGTCGCCGACGTCAGCGACGAGCAGGACATGGAGAAGCTCGCGGAGAAGGTCTCCGCCGAGTACGGCACCGTCGACGTCCTGGTCAACAACGCGGGCATCGGGCTGTCGGGCTCCTTCCTGGACACCACCCCGGAGGACTGGAAGCGGGTCCTGGACGTCAACTTGTGGGGGGTCATCCACGGCTGCCGGATATTCGGCCGGCAGATGGCCGAGCGGGGCGAGGGCGGGCACATCGTGAACACCGCCTCCGCTGCCGCCTACCTGCCCTCGCGCAGCCTGCCCGCGTACAGCACCTCGAAGGCGGCGGTGCTGATGCTCAGCGAGTGCCTGCGGGCGGAGTTCGCGGACAAGTCGATCGGGGTCTCCGCGATCTGCCCGGGGGTGGTGAACACGAACATCACGGCCACCACGCGGTTCGCCGGGGTGGACGCGGCGGAGGAGAAGCGGCGCCAGGAGCGCTCCTCGCGGCTCTACGGGCTGCGGAACTTCCCGCCGGAGAAGGTGGCGGACGCGGTCCTGGAGGCGGTGGTGCGCAACCAGGCCGTGGTGCCCGTGACTCCCGAGTCCCGCGGTGCGCTCTGGATGTCCCGGTTCGCCCCGGGGGCCCTGCGGGCCGTCGCGCGGTGGGAGCCCCGGCTGTGAGCGGGCGCGGCACGGCCATACCCGGCTCCGCCCGGCAGTCGTACCATCCCACGCAGGAGCGCCTTCTCCGGGCGCCCGGGTAGGGAGTGTGGGCTTGTCCGAGCAGGCAGTGGCCGAGTACCGGATCGAGGATCTGGCGCACCACAGCGGAGCCACCGTGCGCACGATCCGCGCGTACCAGGACCGGGGCCTGCTGCCCAGGCCGGAGCGGCGCGGCCGGTCCAACGTGTACGGGGACACGCACCTGGCCCGGCTGCGCCAGATCGCCGACCTGCTGGACCGGGGCTACACCCTGGCCTCCATCAAGGAGCTCCTGGAGGCCTGGGACGCGGGCCGCGGGCTGGGCGGGGTCCTGGGCCTGGTGGCGGAGGTGCACGGGCCGTGGACGGACGAGGAGGCGGCCCGCATCACCCGGGACGAGCTGGACGCCCGCTTCGGCGGGCTGCCCGACGACCGGGCGGTGCACGAGGCGGTGGAGCTGGGCGTGCTGGAGCGGATCCCGGGCCGGGTGGACGAGTTCCTCGTACCGAGCCCCCAGGAGCTCGCCGTGGCCGCCGAGCTGTACGCGGCGGGGGTGCCCCTGCAGGCCATCACCGGGCACCTGCGGGAGCTGCGCGGCCAGGTGGAGAACATCGCCTCGCGGTTCCTGGAGTTCACGACGGAGCACGTGTTCGCCCGGTACCTGGGGCTGCACGATCCGGAGGTCTGCGCCGGGGAGCCGGGGCTGACGGATGCGGCGGCCACCGAGGCGGCGGCGATGGTGCGCCGGCTGCGGCCCCTGGCCCAGCAGACGGTGGACGCCGAGCTGGCGCGGGCCATGCGGCTGTTCGCGACCCGGCACCTCCAGCGGCACCTGGGGGCTGCTGGGCAGCCTGCGGCCCCGCAGGGCCCGGCCCCGGTGGCCCTGCCGGCCGATACGGTGCGGGCGGTACAGGAGCTGGTCGGGCCGGAGCACGTGGCGGCCTTCGTACGGGCCGCGACCGAGCGGGAACTCCAGGCCCGGACCATGAACGCCCTGGCGAGCCGCCACGGGGGCTGAGGGGCAGACGGCTCGGGGGGGCTCGACGGGCGGCTCGGGCGGCTCGGGCTGCTCGACCGGCTGAGCGACTTACCCACAGGCGTCCCCTCAGGGGGTGACTCAATCGCCTACAATCCCCGGCAAATCGGCTGTGGATGACGGGGTCAGGCTGTGGATGAACCGGGCCTGCGGGCGGGCCGCGGCCGGCCCGAGCCGGACTGGACAGCGGGTCGATCCCTCAACTCACGGCCTTGTAGCCGCCGTTGACCGGGGCCATCTCCACGGTGGGGATCCGCTCGCGGCCGTAGAGGGCCCGGGAGAGCACGAGGCCGAGGACCCCGCCGGCGGACTGGGCGGCGACGAACCCGGGCAGGTTGCCCGGGGCGATCCCCGTGAAGGAGTCGGTGAAGGCCCGCCCGAGGGTGCCGGCCGGGTTGGCGAAGGAGCCGGAGGAGGTGAACCAGATCGCGGCCCCGATGTAGACGGCGACGGCCGCGGGGACCAGGCGCGTGCGCCCGGTCCGGCCCAGACCCTGGATCACGAGGACGAGCCCCGCGGTGGCGACGACCTCGCCGATGAGCAGGTGCCCGCCGTCGCGCGCCTGGGTGGCGAGCACCCCGGGGGTGCGGCCGAACATGGCCTCGGCCAGCAGGGCGCCGCCGACGGCGCCCGCGGCCTGCGCAGCGGAGTAGACGAGCGCCTCGCGACCGGTCGGGCCCGCACCGCCGGTACGCCGGGCCCACCAGGCGGCGAGGGTGACCACGGGGTTGAGGTGCGCGCCGGAGAGCGGGCCGAACAGGATGATGATCAGACCGAGGCCGACGGCGGAGGCGGCGGAGTTGGCGAGCAGCGCGACGGCGTCGTCCCGGGTGAGCGCGGCGGCCTGGATCCCGGATCCGACCACGATCAGGAGCAGGGCGGCCGTACCGGTGAACTCGGCGGCGGCTCGGCGGCGCAAGGAGACGGGAGCGGGCATGGGTTCCCCCTTCGGGCAGGACGGGAGTGCGGGGTGCGCGGGTGCGGCGGGGCGGGCGGCGGCAGCGGTCGTAAGCCGCCGGCCCGAGCGGCCAATGGAAAATATATTTCGCATCTCGGAAGAGCGATAGAGGGGGTCCACCGCCGGCTCCCCCCGCCCGGCGCCCCGGAAAAGGCGTGGTCAAGCACGCGTGCGGACGGGCACGCTGAGCCCATGGACGAACGCCGCACCGTCAAGGTGTCGAAATATGTCTCGAAGCACCTGCGGCACCAGCCGGAACGGATCGGACTGGTGCTCGACCCCGCGGGCTGGGTGGAGGTCGACGACCTGCTCGCGGCCGCCGCGGCCCACGGATTCCCCCTCACCCGCGCCGAGCTGGACCACGTCGTCGCGCACAACGACAAGAAGCGGTTCGCGGTGGAGGGCACCCGCATCCGCGCCAGCCAGGGGCACACCGTCCCCGTGGACCTGGAGCTGCCGGCCGCCGAACCGCCCGCGTACCTCTACCACGGCACGGTGCCCGGCGCCCTGGACTCGATCCGCGCCGAGGGCCTGCGGCCCATGCGGCGCCACCACGTCCACCTCTCGCCCGACCGCGAGACCGCAACCCGCGTCGGGGCCCGGCGCGGCCGCCCCGTGGTCCTCAGCGTGGACTCCGGGGCCATGCACCGCGCCGGCCACGTCTTCCGCGTCAGCGCCAACGGCGTCTGGCTGGTGGACGCCGTACCGCCCGCGTTCCTCCGGCTGCCCTGACCCGCGGGCGCCGGGTCAGCCCGCGCGCAGGAAGGCGCTGGTGGCCACCCGGCCTACCAGCTTCAGCCGGGTGCGGCCCTCCAGATGGGCGTCCGCGGCCTCCTGCACCCCCGGCCAGCGGCCGTCGCCGTAGTCGTCGAGTACGACGATCGCCCCCGTGGCCGCGATCTCCTCGGCCCACTCCAGGTCCCGGGCCACACCCTCGCGCGAGTGGTCTCCGTCGATCACGATCACCCCGTACCGGCGGTCCGAGACCGCCTCGCGCACCGCGGAGTCCTGCGAGAACCCTCGCTGGATCCGCAGCCGCTCCGGCTCTACCCCCGCGTAGTGCAGGTTGGCCCGCACGATCTCCTCCGAGATCGGCGTACCCGAGGGGTCCCTGCTGATCTCCACCCCCGGCTGCAGCTGCACCGGGGCGATCGGATCCACGATCGTCAGCCGGTACGGCAGCCCCCGGCGCAGGATCTGGCGGGCCATCCCGCCCGCGAACAGCCCGTACAGGGTGCCGATCTCCAGGATCTCCCCGTTCGGCGGGCCCAGCAGCGGAGTGGTGGTGAGCTTCCCCAGGATGTTCGCGGTGGACCCGGCGATCCGGCCCACCCCCCGGGATTCCAGCTCCACCAGGGTCCGGTAGGCCTGCGCGGTCTCCGTCCAGGCCCCCGGCCGCCCCGCCACGGCCGCGATCTCGTCCGAGAGCCTCTTGAACGCCTCGCGGCTCGGCATCCGGTCGTTGAGCCGCCCGTCCTTGCCGTACAGCAGGTCGTACGAGAACGGCCGGACGTGCTGCTGCGACAGCTGCTCGCGGGTCCGGCGCAGTTCCTGGCGCAGACTCTCGATCTGCCGGTCCGCCGAGCGCAGCCGGCGGTCGATCCGCCGGTCGATCCGCTCGACCACCGGCTGGAGCAGGCGGCGGGCGGGGTGGGCACGGAGAGGCACATCGGTCATGGAGTACTCCTGGATGCGGACCGTTTCACGTGAAACGAAGCTAGTGAGTCCCCGCAGCCGTCCCAAGGTCCACGCGAGGAAGTTCGTGCACCGGCACCTTCCCCACCCCCGCCCGTCCCCACCGCGTTCACCCGCCCGCCACCCACCCCGGCGGAAGCCCCGCCACCGCGCCCCGGACGTAGGCTCTGGTCACATGAGCACCTCCCTGCGCCTGAGCACCGTGATCCTCCCCGTCAACCGCTGGCACGAGGGCGGCCGCGCCCAGTGGCAGCGGGCGGAGGAGCTCGGCTTCCACGCCGCGTACACGTACGACCACCTGTCCTGGCGGAGCTTCCGGGAGGGCCCGTGGTTCGGCGCCCTGCCCACCCTGACCGCCGCCGCAATAGCCACCTCCCGGCTCCGCCTCGGCACCCTGGTCACCTCGCCGAACTTCCGCCACCCGGTGACCCTGGCCAAGGAGCTGATCACCCTCGACGACGTGTCGGGCGGCCGCATCACCCTGGGCATCGGCGCAGGCGGCAACGGCTTCGACGCCACCGCCCTCGGCCAGGAGGCCTGGACCCCGCGGCAGCGCGCCGACCGGTTCGGCGAGTTCGTCCCGCTGCTGGACCGGCTGCTGACCGAGGGGGCGGTGACCCAGCACGGCGAGTTCTACTCGGCCGAGGAGGCCCGCAACCTGCCCGGCTGCGTCCAGCGCCCCCGCCTGCCCTTCGCCGTGGCGGCCACCGGCCCGCGCGGGCTCAAGCTCGCCGCCCGGCACGGCCAGGCCTGGGTCACCACCGGAGACCCCAAGCTGTACGAGGAGGGCACCCCGGAGCAGTCGGTGGAGGCCGTCCGCGGCCAGATCGAGAAGCTCGGCAAGGCCTGCGCCGAGATCGGCAGGGACGCCGCCGCACTGGACCGGATCATGCTGACCGGGTTCACCCCCGACCGGGGGCGCCCCCTGGAGTCGGTCGGCGCCTTCGTCGACTTCGCCGGCCGCTACGCGGAGCTGGGGATCACGGAACTGGTGGTCCACTGGCCGATCCCGGACTCGGACTTCGCCGCCGACCAGCAGGTGTTCGAGCGGATCGCGACGGAGGGCCTGGCGCAGCTCGGCCACTGAGCAAGCGCTTTGCGCCGGAAGGGGCCGGGTGGGGACCCGATGTGTACGCGCAGGTCCCGCCCGGCTGAACCATGGGTGAAGATGGATCCGTGACAGCAGCTCCCCATGACCGCCCCGCCCCCCGGCTGATCGCCACCGATCTCGACGGAACGCTGCTGCGTGACGACAAGTCGGTCTCCGAACGCACCGTGGCGGCCCTCGCCGCCGCCGAGCGGGCCGGGATCGAGGTCTTCTTCGTGACTGGCCGCCCCGCCCGCTGGATGGACGTGGTCAGCGAGCACGTGCACGGGCACGGACTGGCGATCTGCGCGAACGGCGCCGCTGTCGTCGACCTGCACGCCGGCCGGAAGATCGTGGAAGTACGCGCCCTGGATCGCCCGGCCGCCCTGTCGGTCGTCACCGCCCTCCGGGAGGCGGCCCCCGGCACCTCGTTCGCGGTCGAGCTGACCAGCGGGATCAACTACGAACCCCTGTACCCGCCCTTCTACCTCGACCCCGGGGCCACCGTCGCCACCGCCGAGAAACTGCTGCACGAGGAGGCGCCCGGCACCGGGGCACCCGTGCTGAAGCTCCTCGCGCACCACCCCGAGCTGACCCCCGACGCCTTCCTCGACCTGGCCCGCGCCACGGTCGGCGACCGGGCCGAGATCACCCGCTCCAGCCCCACCGCCCTCCTGGAGATCAGCGGTGCCGGGGTCTCCAAGGCGAGCACCCTCGCGCTGTGCTGCGCGGAGCGCGGGATCTCCCCGGCGGAGGTCGTCGCCTTCGGCGATATGCCGAACGACGTGGAGATGCTGACCTGGGCGGGCACCTCGTACGCCATGGGCAACGCCCACCCGGCCGTCCTCGCGGCCGCCACGGGCCGTACGGTCGCCAACAACGAGGACGGCGTCGCCGTCGTCATCGAGCGCATCCTCGCCGAACGGGCCTGATGCCGGACGCCGGCACCCCGGGCCGGCCCCGGCGCCGCCAGCGCTACCGGCCCGACCAGACCCCCGGGATCCGGATCGCCTAGAGCGGGGCCTCCCACACCAGGGTGGTCCCGCCGCCGTCCTCGCCGAGCCCCGGCCCGTACCAGCTGGACCCGCCCAGCGACTCGGCCCGCCGCCGCAGGTTCCGCAGCCCGCTGCGGCGCCCGCCCTCCGGGATGCCCACCCCGTCGTCCGCGACCTCCAGCCGCACCGCGGGCCGCCCGTCCTCCAGTGCGGCCGTCGCATCGAGGACCACCTCGATCCGCGAGGCCTCGGCATGCCGGAAGGCGTTGGACAGGGCCTCGCGCAGGGCGGCGATCAGGTTCTTCCCGACCAGCTCGCCGACCACCGTGTCCACAGCCCCCAGGAACCGGTGCGCTGGCTTGAAGCCCAGCGGTACGGCCGCCATGTTGATCTCCCGGAGCACCCGGGTCCGCAGCCCCGAAGGGGCCTCCGCCGGCCCCTGCTGCAGGGCGAAGATGGCCGTCCGGATCTCCTGGATGGTCACGTCCAGCTCGTCCACGGCCTTCCCGACCCCGTCCCGGACCTCCGGCACGATGGACCGGCGCTGCGCCCCCTCCAGCATCATCCCGGTGGCGAACAGCCGCTGGATCACCAGATCGTGCAGGTCGCGGGCGATCCGGTCGCGGTCCTCGTACACCGCGAGCCGCTCCCGGTCCCGCTGGGCCTCGGCCATCATTAGCGCCAGCGCCGCCTGCGAGGCGAACTGCGTGGCCAGGGTCCGCTCGGACTCGCTGAAGGGCCGCCGCCCGCGGGCCCGCGGGGTCACCAGGGCCCCCAGCACCCGGCCCCCGCTGTGCAGCGGCAGCATCATGCAGGGCCCGTACTGGCTGGTCAGCCTGCTGATCATGCGCGGGTCCACGGAGGCGTCGTCCACGAACACCGGCTCGCCGCCCATCAGCTTCCCCACCACGGGGCTCTCCGCCGGCACCACCACCCCCAGCGAGGTGGCCGGGTTGTCGGAGGAGACGGCGACGATCTCCATCCCGCCGTCCTCCGTCGGCAGCATCACGATGCCCGCCGCGGAATCCGCCAGCCGCCGGGCCTGCTCGGCCACCACCGCCAGCGCGTCGTCGGCATCGCCCCCGGACAGCAGCGCGGTGGTCACCGCCACCGAGCCGTCGATCCACCGCTCCCTCTGGGTGGCGGCCTCGTACAGGCGCGCATTGCCGATCGCGATCCCGGCCTCGGTGGCCAGGACCCGGACCATGTGCAGGTCGTAGTCGTTGAACTCCTCCCCGCCCCGCTTCTCCGCCAGGTAGAGGTTTCCGAAGATCTCCCCCTGTACCCGGATCGGGACCCCGAGGAAGGTCTTCATCGGCGGGTGGTGCTCGGGGAAGCCCGCCGAGCGCGGATCGGCGGTCAGGTCCGCGAGCCGCACCGGCTCGGGATCGCGGATCAGCGCCCCGAGCAGCCCGCGCTGCCCGTCGGGCCGCTGCCCGATCCGGCGCGCCTGCTCCGCGCCGATCCCGTACGTGACGAAGTCCGAGAGCCCCCGGCCGCCGGAGTCCACCACCCCGATGGCCGCGTACCGGGCGTCCGCCAGCTCGGCGGCGGTCTCGCAGATCCGGTCGAGGGTGGAGTGCAGCTCCAGGCCGGTGCCGACCGAGCGCATCGCCTCCAGCAGCTGCGGCACCCGGGCGGTGAGTTCGGTGGACAGCCCCTGCAGGCTGCGCGTCGCCTGCGCGGCGGCGTCCGGCTGGTCCGGGTGGCCCGGCGGATCCTGCTGGCCCAACGGGTCCTGGTGATCTTGAAGGCCCGGGTGATCCTGAGGGTCCGGGGACTCCTGCGACTCCTGCACTGACATGCCCTTGAGCCTAGTTAGTCCCATTTAACGGGGAAAGTCGGAGCCCGGCCGCCCCGCACCCCTCACCGCCCCTCGACCTCACCGCCCCGCGCCGGCCACTGCCGGGGCCGCGAACTCCTCCACGGCCCGCTCCCGCCCGTGCATCTCCCGCAGCGGCCCCGGTACGGCGAGCAGCTCCGCGAACCCGCCGCGCTGGACCACCTCCCCGCCGTCCAGGACGAGGACCTCGTCCACCGCCTCCAGCCCGGCCAGCCGGTGCGTGATCAGCACGGTGGTCCGGCCCTCCGTGGCCGCCAGCAGATCGGCGGTGAGCGCGTCCGCCGTCTCCAGGTCCAGGTGCTCGGCCGGCTCGTCCAGGACCAGCACGGGGAAGTCCGCCAGCAGCGCCCGCGCCAGGGCCAGCCGCTGCCGCTGGCCCCCGGAGATCCGCTCCCCGTGTTCGCCGACCAGCGTGTCCAGCCCCTCGGGCAGCCCCTCCGCCCAGTCGAGCAGCCGGGCCGCGGCCAGGGCCCCGCGCAGCTGGGCGTCCGTGGCGCCGGGCCGGGCCAGCCGCAGGTTCTCCCGTACCGAGCTGTCGAAGATGTGGGCGTCCTGCGCGCACAGGCCCACGAGGCGGCGTACGTCGTCCCCGCCGGCGGCCCGCGCGTCCACGCCCCCGATCCGGTACTCCCCGGCCGCCGGGTCCAGGAACCTCAGCAGGACCTGGGCCAGGGTGGTCTTGCCGGATCCGGAGGGGCCGACCACGGCGATCCGGCGGCCCGGCTCCAGGGTGAGCCCGAACCCGGCCAGCGCCGGGCGCTCCCGCCCCGGGTACCGGGCCGTGATCCCCCGCAGCTCCAGCGGGAAGGGGCTCGCGGGCGGGGCCGCGGGCAGCTCCGGTTCGGTCACGGGCAGCGGGGCGTCGAGCACCTCGTACACCCGCTCCGCACTGCGCTTGATGCGCTGGCGGTACTGGACGGCGAGCGGCAGCCCGGCCACCGCCTCGAAGGCGGCGAGCGGGATGAGGACCACCACCGCGAGGGCGACCCCGGAGAGCCTGCCCGCCGCCACGGCGGCCACCCCGGCCACGGCCGCCGCCACCACGGTCAGCCCGCACACCAGGGCCGAGAGCCCGCTGCCCAGCCCGGTGGCGGCGGCCCCGCGGGAGGCGATCCGGGTCAGCTCCCGGTCGCTGCCGGCCACCCCCGCGAGCCGCCCGGGCAGGGCCCCGGCGACGGTGAGCTCCGCGGTTCCGGACAGCAGGTCGGCCGTACGGGTGGACAGCTCGCCCCGCGCGGGGGCGAGCCGGCGCTCCGCCCGCCGGGCGACCGCCCCGGTGAGCGCGGGCACCGCGACACCGCCCAGGAGCAGTCCGGCGGCGAGCACCGCGCCCGCCTCCGGCAGCAGCCAGGCCGTGAACCCCACCGAGCCGGCGGCCACGAGCAGGCCCGTGCCCACCGGCAGCAGCCAGCGCAGCCAGTAGTCCTGGAGGGCGTCGACATCGGCGACGAGCCGGGCCAGCAGGTCGCCGCGCCGGGTGTGGCGCAGCCCCGCCGGGGCGATCCGCTCCAGCCGCCGGTACACGGAAACCCGAAGGTCGGCCAGCATCCGCAGGACGGCGTCGTGCGAGACGAGCCGCTCGGCGTACCGGAAGACGGCCCTGCCGATGCCGAAGGCGCGGGTGGCCGTGACGGCGACCATCAGGTGGAGTACGGGCGGCTGCTCGGAGGCCCGGGAGATCAGCCATCCGGACACGGCCATGAGGCCGACGCTGCACCCGACCGCGAGCGTGCCGAGGAGCAGCCCGAGCGCGAACCGGCCCTGCCGGGCCGCGGCGGCCGCCCGGACCCGCGCGAGGGTCCCCCGGCCCGCCGGGCTCCCCGCCGCATAGTCCCGCCCGGCTTCCGCGGGGGCGGGCGCGGAACCGTCGGGCAGCAGCCCTCCGCCCGCGCCCCCCGCCTCGGCCGCCGTCACCGTCACCGCAGCCGCCGTCACCGCCCCCGCCGGTGCCGCCTCCGGCGCCTCGGCCGGTGCCAGCCGCACCACCCGGTCCGCGACCGCGAGCAGCGCCGGCCGGTGCACGACCAGCAGGACCGTGCGGCCGGCGGCGAGCCGCCGGACCGCGGCCACGATCCCCGCCTCCGTCTCCCCGTCCAGCGCGGCGGTGGGCTCGTCGAGCAGCAGCACGGGCCGGTCGGCCAGGAAGGCGCGGGCGAGCGCGAGCCGCTGGCGCTGACCCGCCGACAGCCCGAGCCCGCCCTCCCCGAGCAGGGTCTGCGGGCCCCGGGGGAGCGCCGCGGTGAACTCCTCGGCGCCCGCGTCCCGCAGGGCCGCCGCGAGCTCCGCGTCGGTGGCCTCCGGCCGCGCCAGCCGGACGTTCTCGGCGATGGTCCCCGCGAACAGGTGCGGGCGCTGCGGCACCCAGGCGATCCGCTCCCGCCAGTCGGCGGGGGAGAGCCGGGCCAGGTCGGTGCCGCCCACCAGGATTCGTCCGCCGTCCGCGGGTACGAAGCCCAGCAGGGCGTTCAGCAGGGTGGACTTCCCGGATCCGCTCGGCCCGGTCAGGGCCACGCACTCCCCCGGGCCGACCGTCAGCGACACCGGGGCGAGGGCCTCTCGGTCCTGCCCCGGGTACCGGACCGAGAGGCCCTCGACGGCCAGCGATACGGGCCCGTCCGGCACCGGACGCGAACCCGGCTCGGCGGCCGGTGCGGTCTGGAGCACCTCGAAGATCTCCTCCGCGGCCGCCAGCCCCTCGGCGGCCGCGTGGTACTGCGCACCGACCTGGCGCAGCGGCAGGTAGGCCTCCGGGGCCAGGATCAGGATCACCAGGCCGGTGTAGAGGTCGAGGTCCCCGTGGACCAGGCGCATGCCGATGGTGACGGCGACCAGGGCCACCGAGAGGGTGGCCAGCAGCTCCAGGGCGAAGGAGGACAGGAAGGCGATGCGCAGCGTGCGCACGGTGGCCCGCCGGTACTCGGTGGTGATCGTGCGGATCGACTCCGCCTGGGCCTTGGCCCGGCCGAAGACCTTGAGGGTGGGCAACCCGGCCACCACGTCGAGGAAGTGCCCCGACAGCCGCGAGAGCATCCGCCACTGGCGGTCCATCCGGGACTGGGTGGCCCAGCCGATGAGCACCATGAACAGCGGGATCAGCGGAAGGGTGCCGACGATGATCGCGGCGGACACCCAGTCCTCGGTGACGATCCGGGCGAGGACTGCCACCGGGACCACCACGGCCAGCCCCAACTGGGGCAGGTAGCGCGAGAAGTAGTCGTCCAGGGCGTCCACGCCCCGGGTGGCCAGCGCCACCAGCGAGCCGGTGCGCTGCCCGCCGAGCCAGGCGGGGCCCAGCCCGGCGGCGTGCTCCAGCAGCCGGCCGCGCAGTTCCGATTTCACCGCCGCACTGGCCCTGTGCGCAGCGCGTTCCGTCAGCCAGGCGACCAGGGCCCGGCCCGCGGCCACCGCCACGAGGAGCAGCAGCGGGGTCCGCAGGGCTGCGGCGTCCAGGCCCTGTTGGAAGGAGCCGACCACGATCTCGGCGATGAGCATCGCCTGTCCGACGACCAGCCCCGCCCCGGCGAGGCCGAGGGCCACCACCGCGGCCAGGAAGGGACGGGTGGAGCGGGCGTACCGCAGCAGCCGCGGGTCGATCGGTTTCACGTGAAACATTGCTCCTCGGGTCAGAGCCGGCTCGGTGCGCCTCGGGTCAGAGCGGGTTCAGTGCGCCTCGGCGATGTGCTGGGTGCCGATCCGCTTGCGGAACACCCAGTAGGTCCAGCCCTGGTAGAGCAGGACGACGGGCGTGGCGATGGCCGCGCACCAGGTCATGATCTTCAGCGTGTAGGGGCTGGAGGAGGAGTTGGTGACCGTCAGGTTCCAGGCCTCGTTCAGCGAGGAGGGCATCACGTTCGGGAAGAGCGTGAGGAAGAGCATCGCCACCGCCGCGGCGATGGTGACCCCGGAGAGCCCGAAGGCCCAGCCCTCGCGTCCCCGGACGGTGGACCCGAGGGCCGCCAGCAGGGCGATCACCGCCACGAGCAGCGCACCGAGGCTCTTGCCGTCCCCGTTCGAGACCTGGGTCCAGCCCAGGAAGACCACGGCGAGCACGGCGGTGGCGACCCCCAGCCGGAGGGCCAGGGCCCGGGCGCGGTCCCGGATGTCGCCCACCGTCTTGAGGGCGGTGAACACCGCACCGTGGAAGGTGAACAGGGTCAGGGTGACCAGTCCGCCGAGGATCGAGTACACGTTCAGCAGGTCCCAGACCGTGCCGACGTACTCCATCTGCGCGTCGATCTTCACCCCGCGGACGATGTTGGCGAAGGCCACGCCCCACAGGAAGGCCGGGATCAGCGAGGTCCAGAAGATCGCGTGCTCCCAGTTGGTCTGCCAGCGCTCCTCGGGCCGCTTGGCGCGGTACTCGAAGGCCACGCCCCGGATGATCAGGCAGACCAGGATGAGCAGCAGCGGCAGGTAGAACCCGGAGAAGAGGGTGGCGTACCAGTCCGGGAAGGCGGCGAAGGTCGCGCCGCCCGCGGTGAGCAGCCAGACCTCGTTGCCGTCCCAGACGGGTCCGATGGTGTTGATGAGGACCCGCTTCTCCTTGCGGTCCCGGGCCAGCAGCCTGGTCAGTACGCCGACCCCGAAGTCGAAGCCCTCGAGGAAGAAGTAGCCGGTCCACAGGACGGCGATCAGCACGAACCAGACGTCGTGGAGTTCCATGTCTCGCTCTCCTCAGCCTCAGTACGAGAAGGCCATCGGGCGGTCGGCGTCCTTGTCGTCTCCGCCGATGCGGGTGGGCGGGTTCAGATCGGACTCCGTCAGTTCGGGCGGGCCGGCCTTGATGTACTTGACGAGCAGCCTGACCTCGATCACGGCGAGCACGGCGTACAGCAGGGTGAAGCCGATCATCGAGGTGAGCACCTCGGCCTGGGAGACCCCGGGGGAGACCGCGTCGCGGGTGCGCAGGACCCCGTAGACCACCCAGGGCTGACGCCCCATCTCGGTGAAGATCCAGCCCCAGGAGCTGGCGATCAGCGGGAAGCCGATGGTCCACAGGGAGACGAGCCAGTACCACCGGGTGAGCCTGGGGCTCAGCGCCTTCTTGAAGAGGACCAGGTGCGGCACCTCGTCCTCACCGGTCCGCAGCCCCGGCGGGAGCATGAACTTCCTGCGGGTGAGCCACAGGCCCAGGATGCCGAGGGAGAACGAGGCCATGCCGAAGCCGATCATCCACCGGAAGCCCCAGTAGGCGACGGGAATGTTGGGCCGGTAGTCGCCGGGCCCGAACTTCTCCTGCTCGGACTTGTTGACGTCGTTGATGCCGGGGACGAAGGAGTCGAAGTCGTCGTTGGCCAGGAAGGACAGCAGCCCGGGGATCTCTATGGCGACCTTGTTGTGGCCCTCGTCGACATCCCCGTAGGCGAAGACCGAGAAGGGGGCCGAGGTCTCGCCGTCCCACAGGGCCTCGGCGGCGGCCATCTTCATCGGCTGCTGCTTGAACATGACCTTGCCGAGCACGTCGCCGCTGATGGCCGTCAGCAGGCCGGCGATGACGAGGGTGACCAGGCCGAGCCGCAGCGAGGTCCGCATCACCGGCACGTGCTTGCGGCGGGCCAGGTGGAAGGCCGAGATCCCGACCAGGAAGGCGCCGCCGACCAGGAAGGCCGCGCTGATGGTGTGGAAGAACTGGCTCGTCGCCGTGTTCTGGGTCAGGACCAGCCAGAAGTCGGTGAGTTCGGCGCGGCCGCGCTCCGCGTTGATCCGGTAGCCGACCGGGTGCTGCATCCAGGAGTTGGCGGCCAGGATGAAGTACGCGGAGAGGATGGTGCCGATGGAGACCATCCAGATGCAGGCCAGGTGGATCTTCTTCGGCAGCTTGTCCCAGCCGAAGATCCACAGCCCGATGAACGTGGACTCGAAGAAGAAGGCGATCAGGGCCTCGAAGGCGAGGGGCGCCCCGAAGATGTCGCCGACGAACCGCGAGTAGTCGGACCAGTTCATGCCGAACTGGAACTCCTGCACGATGCCCGTCACCACGCCCATGGCGATGTTGATCAGGAACAGCTTGCCCCAGAACTTCGTGGCCTTGAGGTACTTCTCGTTCTCGGTGCGCACCCAGGCGGTCTGCAGGCCGGCGGTGAGCGCGGCCAGGGAGATCGTGAGGGGCACGAAGAGGAAGTGGTAGACGGTGGTGATGCCGAACTGCCATCGCGCCAGCGTCTCAGGCGCCAAAGCTAGGTCCACGTCGTCTTCTCCTTAACCGTCGCCGTGGTCACATCGGCAGTTTGCCTGCTCAATACCCCCCCATACGGGAGGAAGCAGGACACGCTTGTGAACGCGTTCACATTCACAAGCATTATGTCGTACCGGTCTCCAGAGCTTCGAAGCGGGGGGCCCTTAAGGCCGCGCACCCCCGAATCGCAGGCGGGGGCCGCGGGGGGCCTAGCCAAGAAATTCAACATCTTGTTGAATTCGGCCATGCAGATACGACTCTCCTGGCCCGCGGGCCAGCTCACCGCCACCCTCGACGAGACCCCCACCGCCAAGGAGCTCGCCGCGGCGCTGCCGATCGTCTCCACCGCCCACACGTGGGGCGAGGAGGTCTACTTCGACACCGGGGTCTCCGTGGCCCTGGAGCCCGACGCCCGGCAGGTGGTCGAGCCCGGCACCGTGGCCTTCTGGACTGACGGCGACGCCCTCGCCCTCCCGTACGGCCCGACCCCGATATCGCGGGGAGGCGAGAGCCGCCTGGCGAGCCCGTGCAACCTGCTGGGCTCGGTGGACGGCGACCCCCGCCTCCTGGCCACCGTCCGCGACGGCGACCCGATCCGCGTCGAAGCGCTCTGACCCCGGTCTCCGGGGCCCGGCGCCCGCACCGACTCCTGCCCTACTGCTCCTTCAGGAACGTCTCCGCCGTGTGCAGGAAGAGGTCGTTGGCCTCGGTTTCACCGATCGTGACCCGCAGGCCCTCCCCCGGGAACGGCCGGACCACCACACCGGCCTTCTCGCAGGCCGCCGCGAACGCGGCGGTCCGCTCCCCGAGCCGCATCCACACGAAGTTCGCCTGGGTCTCGGGCACCTCCCAGCCCTGGCGGACCAGCGTCTCGTACACCCGCGCGCGCTCCCCGACCAGCGAGCCCACGCGGCCCAGCAGTTCGTCCTCGGCACGCAGCGAGGCCACGGCCGCGTCCTGCGCGAGCTGGCTCACGCCGAAGGGCACCGCCGTCTTGCGCAGCGCCGCCGCCACCGGCTCGTGCGCCACCGCGAAGCCGACCCGCAGGCCGGCCAGCCCGTACGCCTTGGAGAAGGTGCGCAGCACGGCCACGTTCGGACGGGTGCGGTAGAGCTCGATGCCGTCCGGCACCTCCTCGTCGCGGATGAACTCGCGGTACGCCTCGTCCAGGACCACCAGCACGTCCGAGGGCACGCGGTCGAGGAAGCGCTCCAGCTCCGCCCGGCGCACGACGGTGCCCGTCGGGTTGTTGGGGTTGCAGACGAAGATCAGCCGGGTCCGGTCCGTGATCGCCGCGGCCATCGCGTCCAGGTCGTGCACGTCGCCCGCGGTCAGCGGGACCTGCACCGGGGTGGCCCCCGCGATCTGCGTGATGATCGGGTACGCCTCGAAGGAGCGCCAGGCGTACATGACCTCGTCGCCCGGACCGGCCGTCGACTGGATCAGCGACTGGGCCACGCCCACCGAGCCGGTGCCCGTGGCCACGTGCTCGACCGGGACGCCGAAGCGGTCCGCGAGCTCGTTCACGAGCCCGGTGCAGGCCATGTCGGGGTAGCGGTTGAAGTTCCCGGCCGCGGCCACGGCACTCTCCAGCACGCCCGGCAGCGGCGGGTACGGGTTCTCGTTGGAGGACAGCTTGTACGCCACCGGGCCCCCCGCCGCGGCGGGCTTCCCCGGCTTGTACGTGGGGATGCCGTCCAGCGCAGCACGCAGCTTCGGGGTCTTCTCGCTCACCGCAGGTCCTCCTCGACCGTCCCGTACAACTCAATACTGCTCACCATATGAGGATTCCGCCGTCCCGAGAACGGTGGGAGTGAGGAATCACGGGGGGCGCATGCATATATGCACGCGCCGGTGGCTCGCGCCGTGGCGCGCATCACCCGTGAAGGTGAGTTGAAGCCACTCCGGTAGAGGGCCACCTTGGCATGCCCGTACCGATCGACAAGCGGCATCCAGGGCCATACACCCATATCAACCTTCATTTGCAAGGTCATTGGGGGTGGCGAACCGTGCAGAAACGTGCCTGTCAACGACTGCATATGCATACGGACCACACCGCCTCGCGAGCCCTACTATCGGCTCGCCATGACAGCAGCAGGGAAGCATCAGGTGAGCCGGACGGAGACTCCCCGGCGGGCCGGCCGGCAAGGACGGGCCGGCATCAGAGACGTGGCCGCGGCGGCCGGCGTCTCCATCACGACCGTGTCGGACGCGCTCAATGGCAAGGGCAGGCTGCCCGACGCCACCCGACGGCACGTGCGCGAAGTGGCCGACCGGCTCGGTTACCGCCCCTCCGCCGCAGCCAGGACCCTCCGTACCGGCAAATCGGGCCTCATCGGCCTGACCGTCACGACGTATGGGGATGAACCTTTCACCTTCACCGAGTTCGCGTACTTCGCCGAGATGGCCCGGGCCGCCACCTCCGCCGCGCTGGCCCGCGGCTACGCCCTGGTCATCCTCCCCGCCACCTCCCGCCGCAGCCCGGCCGACGTCTGGTCCAACGTCGCCCTGGACGGCACCGTCGTCATCGACCCCTCCGACCACGACCCCGTCGTCACCGAACTGGTCCGCCAGGGACTCCCGGTCGTCTCCGACGGCCGCCCGGCCGGCTCCCTCCCCGTCACCGCCTGGGTCGACAACGACCACGAGGCAGCCGTACTCGACCTGCTCGACCACCTCGCCGCCGCCGGCGCCCGCCGGATCGGCCTCCTCACGGGCACCACCACCGACACCTACACCCGGCTCTCCACCACCGCGTACCTCAACTGGTGCAAGCGCGTGGGCCAGGACCCCGTCTACGAGTCCTACCCCGCCCACGACCCCTGCGCCGGAGCGGTCGCCGCCGACCGCCTGCTCGCCCGCCCCGACCGCCCCGACGCCGTGTACGGGCTCTTCGACCCCAACGGCACCGACCTCCTCGCCGCCGCCCGCCGCTACGGGCTGCGCGTCCCCGACGACCTGCTGCTGGTCTGCTGCAGCGAGTCCACCGTCTACGCCAGCACCGAACCCCCGATCACCACGCTCTCGCTCAAGCCACGCCGCATCGGAACCGCCGTGGTCCAGCTCCTCATCGACGCCATCGAGGGAGTGGACACCGGGCGCCCGGTCGAGCAGGTGATACCGACCGAACTGATCGTCCGCACCTCCTCCCAGCGCCGCACACCGCGCACCACGGTCAGCCCGCCGCGCTCCCCGTCCCAGGACTGAATCCGATCATTTCGGGAGAAAACCAGGAGAACAGCCCAGCCCGAAACGGTTCCGTCCAGGATTCACCACCCCTGGTGCGTCACAGAGCGCGAGCCGCATTCCTATGATGGGCGCACGACATCACGGACCCTCCGGCCAGGAGGGTCCGCGGATGTGCGGCAGCGCGACGGTGGTGGAGGGGTCGATGACTCAGGGGGCCGGTCAGGGACCCGCGGAGCGGACGGAGACGCTGCGGGACTTCCGCGTTCCCGAGGCCGCGGCGTACACCGAAGCCGCTCCCTACGCCCCACCCGTCACGGGCCGGTTCGGCGAGCCCGACCACCCCGGCCCGTACGGGGACCCCGAGGCGGAGCCCGACGGCTACACCCCCACCCGCCGCGACCTCCCCGTCATAGGGGCACGCGCCGGCGACACCGTCCAGGTGCAGTACGTCCCCGGCGACCGCCCCGGCAGCGGCCCCCTCTACGTGGTCGGCGACGTCCACGGCTACCTCGACGAACTCCTCGCCGAACTGCGCGCCCAGGCCCTCATCGACGCCGACGGCCACTGGTCCGCGGGCAACGCCCGGCTCTGGTTCCTCGGCGACTTCACCGACCGCGGCCCCGACGGCATCGGCGTCATCGACCTCGTCATGCGCCTGTCCGCCGAGGCAGCCGCCTCCGGGGGCTACTGCAAGGCCCTCATGGGCAACCACGAACTGCTCCTCATCGGCGCCAAGCGCTTCGGCGACACCCCCGTCTCCTCCGGCGCCGGCACCGCCACCTTCCAGGCCGCCTGGCTGCTCAACGGCGGCCAGCGCACCGACATGGAGCGCCTGGAGGACGTGCACCTCCAGTGGATGTCCCGACTGGACGCGGCCGCCCTGGAGGACGGGCACCTGCTCCTGCACTCCGACACCACGGCCTACCTGGACTACGGCGACTCCATCGAAGGCGTCAACGACAAGGTCCACGAGCTGCTGAACCAGCACGACGCGAACACCACCTGGGACCTCTTCCGCAAGTTCACCAAGCGCTTCGCCTTCCGCGACGAGGAGTCCGGCCCGGCGGCCGCCCGCGAACTGCTCGACACCTACGGCGGCGGCCGCATCGTCCACGGCCACAGCCCCATCCCGTACCTGCTCGGCGAGGTGGGCGCCGAGGACGGCGACGGCGAGGAGGGCCCGGCCGTCGAGGGCCCGCACGTGTACGCCGACGGACTCGTGGTCGCCATGGACGGCGGCGTGACGATGGCCGGAAAACTCCTGGTCCAACAACTGCCGCTGAGCGACTGAGCGTTCACGGTCCGGGGTATTTCCGGAAAGGCCCTGTCACCGTACGGCCCCGTCGCTCTACCATCGCACTATCCGTAGCAGGCTCTCCTCCGTTTCCGCCGCTTGTCCGGATCTACGCGGGCACAACGGCCCGACGGAGCATCGGGGGATGCACATGACCAGCGCTCCGCACCTGCTGAACGAGGACCGGCCGGAGTTCGGGCGCCTCCTCGACGAGGCATTGCGCACGGCTCACGACCGGCCGGAACTCTCCGCGGTCGGCGAGCGGCTCAATGCCGAACAGCTGCGCACCATGGCACTGAACGCCACCGTGCTGCTGGCCGCCGCCGCGGCCGCCGAGTACGAGCATTATGTGAAGGTACGAGAAGAAGTACGCGACGAGATCGCGTCCACGCCCACCACGCGCGCCCTCGGCGAGGACGAGGACGGCGGCGCGGGCGCCGGGGCGGTCGTGGCCGTCCTCGCGCCCTTCCTGGCCGGTACGGCCATGCTGATCTTCCTGCTGGTCGGCTACTTCCTGAAGATGCTCGACCCGGAACCCGTCATCGCGGACACCATGCTGAAGGTGGGCTGGCTCTTCGGGGCGCTGACCGCCGCCGCGATCCTCTTCGCCGCCGTAGGACTGCTCGTGACGGCCGTGCGCAACGGCTCCACGGAGGTCGCCGCGGACGAGACCGAGGCCGTGCCCGACGAGGTCTCGCGCGCCCGCGAGGCGTGGCGCCACGCCCTGCTGGAGCGGGGCATCCTGCCCTTCCTGCGCGAGGCCCTCGCCGATCCGAGCGCGGACCCGGCGGCGAGCACCCCGCGCCGGCCGGTGGGCCGGATCCCCCAGCTGGGGTACGGACGGCCGGACTTCACCAGCCCGGGCGGGTCCCCGGAGGGCCCGCGGCCCGGATTCAGCAGCCCGGACTTCACCAGCCCCGACTTCGGCGGCCCGGAGGACCGGCCGGACCTCCCGGGCCCCGGCCGGACGGCCGGCGAAGGCGAAGGCACCGACACCGGCGGCCGCGGCTAGGCCGTCTCTTCCGGATCGTGGCGGGTCCGCACCCCCGTCCGCCCGACCCGCGGCTCCCCCCTCAGGGTCGCGGGTCGGGCAGGTCGGTGCCCGCTCGGCCGGGGCTACTCGGCGAGCGGGAGGTACACGCGGTTGCCGGAGGCCGCGAACTCCGCCGACTTCTCCGCCATCCCGGCCTGGATCTCCTCCGCCTTCAGGTCCCCGCCGTGCTCGCGGCGGATGTCCTGGGAGATCTTCATCGAGCAGAACTTGGGACCGCACATGGAGCAGAAGTGCGCGGTCTTGGCGGGCTCGGCCGGCAGGGTCTCGTCGTGGAACTCGCGGGCCGTGTCCGGATCGAGTGCCAGGTTGAACTGGTCCTCCCAGCGGAACTCGAACCGCGCGTCCGACAGCGCGTCGT
The DNA here is from genome assembly GCF_055600495.1 of Streptomyces sp. NPDC038213. Taxonomy (NCBI): domain Bacteria; kingdom Bacillati; phylum Actinomycetota; class Actinomycetes; order Kitasatosporales; family Streptomycetaceae; genus Streptomyces; species Streptomyces sp. NPDC038213. The sequence goes on from NZ_JBVJYM010000005.1 coordinate 150,675, forward strand.
CCCACTCCTGCGCGCCCGGGTGGCCCTTGGCCAGGTCGGCCGCGTGCGCCGCGATCTTGTACGTGATGACGCCGGTCTTCACGTCGTCGCGGTTGGGCAGGCCCAGGTGCTCCTTGGGCGTGACGTAGCAGAGCATCGCCGTACCCCACCAGGCGATCATCGCGGCGCCGATGCCCGAGGTGATGTGGTCGTACGCCGGGGCGACGTCCGTGGTCAGCGGGCCGAGGGTGTAGAACGGCGCCTCCTCGCAGATCTCCTGCTGGAGGTCGATGTTCTCCTTGATCTTGTGCATCGGGACGTGGCCCGGGCCCTCGATCATGGTCTGCACGTGGTGCCGCTTGGCGATGGTGTTGAGCTCGCCCAGGGTCTTCAGCTCGGCGAACTGCGCGGCGTCGTTGGCGTCCGCGATGGAGCCGGGGCGCAGGCCGTCGCCGAGCGAGTACGTGACGTCGTACGCCGCGAGGATCTCGCAGAGCTCCTCGAAGTTCGTGTAGAGGAAGTTCTCCTTGTGGTGCGCGAGGCACCAGGCGGCCATGATCGAACCGCCGCGGGAGACGATGCCGGTCTTGCGGCGTGCGGTCAGCGGGACGTACGGCAGGAGCACGCCGGCGTGGACGGTCATGTAGTCCACGCCCTGCTCGGCCTGCTCGATGACCGTGTCCTTGTAGATCTCCCAGGTCAGGTCCTCGGCTCGGCCGTCGACCTTCTCCAGGGCCTGGTACAGCGGCACGGTGCCGATCGGGACCGGGGAGTTGCGCAGCACCCACTCGCGGGTGGTGTGGATGTTGCGGCCGGTGGAGAGGTCCATGACCGTGTCGGCGCCCCACTGGGTCGCCCAGGTCATCTTGTCGACCTCCTCCTCGATGGAGGAGGTGACGGCGGAGTTGCCGATGTTGGCGTTGACCTTCACCAGGAACTTCTTGCCGATGATCATCGGCTCGATCTCCGGGTGGTTCACGTTCGCCGGGAGCACCGCGCGGCCGGCGGCGATCTCCTCGCGGACGACCTCCGGGGAGACGTTCTCGCGGATCGCGACGTACTCCATCTCCGGGGTGATCTCGCCGCGCCGGGCGTACGCGAGCTGGGTGACGGCCTGGCCGCCGCGGCCGCGGCGGGGCAGCCGCGGGCGGCCCGGGAAGACCGCGTCCAGGTTCTTGAGGCCGCCGCGCGGGGAGGTGTGCTTGATGCCGTCGTCCTCGGGGCGGACGGGGCGGCCCGCGTACTCCTCGGTGTCCCCGCGGCCGATGATCCAGTTCTCGCGCAGCGGCGGCAGGCCGCGGCGCACGTCGGTCTCGATCTGGGGGTCGGTGTACGGACCGGACGTGTCGTAGAGCGTCACGTCCTTGCCGTTGGTGAGGTGGACCTGGCGGACCGGCACGCGGATGTCGGGGCGGGTGCCCGCGACGTACCCCTTGTGCCAGCCCGGCTTGCGCTCTTCCCCGCCGTCGCTGTTCTGGCTGACGGCAGGCGTGCGTGCGTCCTGAATGGTCATGAGACCTATCTCCCTACGCCGGCATTACCCGGTAACAGGTTCGGCGGTCGGCGCAGCCTCCTCCCGTACCCGTCTCTCGACGCGCGTACGGTGATCAGCGCCCTCTCAGCCCGGTGCTCCGAGCTCCCGCGTTGTGCAAAGGTGCCACCACGCTAGCGGCATGTGTGGCGTGCTGAACAGTGGGGTCCCTCATCTCTTGCGATGATCAGGTGGTGACCACCTCGCCACAGCCTCCCCCAGAGCACTCCGACCACTCCGGTCAGCCCGAAAACTCTGTGCACTCCGCCCACGGCGGTCATGGCAGTCATGGCGGCCACGGGGGTCACGGCAGTCACGGAGGGCACGGCCACTCGCACAGCCACGGCCCGGCCGCCCCGGTCTCCCTGCACCTGCGCAAGGTCATCGCCGCGGTGCTCATCCCCTTCGCCACCGCCGTGCTCGTCGGACTCGTGGTGCTCTGGCCGGACAGCGGTACGGCGCACGAGCGCACCGGCGTCGGCTTCGACCGCCAGACCCAGCAGGGCGCGGTCACCGCGCTGGTGAAGGTGGACTGCAAGGACGTGAACGCGGCCCAGGTGCCCGTCACCGGGGACCCGGCCACGCCGGAGGGGCGCGAGGCGGCCCGGCAGCAGCAGGGGCAGTGCGGGAAGGCCACCATCGAGGTGACCACGGGCCCCGACTCCGGCCGGACCTTCACCGAGATCGTGCAGCCGGGCGCACCGCGGCAGTTGGAGCAGGGGCAGGAGGTGGTCGTGGCGTACGCGCCCGACGCCCCGCGCGATCTGCAGTACTCCGTGATCGACCTGAACCGGAAGCTCCCGCTGGCGCTGCTGGCGGGCATCTTCGCGGTGGCGGTGGTGCTGGTGGGGCGGCTGCGCGGGCTGACGGCGCTGATCGCGCTGGCCGTGAGCTTCGGGGTGCTGACGCTCTTCGTGCTGCCCGCGATCCTGGAGGGCTCGAACCCGCTGGTGGTGGCGGTGGTCGGGGCCAGCGCCATCATGCTGATCGCGCTCTACATGTGCCACGGGCTCTCGGCGCGCACCTCGGTCGCCGTGCTGGGCACCCTGGTGTCGCTGCTGCTGATCGGGGTGCTCGGCTCCCTGTTCATCGACTGGGCGTTCCTGAGCGGGAACACCGACGACAACACGGGCCTGATCCACGGCCTGTACCCCGAGATCGACATGAGCGGCCTGCTGCTCGCAGGTGTGATCATCGGATCCCTGGGCGTACTCGACGACGTGACGGTCACCCAGACCTCGGCGGTCTGGGAACTCCACCAGGCCGACCCCTCGATGGGCCCGCGGGCCCTGTACCGGGCGGGCATCCGGATCGGCCGGGACCATATCGCCTCGGTGGTGAACACCCTGGTGCTGGCCTACGCGGGTGCGGCGCTCCCGCTGCTGCTGCTGTTCTCGATCGCGCAGAGCAGCGTGGGCACGGTCGCCAACAGCGAGCTGGTCGCGGAGGAGATCGTACGGACGCTCGTGGGGTCGATCGGGCTCGTGGCCTCGGTGCCCGTGACCACCGCGCTCGCCGCGCTCGTGGTCTCGGCGGACCGGCCCGCGGCCCCGGGGGCGGCACCGGCGGGGCCGGTCCGCGGCCGGGGCCGCCGCCGCAAGCGCTGAGACACGGGTGCCGGGTCGCGGGCCGTCGGGGCGGGCCCGGAACCGGAAGCCTCATCCGGCGTTCTGCTCGTTGTGCCGGCTGCCCGCCAGGATCTTGTCCAGCGCCTCTTCGAGGTTCTGCTCGAAATCGCCGAGGTTGCGCTCCTGACCGAGCGGGACCAGCCGGTCCGTCCGGTCGAGGAAGGCGACCAGGGGCGCGGCGCTCGCCCGGAACAACGCCCGGTCCCCGCCGACCTGGAGGCGGATGTGGACGTCCGACAGCTCCTCGGGATCGGTGGGGGCGATGTGCACATCGCCGTCACCACACGGCTTGTTGATGCCGTCGAGGAGCAACTCCCGCCCGAACGCCCAGGTCACGGGCGCATCTCCGGGGAGGTGGAAGGTCAGGCGGACCGCATAAGGGTCGCGCGCCTCGTACCGGAGCTCCACCGGGATACGGAACGACAGCTCCTCGGAGACGAGGAAACTCATCATCACTTCTGCCTGTACGGACTCGCGCATGCCTACCCCGCTGTCAGTGGAAGTGGCCAGGAATGAACCCCCAGGGCCCTCTTGACAATCGTGGTGGAAGCGCTAACAGATCACAAGGAGTGAGTTTTCAGATACTGATAGAGAAGGAGAGGGTGCTCAACAGCGCGCCTACTTCACTCCGTAGTCGATCGACTGCATAGAGCAACCGGTCCTGTTGGTGCAGGGGGAGGGAAATGGCCATGGTCGCCGCCGCGTCGCCGGCGGTGATCGGGATGGCCGCGCAGACCGTTCCGAGCGCGTACTCCTGCCGCTCGACGACCGGTTGCATCCGCTCCACCGAGGCGATGCGCTGTTCGAGGGCCCTCAAGTCGCGGACGGTGTACGGGGTGATGCCCCCGACGGGGTGGCGGTCGTAGTGGTCCCGCCGGGCCCTCTCGTCGAGTTGGCTGAGCAGGCACTGCCCGATGGCGTGGGCGTGGCCGGTCGCGCGGAAGTCGGCCCACTCCGCGACCGCGGGGGCCTGGGGGCTGTCCGAGACGCCCACGACCTCGATCTCCCCCTCGCGGTAGACCGCGAAGTAGACGGGCGCGCCGACCACGTCCCGGAAGTGGGACAGGGATTCGATGATCATGCTGCGACGTTTCTGCTGGAGCCCGCCCCCTGCGAGCCGCTCAGCCGCCTCCCCGAGGACGAACACCCCGCTCTCCCGCCGCAGATAGCCCTCGTGGGTGAGGGTCCGCAGCAGGTGGTAGGCGGTGGGGAGGGGCATTCCGGCCTCGCGCGCCAGCTGTTTCGCCGGGGCTCCCCCGCTGTGCGCACCGGCGGCTTCGAGCAGCCGCAGGGCCCGCTGCACCGAACCGATCAGCGTCGGCACGGCGGCGTTGTCAACCGACGGCAAGGCTCACCCCCAGGCGTGGCGGCGGGCCATCGGGGGGACCCGCCCGCGGGGCCGCCCCCGCACCGGACCGCACCGCCCGGGGGCGCGGTGGTTCCCGCACTCCGAGGGTGCGGGCCGTACGCCGGTGACAGCGCCCAGGGGGCGACACAGATTGCCACTGTATCTGCCGATTACCCCGGCAAGGGGGGTTTGGTACGCCCTGGTCCCCCGCCCGGGTTAACCGGCGAAGGGGCGGCCCGGCCGGTGCCGGGGCCGACGGCCCCGGCCGTTGCCCGGGGCTCCTACCAGTCGTTCTGCGAGGCCTTGGCCTTCCCGCCGCCGCACAGCTTCACCAGGTACACCAGACCGCCGACGAGCGCCGCGAACAGCAGGACGTTGAAGGCGAAGCCGATGAGCGAGCTGAGGAGGGAGGTGATCACCCCGCCGAAGACGAAAAGCGCGATCAGCGGGATGCCGACCCACTTCACCCACCAGGGCATACCTGCGATTGTCTCCCGGATGCCGTCCATTTCCGCTACCTCTGCCTCTTCCGGTTCTCTTTCTTCCTGCCTTCGAGGCTAGGAGGGCGAAGGGCGGCGCGGGGCTTCCGAAGCCCCCGGACTCCCCTGAACCGGCCCCTAGGGGAATAGGGCGCACGGACGGCTCCCGACCCTTAGGAGCCCTCCGGCGGAGAGAACACCACGAGGACCTTCAGGTCCTCCGAAATGTGGTGGAACCTGTGCGGCACCCCGGCCGGCACGTAGACCACGCTGCCGCGCGCCACGGTGGTCGTCTCCTCCCCGACCGTGATGGCCGCACGCCCGCTGACCACGAAGTACACCTCGTCCTGCCGGTGCGGCTGCTGGGGATCGCTCTGCCCGGCATCCAGGGCGTACAGCCCCACCGACATGTTCCGCTCCTTCAGGAACTGGAGGTACGCCCCTTCGTTCGCGGCGCGCTCCGCCTCCAGTTCGTCCAGCCGGAATGCCTTCATCGCTGCTGCTGCCCCTTGCGCTCTCTCGTGCCTGACATCCGCTCTGCAGCCGATGCCGCACCTGGATCTTCTCTGCCACGATCAGACACATGACGAATTTCGTAGTCAAGACGCTCGCGAATGCCGTGGCACTCGCCGCCACCCTGCTCCTACCCAAGATCACTCTCGGCGAGGACGGGGGGTTCGGCCGCCAGGCCCTCAGCCTCATTCTCGTGGCCCTGGTCTTCGGCGTGGTGAACTTCCTCGTCAAGCCCGTGGTGAAGCTGCTCTCCCTGCCGCTGTTCATCCTGACCCTGGGCCTCTTCACCCTGGTGGTCAACGCCCTGATGCTGCTGCTGACCTCGTGGATCTCGGACAAGCTCGACCTGACCTTCCACGTGGAGGGCTTCTGGACCGCCGTGGTGGGCGGCCTCATCATCAGCATCGTCTCCTGGGCCCTCAACCTGGTCCTCCCGGACAAGAGCTGAGCGGCGGCCCATGTACCGCGTCTGCTTCGTCTGCACGGGCAACATATGCCGCTCCCCGATGGCCGAGGCCGTCTTCCGCGCCCAGGTCGCGGAGGCGGGCCTCGCCCCGGAGGTGGAGGTCGACAGCGCCGGCACCGGCGGCTGGCACGAAGGGGACGGCGCCGATCCGCGCACCGTCTCCGTACTGGAAGGGGCCGGGTACGCACAGGACCACCGGGCCCGGCAGTTCCGCAGCTCCTGGTTCGGGGACCTGGACCTGGTGATCGCCCTGGACGCCGGGCACCTGGAGGAGCTGCGCGCCCTCGCCCCGACCCCCGGGGACGCGGCGAAGGTCCGGCTGCTGCGCTCGTACGACCCGGCGGCCGACGGGGACGACGTACCCGACCCGTACTACGGAGGGCGGGACGGGTTCGAGGAGTGCCTGGAGATGGTGGAGGCGGCCGGTCCGGGCCTGCTCGCCGCCGTCCGGGCCGCACTGGCGGAGGAGCGCGTATGACCGGCTACCGCGGGACCGAAGAAGAGCGGCTCGGCGAGGGCACCCGGGCGGTGCGCGCCGGACTGCCCGAGCCCGTCAAGAACGAACCGCCCCTGCCCGGCCCCGTCTTCGCCGCCCACTACCACCTGCCCGGGGAGGTGGCGGGCCCGTACACCTACGGGCGCGACACCAACCCGACCTGGACCCGCCTGGAGCAGGCCATCGGCGAGCTGGAGGCCCCCGGGCACCCGGACGCCGAGACCGTGGTCTTCGCCTCCGGCATGGCCGCGGTCTCCGCCGTGCTCCTCTCGCAGGCGCGCTCCGGGGACACCGTCGTCCTCCCCGACGACGGCTACCAGGCCCTGCCGCTGGTCCGCGAGCAGCTGGAGGCCTACGGGATCCGCGTACGCACCGCCCCGACCGCCGGGGACGCCCAGCTGGCCGCCCTCGACGGGGCCCGGCTGCTGTGGCTCGAAACCCCCTCCAATCCGGGGCTCGACGTCTGCGACATCCGGCGGCTGGCCGGTGCCGCCCGCGCCGGCGGCACCCTCGTCGCCGTGGACAACACCCTCGCCACCCCGCTCGGCCAGCGGCCGCTGGAGCTCGGCGCCGATTTCGCCGTGGCCAGCGGCACCAAGGCGCTGACCGGCCACGGCGACGTCCTGCTCGGGTACGTCGTGTGCCGCACCCCCGAACTCGCCGCCGGGGTCCGGCGCTGGCGCAAGATCGTCGGGGCCATCCCCGGCCCCATGGAGGCCTGGCTCGCGCACCGCTCCCTGGCCACCATCGAGCTGCGCACCCGGCGCCAGTGCGCCAACGCCCTCGCCGTCGCCCGGGCCCTGGCCGGCCGGGACGAGGTCTCCGGGCTGCGCTACCCGGGGCTGCCGGAGGACCCCTCCCACGCCGTCGCGGTCCGCCAGATGCGGGCGTTCGGCGGGGTGGTCTCGTTCACGCTGCCCGACCGCGGGCACGCCGAACGGTTCCTGGGGGCGCTGCGGCTCGTCGAGGACGCCACCAGTTTCGGCGGGGTCCGGTCCACTGCGGAGCGGCGCGGCCGGTGGGGCGGGGACGCCGTACCGGAGGGCTTCATCCGCTTCTCGGCGGGCGCGGAGGACACCGGGGACCTGGTCGCCGACCTGCTCCAGGCCCTGGTCAGAGCCTCGGAACCGATGGCGGACTAGGAGTGCGTGGCCCTGTGGCGTAGGGCCGCTACGCGCAACGGACGGTCCGAGCCTCCCCCCTCATGGCTCGGACCGTCCCGGGTTCTGCGCGCGAAGAACCACGCGGTCAAGGCTAGTTGACTCTGCGTCAGAGTCCAATCACAGGAACGACAGCGACCTATCGACATATTTATAGTGGGACCCCGGTCACGACCCGATCACCCACAGTGCAGAGAGGGGCAGCCGTGGACCTGGCCCTGCTGCGCACCTTCGTCGCCGTCCACCGCGCGGGTTCCTTCACCCGCGCCGCCGCCCTGCTCGGGCTCTCCCAGCCCGCCGTCACCTCCCAGATCCGCACGCTCGAACGGCAGCTGGGACGGCCCCTGTTCCTGCGCCGGGCCCGCGGGGTGACCCCCACCCCCGTCGGGGACGAACTGGCCCACCAGGCCGCCCCCCACCTCGACGCCCTCCAGGAGATAGCCGAGCGCGGCCGGGAGAGCGGACCGGGCTTACGCACCCTGCACCTGGCCGGACCCCCCGAGTTCCTCAGCCTGCGCGTGCTGCCCGCCCTCACCCCGCTCATCGGCCAGGGCCACATGCTGCGCACCTCCCTGCCCGCCGACCCCGGCGAGGCCCTGGAGGGCCTCGCGGCCGGCCACCACGACCTGGTGGTCACCACGGCCCGGCCGCGCGGGGAGCTGTTCTCCGCCACCACCCTGTGCGACGAGGAGCACGTGCTCGTCGCCGCCCCGTACTGGGCCGCCCTCGTCGGCTCCCGCAGCCTCGGCGAGCACGGACCGGCCGCCCTGCACGGCGTACCGGTGGTCGAGGCCCACGAATCGCTGCCGCTCGTCTCCCGCTACTGGACCGAGGTCTTCGGCGCCCCGCCCGCGCCCTCGGTGACCGCCTCGGCCGTCCTGCCGGACCTGCGGGCCGTCGCCGAATGCGTCGCGGCGGGCGGCGGGCTGGCCGTCCTGCCCCGGTACCTGTGCGGAGACCTGCTGCGGCAGGGCCGGATCGTGGCCCTGCTCGACCCGCCCGTACCGCCCCTGCGGACGTACGTCCTGGCCGTCCGCACCGGCACCCTCGCCCTGCCCCACCTGGCCCGGGCGCACGACCTGCTGCTCCGGGCCGCCGCCGCGTGGTGAGGACTGTCCCGGCCGGCGCGTTTCAGAAGGCCGGTGCCGGGCCACTCTTCTCCCATGACCGAACGTCCCGTGGTCAAACGCACCGCCCGCGCCATCCTGCTCGACGGTGACGACCTCATCCTCATCAAACGGACCAAGCCCGGCGTCGATCCGTACTGGCTCACCCCCGGCGGGGGAGTGGAGCCGGAGGACGCCACGGTCGTCGACGCCCTGCACCGCGAGGTGCACGAGGAGCTCGGCGCCAAGATCACCGACGTGGTGCCCTGCTTCGTCGACACGGTCGAGCACATCGCCGAGCGCGGGGTGACGGGCGTGAAGGTGCAGCACTTCTTCGTCTGCCGGCTCGCCTCGATGAACCCCGACCTGCGGCACGGCCCCGAGATCGACGAGCCCACCGGCGAGTACGAGATCGTCCGCGTGCCCTTCAGCCGGGTCGGGATCGCCGCCGTCCACCTCGTGCCGCTGTCCCTGCGGCACTACCTGGACGGGAACATCGAGGGCGTGCGCGCCATGCACGCCCACGACCTGGGCTGAGCCCGGAGGCGGCCCTGCACGGCCGGGGTCAGACCGCGATCCCGGCCAGTTCCTCCAGGGCGTCGTGGCGGATCCGCTCGCCGGGGATCCCGATGCGCTTCAGCGCGTCCACACCGCTGCGGATCAGCCCGGGCGGGCCCGAGATGAAGGCGTCGTACGAGTTCCACGGCCCGTGCTCGCCGACGGCCTGCGGGAGCTGCCCGGTCAGCCCCTCGGAGACCACCGGCCGCACCGACAGCCAGGAGTGGGACTTCTCCAGGCCCAGCAGGGTGTCGATGTCGTAGAGGTCCCCGTCGGTGCGCGCCCCGTAGAAGACCTCGACGGGACGGCGCTCGCCGTGCTCCGCGACGTCCTCGACCAGGGCCTTGATCGGGGCGATGCCGGTACCGCCGCCCAGGCAGAGCATCCCGTTCTCGGTGCTGTGGTCCACGACCATCGACCCGGCCGGGGGTCCCAGGCGCAGCACGTCGCCCGGCCGCGCGTGGCGGACCAGCGCGTGCGAGACCCAGCCCGCCGGCACGGCCTTGACGTGGAAGGAGAGCAGTCCGTCGGCCCGCGGGGCGGAGGCGAAGGAGTAGTGCCGCCAGATCCGCGGCCACCAGGGGGTCTCCAGGCTCGTGTACTGGCCCGCGAGGAAGGGGTACGGCTTGTCGGGCCGTACGGTGACCACCGCGATGTCCGGGGTGCGCAGATCGTGGGAGACCACCTCCGCCTGCCACCAGGGCGGCGAGTGCGGCTCCTGCTCGGCTGCCGCGTCGATCATGATCTGCGAGATGGCGGTGTAGGCCCGCACCCACGCGGCCTCCGTCTCGGGGCCCCAGGAGCCGGTCGCGTACCGCGCCAGGGCGCCGACCAGTGCCTCCCCGACGGCGGGGTAGTGCTCGGGGCGGGTGCCGTACTTGCGGTGCCCCGTGCCCAGCCGGCGCAGGTAGGGGGCCAGCACCGCGGGGTCGTCGATGTGCTCGGCGGCGGTGAGCAGGGCCTTGAGCAGCCGGTCCCGCTGGACGTCCATGGCGGCGGGGAACATCTCCCGCAGATCGGGGTGCCCGGTGAAGACCAGCGCGTAGAAGTACGAGGTGACCTTGTCCGCGATGGGCGCGATCTCGGTCAGCGTGCGCCGGATCAGCACGGCGTCGGGCGAGGCCTCGCGGGTCGCGGTCGCGGTCGCGGCGGCGGGCAGGGCCCCGGCTGCCGAAGCGTCACTGCTGGCGGGGGCCGGGCCGTCGGCAGGGGTCTCGGCGACGGCCGGAGCGGAGCCCACGGCCGGAGCGGAGCCCCCGGCCGGGGTGGGGCCCGCAGCCGGGGTAGGGCCCGCGGCCGGCGTGGGGCCGTGCTCGGGGGCGGGCTCGCGGGCCGCGGGCTCCTCGGGGGCCGGGACGGCCTCCGCAGCCGCTTCGAGGGCGGCGTCGAGGGCGGATCCCGGGGCCGCCCCGGGCAGGGGGAGGGGAACGGGTACGGGGACAAGGACCGGTGTCCGGACCGGCAGCGGAGCCGCGGCGACGGGCCTGCCGGCTGCGGAACCCACCGGACGTATCGGCGTCGGCCGTCTGGCCGGTGTGGTGGGCGGAGCGTCCATACGGTGCCTCGCTTCGAGCATCTCGGTAGGTCAGCGCCCGCCACGGCCTTCGAATCCGTGGTTCCGGGTCATCGCAGGATGGCACCCGGGGCCAGGACTTCAGGCAAATAGCGGGAAGTCCGCGTTTCCCACCGGCTCTCCCGTTAGGATCTCCCGCCGCGCTGCCGGGGGGTCCGGCCCAGTGCGTAGGCCTCCCGCAGGTCACGCCCCTCGTAGACGTGGGTCGCCGTTGCAGCCAGGGCGGGCCGCGCATTGACCGCGACCGAGACGGGGAGCGACGCGAAGAGCACGGCGTCGGTAGCCGAGTCCCCGTAGGCCACGCACTCCTGGCGGGTCACCCCGAAGCGGGCGCACAGCCGGTCCGCCACCTCCAGCTTCCCCTCCGGGGTGAGGATGCCCGCCACGTCGAGGGGCAGCCGGAAGGGCACCGGGGGGAAGAGGGACCCGTGCGCCGCGTGGGCTCCCCAGTCCAGGAGCCGTTCCACGAAGAAGGAGGGCGACAGGGAGATCACGGCACAGTAGTCTCCGCGCTCGCGGATCTCCTGCCAGACCTCCCGGATGCCCGCCAGCCACGGCGCCCCCTCGAAGGCCGCGTGGACGTGGTCCTCCGTCAGGCCCTCCCACAGGGAGTGCAGGCGCAGGGCGAACTCGGGAGGGCCGATCCTCCGGGCGCTGAACTCCCCTTCCAGCTCGGCGATCTCTGCTTCCAGCCCCAGCTGACGGGAGATCTCGGCCGGTGCGGCCGTTCCGTGCATCAGGGTGCCGTCGAGATCGAAGAGGTGCAGCGCAGTCATGACAGGGAGGCTAGTGCGTCGACCGGACGTTTCACGTGAAACATCGGCTCGCGTGAACCCTCCACGAACTCGTGTTTCACGTGAAACATCGCCCCGCTACCGGCCGTACGGAGAAATCAGGTGGACTTCCTCCGGTCGGTGAACAAGGCTGGTCCGGTGCCTACCTCACACCTCGCCACGCTGACCATCCGCCGCCTGACGAATGAGGACCTGCCGCTCTGCTCCGACCTTTCCGAGGACCGCGGCTGGCCGCGCGAGGAGCACAAGTGGGAGCTCCTCCTCAATGCGGGCAGGGGATACGGCATCGATGCCCCCGACGGGCAGGGCCTGGCCGCCGCCTGCGTCGTGACCTCGTACGGCACCTCACCGGAGAACCCCGACCTGGCCGCGATCGGCATGGTCCTGGTCGCCGAGCGCTATGCCCGCCAGGGCCTCGGGCGGCGGCTGATGCAGTACGTCTGCGAGTCCCTCGCTCCCACCCCGCTGACCCTGCACGCCACCCCGAACGGGCAGCCCCTCTACGAGGAGCTCGGCTTCGAGGCCATCGGGCGCTCCGAGATGCTCGTCGGGCAGTTCACCCCGCAGCCCGGCGACACCACAGGCTCCGTCCGCCCTGCCGCAGCCGAGGACCTGCCGGAGATCGTCCGCCTGGACCAGGAGGTCTTCGGAGAGGACCGCACCCACGTCCTGACCCGCCTGCCCGCCTTCGCCGACCATCTGCTCGTAAGCCACGACGCCGAGGGCAGGCTGAACGGGTACGCGGCCGCCTGGCCGAATATGCACACCCATGTCGTCGGCCCGCTGATCGCCGCGGACACCGACACCGCCCGGGCCCTGGTCGCCGGCCTCGCCGCCCGGACCGAACGCCCGCTGCGCACGGACATCGAGCTCCGTCACGAGGACCTGCGGTCCTGGCTCAAGGAGCGCGGGCTCGCCTCGGTCTTCTTCAACGCGGTGATGACCCGCGGCATCCCGGACCTGCCCGGGGACCTCGCCCGCCGCTTCGCCCCGCTGACCGTGGCCGCCGGCTGAGACCGGCAGCTCAGCCGCGGACCCTGTCGTCGCCTGCACGCCACCGATGCCGCCAGGGTCTTCCTGTCGGCCCGCGCCCGAGCCCTGGACCGCCCTCCTGCCCGGACTGGACCCCAGAGCCATGGGCTGGGCCGACCGCCCCTTCCACCTGGCCCCCGGGCACCGCGCCGAGCTCTCCGACCGGGCCGGCTACATCGGCCCGACGGTGTGGTGGAACGGCGAGGTGATCGGCGGCTGGGCCCAGCGCGCGGACGGCACGGTCGTCTGGCGGCTGCTCGCCGACCGGGGAGCGGAGGCCGCCGCGGCCGTGGAGGCCGAGGCGGCGCGGCTCGCCGACTGGCTGGGCGGGACGCGCGTGACCCCGCGCTTCCGCACCCCGCTGGAGCGCGGGCTCGTCGCCTGAGGGCTCAGCCGAGCCCGCGCCAGCCCAGCGGGTCCACCCCGCCGGGCACGGCGGCCCGGGCGTCGTACGGCTCCCGGGTGAATACGAAGGACCCCAGGTCAAGATGGTCCGCGGAGCCGTCCGCCCGCCGCACCACCCGCAGGGACTCCCCGGCGTAGTAGCCCGACACCCCGCGCCAGCCGCCGGCCCCGTCCGGCCGGAACAGGGCCGAGCGGCCCGGGGCCCCGACGGGCCCGAGCCGGAACTCCCCGCCCGGCAGCAGCCGCAGGACGAAGGGGGCCGTGCCCCAGTACCAGGGACCGGTGAGCGCGACGGCCTCCGGATCCGCCTCAGCGGCCCGCACCGGGCGCCAGGGCCCGGGGATCCGCGGCTCGGCACCGGCGACCAGGCCCAGCAGTTCGGTGGCCACCGTGGTGGCGGGCAGTCCGGAGGTGCAGTTCGCCAGGACGACCGCCGCGAGGTCCTCCTCCTCGCACAGCCAGAGCCCCGCCACGAACCCCGGCAGCGAGCCGCCGTGCCCAGCGAGCCGGCGCCCGCCCGCCTCCAGCAGCTGGAGCCCCAGCCCGTAGCCGGACTCCGCGAGGCCGGGCTCCGGCGGGGAGACGGCCGTCCGCATCTCCCGTACGCTCGCGGCGCTCAGCACCCGGTCGTCCCCGCGGACCAGGAACTCCGCGAAGCGCGCCAGGTCCCCGGTGGTGGACCAGAGCGCGCCCGCCGGGGCCATCAGCCCCAGGTCCTCCAGGGGTTCGGGCATCACCACGTCCGCCCAGGGGTGCACCGCCCAGCCCTCCGCGGCCGGCTCCTGCGGCAGCCCGCTCGTACGGCGCAGCCCGAGCGGCTCCAGCACCTCGGCCCGCAGCACCTCCTCCCAGGGGCGCCCCCGGACCGCCGCCACCAGTGAACCCAGCAGCGTGTAGCCGGGGTTGGAGTAGTGGTGCCGCCGGCCCGGCGGATGCAGGAAGGGCTCCGCGCCCAAGACCTCCGCCAGCCCGGGGCGCAGTGTGCCGGGGCTCCGCTCCCACCAGGGGCCGGGGGTCTCGGCCGCCAGGCCCGAGCTGTGGCAGAGGAGCTGGGCGATGGTCGCGCCGCCCGCGGCCGTGCCCGGCAGGTGCTTGTCCAGCGGGTCGTCGAGGCCGAGCAGCCCCTCGTCCCGCAACCGCATCACCAGGACGGCCGTGAAGGTCTTCGTGATGGACCCGATCCGGTACTGCACCCCGGTGGCGGCCGCGTCCCCGCGGGCCCCCTCCCACACCGTGCGCCCGCCGCGCACCACCGCCGCGACCACCGAGGGCGCCCGGCCCTCCGCCTGCGCCACGGCGATCCGGTGGTCCAGCGCCCGCCGGGTGGCGGGCAACAGCTCATCAGCCACAGAAGTCATGCCCGCAGCTTCGCATCCGGCGGCTGCGGGTCAGGTGTTGGCCATGTCCACGAAGCGGGAGTAGTGGCCCTGGAAGGCCACCGTGATGGTCGCCGTGGGGCCGTTTCGGTGCTTGGCGACGATCAGGTCGGCCTCGCCCGCGCGGGGGGACTCCTTCTCGTACGCGTCCTCGCGGTGCAGCAGGATCACCATGTCGGCGTCCTGCTCGATGGATCCCGACTCGCGCAGGTCGGAGACCATCGGCTTCTTGTCCGTCCGCTGCTCGGGGCCACGGTTCAGCTGCGACAGCGCGATGACCGGGACCTCCAGCTCCTTGGCGAGGAGCTTGAGGTTACGGGACATGTCCGAGACCTCCTGCTGACGGCTCTCGGGGCGCCGGGAGCCGCCGGACTGCATGAGCTGCAGGTAGTCGATGACCACGAGCTGGAGGTTGCTGCGCTGCTTGAGGCGCCGGCACTTGGCGCGGATCTCCATCATCGACAGGTTGGGCGAGTCGTCGATGTAGAGCGGGGCCGCCGAGACGTCGGGCATCCGGCGGGCGAGCCGGGTCCAGTCGTCGTCGGTCATCGTGCCGGAGCGCATGTGGTGCAGGGCCACCCGGGCCTCCGCCGACAGCAGGCGCATGGCGATCTCGTTGCGCCCCATTTCGAGGGAGAAGATCACGCTCGGCAGATTGCTCTTGATGGAGCAGGCGCGGGCGAAGTCGAGGGCCAGGGTGGACTTGCCCATCGCGGGACGGGCGGCGATGACGATCATCTGGCCGGGGTGCAGGCCGTTGGTCAGCGAGTCCAGGTCCGTGAAGCCCGTCGGCACTCCGGACATCTGGCCGCTGCGCGAGCCGATGGCCTCGATCTCGTCGAGCGCGCCCTCCATGATGTCCCCGAGCGGCAGGTAGTCCTCGGAGGTCCGCTGCTCGGTGACCGCGTAGATCTCGGCCTGGGCGCTGTTGACGATCTCGTCGACGTCTCCGTCGCCCGCGTACCCCATCTGCGTGATCTTGGTGCCCGCGGCCACCAGCCGGCGCAGCACGGCCCGCTCGTGGACGATCTCCGCGTAGTACTCGGCGTTGGCCGCCGTGGGCACCGACTGGACCAGCGTGTGCAGGTACGCGGCGCCGCCGACCTTGGTGATCTCGCCGCGCTTGGTCAGCTCCGCCGCGACCGTGATCGGGTCGGCGGGCTCGCCCTTGGCGTAGAGGTCGAGGACGGCCTGGTAGATGGTCTCGTGGGAGGGCCGGTAGAAGTCATGGCCCTTGAGGACCTCTACCACGTCGGCGATGGCGTCCTTGGAGAGCAGCATGCCGCCGAGGACGGACTGCTCGGCGTCGATGTCCTGCGGGGGGACCCGCTCGAAGCCGCCCCCGTCCCAGGAGCGGCCGCCGTCGGAGCCGTCCCCGTCGCCCTGGTCGCCCCTCCGGCCGTCGCCGCGGCGCCCGCCGCCCTCACCCCGGCGGCCGCGGGACACGGGGAGACGGTCACCGGGACCGCTGTCGGCCCAGGGGTCGTCCATGGGCTCGAGAATGCTCACCGGGCCGCCTCCTCCCGTCCGCTGCGCGGACCTCGCCGTGTCACTCTTTCTACGACACGGCTCTGACATTTGGGGCGCCCGAATCCACACTCGGCGCGTCGGGGCGCCGGTCCACGGTAGGCCTGCGGATGCCTTCAGCCAATCTGGTTATCCACAGGCTGTGTGGACGAAGGCCCGAATGCTGTGGGTAACCCCCAGCTACCTGTGTACGGACCGGGGGACGGCACTGTGGACAAAATCTCATGCCACCCCCTTCCACCGGACCTGAACTGGCCTTTCTCCGTCCACGACCTGTGGGGGAGAAAAACTTTCGCCCTGTTCTCAAGATCGTTGGCAACTGCGCCCGAACGGGCTGGCGAGACCCCTTCAAGTAATGGTCCAAAGATAGTTGCGACCATTACCTGTGGAAGATTAGATTGAAGGCATGCCGCCAACCTCCACCCTCCCGAAGCAAGGCCCGCGACGGCACGACCGCGAGATCGTCGCACTCGCCGTACCGGCCTTCGGCGCGCTCGTCGCCGAGCCGCTGTTCGTGATGGTGGACAGCGCCATCGTGGGTCACCTGGGCACCCCCCAGCTCGCCGGCCTCGGCGTGGCCGCGGCCCTGCTCACCACCGCCGTCAGCGTGTTCGTCTTCCTCGCCTACGCCACCACGGCCGGCGTCGCCCGGCGGGTGGGTGCGGGCGACCTGCCCGCGGCCATCCGCCAGGGCATGGACGGGATCTGGCTCGCCCTGCTCCTCGGCGCCGCCGTGGTCGCGGTGGTCCTGCCCGCCGCACCCTGGCTCGTGTCCCTGTTCGGGACCTCCGAGACCGCGGCCCCCTACGCCGTCACGTACCTGAGGATCTCCGCCCTCGGAATCCCGGCCATGCTGGTGGTCCTTGCGGCCACGGGCGTGCTCCGTGGGCTCCAGGACACCCGTACCCCGCTCTACGTGGCCGCGGGCGGCTTCACCGCCAACGGGGCCCTGAACCTCGCCCTCGTCTACGGAGCCGGCTTCGGCATCGCCGGATCCGCCTGGGGCACGGTCATCGCCCAGTGCGCCATGGCGGCCGTCTACCTGGTGGTGGTGGTCCGAGGGGCCCGCCGCCACGGCGCCTCCCTGCGGCCCGACCCCGCCGGAATCCGGGCCGCGGCCCAGGCGGGCGCCCCGCTGCTGGTGCGCACCCTGTCCCTGCGGGCCGTCCTGATGATCGCCACCGCCGTCGCCGCCGGGCTGGGGGACGCCGAGATCGCGGCCCACCAGATCCTGCTGTCGCTGTGGAGCCTGATGGCCTTCGCCCTCGATGCGATCGCCATCGCCGGGCAGGCCATCATCGGCCGGTACCTGGGCGCGGGCGACGCGGAGGGTGCCAGGGCCGTCTGCCGCCGCATGGTGCAGTGGGGCATCGCCTCGGGGGTGGTCCTCGGACTGCTGCTCGCCCTCGCCCGCCCGCTGCTGATCCCGCTGTTCACCGGCGACCCCGCCGTGCACCACGCGATCCTCCCCGCCCTGCTGGTCGTGGCGCTCACCCAGCCCGTCGCGGGGGTGGTCTTCATCCTGGACGGCGTGCTGACGGGTGCGGGGGACGGTCCGTACCTCGCCAAGGCCATGCTCGTGACCCTGGTGGTGTTCGCCCCCGCAGCGCTGCTCGTCCCCGTGCTGGACGGCGGGCTGACCGCCCTGTGGTGGGCGATGGGCCTGATGATGCTGACCCGGCTCGTCACCCTGCAGCTCAGGGCCGGCTCCGGCCGCTGGGTGGTCACCGGCGCCACCCGCTGACCCGGGGCCGCGGGGATGTTTCACGTGAAACACAGACGCCGGTGTTTCACGTGAAACATCCCCACAAAAACACCCGGCCTCCCCGAGCAGCCCGCGGGCACACCCGGATACGACAAAGGGCCGCACCCCGGAGGGTGCGGCCCTTCATGCGCAGCCCTTAGGCGGCGACGACCTCGACGCCCACGTTCGCAGCGACCTCTTCGTGCAGACGCACGGAGACCTGGTACGAACCGAGGGTCTTGATCGGGCCGGCCAGCTCGACGCGGCGCTTGTCGACCTTCGGGCCACCGGAAGCCTCGATCGCCGAAGCGATGTCGGCCGGGGTGACGGAGCCGAAGAGGCGGCCGGTGTCACCCGAGCGGGTGGCCAGACGCACCTTCACGCCCTCGAGCTTGGCCTTGACCTCGTTGGCCTGCTCGATGGTCGCGATCTCGTGGATCTTGCGGGCGCGGCGGATCTGCGCCACGTCCTTCTCGCCGCCCTTGGTCCAGCGGATGGCGAAGCCACGCGGGACCAGGTAGTTGCGGGCGTATCCGTCCTTGACGTCGACGACATCGCCGGCGCCACCGAGGCCAGAGACCTCCTGGGTCAGGATGATCTTCATTATTCGGTCACCCTTCCCTTATCGCGCGGTGGACGTGTAGGGCAGCAGCGCCATCTCACGGCTGTTCTTGACGGCCGTGGCGACGTCACGCTGGTGCTGCGTGCAGTTGCCGGTCACGCGGCGGGCACGGATCTTGCCGCGGTCGGAAATGAACTTCCGCAGCATGTTCGTGTCCTTGTAGTCCACGTACGCGGTCTTGTCCTTGCAGAACGCGCAGACCTTCTTCTTAGGCTTGCGCACAGGCGGCTTCGCCATGGTGTTTCTCCTGTGTGATCAAGAAGTGGGGAACGGGCTGCCCTAGAAGGGCGGCTCGTCCGAGTAGCCGCCGCCGGAACCGCCGGAGCCGCCGGAGCTTCCGCCCCAGCCGCCCCCGCCGCCCTGCTGCCCGCCGGTAGGCGCGCTGGAGGCCCAGGGGTCGTCGGAGGGTGCTCCGCCGCCCTGGGGACCGCCGCTGGGGGCTCCGCCCCAGTTGCCGCCGCCCTGCTGGCCGCCGCCACCGCCGCCGTAACCACCCTGGCCGCCCCGGCCCGCGGTCTTGGTGACCTTGGCCGTGGCGTTGCGGAGGCTGGGGCCGACTTCCTCGACGTCCAGCTCGAAGACCGTGCGCTTGACCCCTTCGCGGTCCTCGTACGAGCGCTGGCGGAGCCGGCCCTGGACGACGACGCGCATACCGCGCTGAAGCGACTCGGCGACGTTCTCGGCCGCCTGGCGCCACACCGAGCAGGTCAGGAACAGGCTCTCGCCGTCCTTCCACTCATTGGTCTGGCGGTCGAAGGTGCGGGGGGTGGACGCGACACGGAACTTCGCGACCGCCGCACCCGAGGGGGTGAAGCGCAGCTCGGGGTCGTCGACGAGATTGCCGACGACCGTGATGACGGTCTCGCCTGCCATGGATGAACCTCTCGGCGGGGATTGCTGCTGGCTTGTGCTACTCGAACCCGATTACCTCTGAACCGAAGGGGTTCAGTGGGTCTCGGGACGGAGGACCTTGGTCCGGAGGACCGACTCGTTCAGGTTCATCTGGCGGTCGAGCTCCTTGACGACCGCAGGCTCGGCCTGCAGGTCGATGACCGAGTAGATGCCCTCGGGCTTCTTCTTGATCTCGTAAGCGAGACGACGACGGCCCCAGGTGTCGACCTTCTCCACCTTTCCGTTGCCCTCACGGACGACGGAGAGGAAGTTCTCGATCAGCGGGGAGACAGCGCGCTCCTCGAGATCGGGGTCGAGGATGACCATCACCTCGTAGTGACGCATGTGGAACCCACCTCCTTTGGACTCAGCGGCCACGGTCGTTCCGTGGCAGGAGGGTCGTGATGCGTGCCGCGCGGGGTTCCCGGGACCGAATGGCCCCAGAGCAGACACCGCGCAGACCGTACAGCGTACCCCGTCACCTCCTTCCGGTTGAAATCCGGCAGGAGAGGGCCACAATCTGTACACATCGGGTGTGCGCGGTGCTATGCCCGGACCTCCGGGCCCGGCAGCCCCGCGGCACGTCTCTCCACTGCCGGGAGGTGCCCCCCATGGCACAGGCAATGCGGCCCCAGCCGTCGATTTCTCTGCTGTCCACCGATGGAAAGCCGCACCCCCTCCAGGACACCCTGCTCGCGGTGACCCTGGTGCTGGGCGCGGTGTCCTTCATCACTGCCTTCTTCCACCACCTGCACCTGCTCACCTCGTGGACCGGCCTGGTCGGCATCGTGACCGGGCTCTACGGCCAGTTCATCTCCGAGACGACACGCGAGCGCTTCGCGCTGATCATCGGGCTCGGCGCCTCGGCCGTGGGCTTCCTCCTCGGCATGGCGCACGGCGGGCTCTTCGGCGGCTGGCTCGGCTGACGGGCCGCGGCGGGACGGGCTGCGGCGGCGACCGCGGCCCGTCCCCCAGATGGGTGGCGCCCTTGTCGCAGTAGGCTTCGCGCCATACCCAGCGAAGCCGCCGGAGGAGACGCCCCGCATGAGCCTGTCCCTGAGGACCATCAGCCGAGAGCAGCATCTGGCCTATATCCAGAGCCTGCCCTCGGCTAGCCACTGCCAGGTCCCGGCGTGGGCCGACGTGAAGAACGAGTGGCGTTCCGAGAACCTCGGATGGTTCGACAAGTCCGGCGAACTCGTCGGTGCCGCCCTGGTGTTGTACCGCCAACTGCCCAAGGTGAAGCGGTACCTCGCCTACCTTCCCGAGGGCCCCGTCATCAACTGGTACGCCCCCAATCTGGACGAGTGGCTGCAGCCGATGCTCGCCCACCTGAAGCAGCAGGGCGCGTTCACCGTCAAGATGGGTCCGCCGGTGGTCATCCGCCGTTGGAACGCCGCCGCCATCAAGTCCGGTATCCAGGACCCCGAGGTCAAGCGCCTGCGCGACGTCGAGCCCTCGCACATCGAGCCCCGCGCCTTCGAGGTGTCGGACAAGCTGCGCCGGATGGGCTGGCAGCAGGGCGAGGACGGCGGCGCCGGCTTCGGCGACGTCCAGCCCCGCTACGTCTTCCAGGTGCCGCTGGCCAACCGCTCGCTGGACGACGTCCTCAAGGGCTTCAACCAGCTGTGGCGCCGCAACATCAAGAAGGCCGAGAAGGCCGGCGTCGAGGTGGTCCAGGGCGGGTACGACGACCTGCCGACCTGGCAGCACCTGTACGAGATCACCGCCGAGCGCGACAAGTTCCGCCCGCGCCCCCTTGTGTACTTCCAGCGCCAGTGGCAGGCCCTCAACGCCGAGGACCCGAACCGGATGCGCCTGTACATCGCCCACCACGAGGGCGAACCCCTGGCGGCGGCCACCATGCTGACGGTCGGCCAGCACGTCTGGTACTCGTACGGCGCCTCCGCGAACCACAAGCGCGAGGTCCGCCCCTCCAACGCCATGCAGTGGCGGATGCTGCGCGACGCGTACGCGCTCGGTGCCTCGGTCTACGACCTGCGCGGCATCAGTGACACCCTGGACGAGAACGACCACCTGTTCGGCCTGATCCAGTTCAAGGTCGGCACGGGCGGCGAGGCCGTCGAGTACGTCGGCGAGTGGGACTTCCCGCTCAACAAGCTGCTGCACAAGGCGCTCGACATCTACATGTCGCGCCGCTGACGCCGGCCTCCTCCCACCCACACCCTCCCCCGCTGTTCCAGAGAAAGGATCCGTACGGGTCATGGCGCTCACGCTCTACGTCGACACCGCCCGCTGGCGTGCGCACCAGAAGCAGGTGCAGGACCAGTTCCCGGGGCTGATCCCGGTCTGCAAGGGCAACGGCTACGGCTTCGGCCACGACCGGCTGGCCGACGAGGCCACCCTGCTCGGTGCGGACATCCTGGCGGTGGGCACCACGTACGAGGCCGCCCGGATCAAGGACATGTTCAGCGGCGACCTGCTGGTCCTCACCCCGTTCCGGCGGGGCGAGGAGCCGGTGCCGCTGCCGGACCGGGTGATCCGCTCGGTGTCCTCCGTGGACGGGGTCCGCGCCCTGGTCGGCGCCCGGGTCGTCATCGAGTGCATGAGCTCGATGAAGCGGCACGGCGTCTCCGAGCAGGACCTCGGCCTGCTGGCCGGTGCGATCGAGGACGTCCGGCTGGAGGGCTTCGCCCTGCACCTGCCGCTCGACCGCCCGGACGGCTCCGACGCCGTCGAGGAGGTCATCGGCTGGATGGACCGCCTGCGGGCGGCCCGGCTGCCGCTGCACACCATGTTCGTCAGCCACCTGCGGGCCGAGGAGCTGGTCCGGCTCCAGCAGCAGTTCCCGCAGACCCGCTTCCGGGCCCGGATCGGCACCCGGCTGTGGCTGGGGGACCACGAGGCGACCGAGTACCGCGGTGCCGTGCTCGACGTCACGCGCGTCTCCAAGGGGGACCGTTTCGGCTACCGGCAGCAGAAGGCCGCCTCGGACGGCTGGCTGGTCGTCGTGGCAGGCGGCACCTCGCACGGCGTGGGCCTGGAGGCCCCGAAGGCCCTGCACGGCGTGATGCCGCGCGCCAAGGGCGTGGCGCGGGCCGGGCTGGCCACGGTCAACCGCAACCTGTCGCCGTTCGTGTGGGCGGGCAAGCAGCGCTGGTTCGCCGAGCCCCCGCACATGCAGGTGTCGATCCTCTTCGTGCCCTCGGACGCCACCGAGCCGAAGGTCGGCGACGAACTGGTGGCCCACCTGCGGCACACCACCACCCAGTTCGACCGGGCTGTCGACCGCTAGGGCAGTCCCCTCGGACCCGGCGGATCAGGACCCGTCCCGGTAGCGGGGCGGGCCGCCCCAGTCGACGAGCTGTCCCTGCGGGGGCGCCGCATCCCGCGGCGCCCCTGCGGCGTCTCCGACGGTGAACACGTCGGGCGCGCCGTCCAGCACCCCGCCGGAGGGGTCGTCCGAGCCGTCCCGGCGGACCGGGTCGCGGTCGGGCCGCAGGATGTCCCGTACCACCACCGCGCAGAGGTAGAGGGTCGCGAGCAGGTGGGCGGCGATGGCCAGCTGGTAGCCCTCCACGGGCAGGCCCTGGTGCTTGTCCCCGCTGGTCGTGTAGGCGAGGTACATCCAGATCCCGAGGAAGTACGCCACCTCGGCGGCCTGCCAGATCAGGAAGTCGCGCCAGCGGGGCCGGGCCAGGGCGGCCAGCGGGATCAGCCAGAGCACGTACTGCGGGGAGTAGACCTTGTTCGTCAGGACGAACACGGCGACGACGAGGAAGGCCAGCTGCACCAGGCGGGGGCGGCGCGGGGCGCTCAGGGCGAGCAGCCCGATGCCCGCGCACAGCAGCAGCATCAGCACCGTCGCGTAGGTGTTGGCGTCCTCCAGCGGATTGCCCGAACGCTGCGAGATCAGCAGCCAGACGGAGCCGAAGTCGACCGGGCGCTCCTGGCTGAAGGTGTAGAACTTCTTCCAGCCCTCCGGGGCCAGGAGCATGACCGGCACGTTGACGACCAGCCAGGCGGCCGCCGCGCCGGCCCCTGCAAGGGCGAACTCGCGCCACTTCCCGGCCCGCCAGCACAGCACGAGCAGCGGCCCCATGATCAGCACCGGGTACAGCTTCGCGGCCGTGGCCAGGCCGATCAGGATGCCGAAGGCCAGGGCCCGGCCGCGGGACCACATCAGCAGGGCCGCGGCGGTGAGGGCCACGGCCAGCAGGTCCCAGTTGATGGTGGCGGTGAGCGCGAAGGCCGGGGCGAGGGCCACGAGCAGGGCGTCCCAGGGGCGCCGGCGGTGGGTGCGGGCCACGCAGACCGCGATGACCGCGGCGCAGGCCATGAGCATGCCCGCGTTGACCATCCAGTAGATCTGCTGGCGCTCCTGCATGGCCCCGCCGTGCGGGGTCAGCCAGGAGGCGACCTCCATGAACAGCCCGGTCAGCACGGGGTACTCGAGGTACTGCATATCGCCGGGGATCCGGTCGAAGTACGGCACGAGGTCGGCTGCGAAGCCGCGCCCCACGTACAGGTGGGGGATGTCGGAGTAGCAGGCGTGCGTGTACTGCGATCCGGCGCCGCGGAACCAGGCCCAGTCGTAGCAGGGCAGCTTCTGGACCATGCCGAGCGCGAAGAGGCCGAGGGCGACGAGGACGACCACGCGCACGGGCGTCAGCCAGTGGCCGCCCAGCCGTGCGCGCAGGCCCATGGGGCCGCCGAGCAGCTCGCTGCCCGCGGCCGCGACCTCGTCCTGCCGGGTGGGCAGGACGGGGTCTTCCGCGTCGTGCGCGCGGGGCTGGTCGCCGTACACCTTCGTCATGCGCTCATCCTGCCGTACGGGGTCCGGTACGGGGCGAGGGCCGCCGCACCGGGTCGGTGCGGCGGCCCTCGCGGGGCTGTTGCGGGCCGGCATCCGGCCGGTGCCCCGCGGGTCAGCCGCCGGCGCCCTCGCTGTCTCCGCCGCCGAGCAGGCCGCTGTTGGTGTTGCCGCCGCGGCTGCCCGGCCTGCCGGTGGGCGAGGTCGTGGGCGTCGGGGTGGTGCCGCCGGTCACGCCGCCGTCCGTGGTGCCACCGTTGTCGGTGCCGGTGCTGGTACCGCCGTCGGTGGTGCCGCCGTCCTCGTTGCAGTCCCACTGCCAGGGCTTGCAGGAGGGCTTGCCGCCCTTGGAGGGCGTGGGGGTGGGCGTCGGGGTCGGGGTGGTCGGCTCCTCGGTGGGCTCCTCCGTCTTCTCGACGGTGGGGCTCGGCTTCGGGGTCGGCGCGCCGGCCGCGTCGGCCTTCACGCCGATGTCCTCGGCCTCGGGGAAGTCCTTGACCGGGGTCCCCTTGACCGCCTCGCGCATGTAGTCGACCCAGATCTCGGCCGGGATGTCACCACCATGGATGGACGGGACGTCGCCCGTGCCGTTCATGGAGAGGAGCTCCTTGGTCTTCGAGTTCGGGTCGGTGCGGAAGAGGGCCACCGCGGTGGACAGCTGCGGGGTGTACCCGACGAACCAGGCCGACTTGTTCTTGTCGGTGGTGCCGGTCTTGCCGGCGGCCGGGCGGCCCAGCTTCTTCACCTTGGTGCCGGTGCCGTTCTTGACCACGTTCTGGAGCACCTTGGTGATGTTGTCCGCGACGGAGTTGTCCATCGCCTTCTCCGACTTCGGAGCGTCGAAGCCGGGCAGCTCCTTGCCGTCCTTCTCGACCCTGGTCACCGAGTAGGGCTCGTAGTGCGTGCCCGAGGCGGCGAAGGTGGCGTACGAGTCGGCCATGCGGATGGCACTGGGGGTGGACGTGCCCAGGGCGAACGAGGCGTCGTTGTTCTGGTTCATCGAGTCCTCGAGGATGCCCGTGGCCAGGGCCACGTCGCGCACCTTCCGGTGGCCCACGTCGAAGACGAGCTGGGCGAACGGCGTGTTGATGGACTTCTCCATCGCCTCGTTGAGGGTCACGTAGCCGTAGCGCGTGGGGCTCTCGTTCTTCTGCCGGAAGGGCTTGCCGTTGGCGTACCGCAGGGGGTCGCCGTCCCGGTTGCGGATGACGGTGAGGTCGTTGCCGTTGTACTTGCTGTCGACGGAGATGCCGACGCCGTCGGAGTTGTGGGTGCCGTACTGCATCGCGGCGGCCAGGACGTACGGCTTCCAGGTCGAGCCGACCGGGACGCCGGTGGTGTTGGCGTTGTTCGAGAAGTGCTGCTTGTCGAAGCCCGCGCCGCCGTACAGGGCGACGATCTGCCCGTTGGCCGGGTCCACGGAGGCGGCGCCGAACTGGACGAACTTGTCCGTCGCCGGCCGCGCCTTCTCGTCCAGGAACTCCTGGCGGGTCTTGTCCACCGCCTTGGCCAGCGCGTCCACCTTCGGCTTCTGGAAGGTGGTGTAGATCTGGTACCCGCCGCGGTCGAGCTCCTCCGGGGTCAGGTTCAGCTTCTTCATCACGTACTGCTTGGCCGTCTCGACCAGGTAGCCGGTCTGGCCGGCGAGGGAGAGGGCCTGTGCGGAGGGCTGGAGCTTGGGGAAGGTCTTGTACTTGGCCCGCTCTGCCGGGTCCATCCGGCCGACCTCGACCATCCGGTTCAGCACCCAGGCCCAGCGGCGCTCGGCACGCTCGGTATTGGCCTTGGGCGTGGCCGCGGAGCCGACGCCCCCGTCCGGGTTGTAGAGGTTCGGGCCCTTGAGCAGCTGGGCCAGGAAGGCGCTCTCGGAGGGGTCGAGCGTCTCGCAGTCCTTCTTGAAGTACGCCTGGGAGGCCGCCTGGCAGCCGTAGGCGTTGCGGCCGAAGTACGCGGTGTTGAGGTACCCCTGCATGACCTTGGTCTTCTTCTCGGTCGCACCGACCTTTATCGAGATGAAGAGCTCGACGACCTTGCGCTTGAGGGTCTGGTCCGAGTCCAGGTACGTGTTCTTGACGTACTGCTGGGTGATCGTCGAACCGCCCTGGGTCTCCCCGCCGGTCAGCATGTTGAAGGCGGCGCGTCCGATGCCCATCGGGTCGACGCCCTTGTCGGTCTCGAAGGACGCGTTCTCCGCCGCGATCACGGCGTCCTGCAGCGACTTGGGGATCTTCTCGATCGGCACGAGCTGCCGGTTGCGCTCGCCGCCGACCGCGGCCATCTGCCCGTCGTCGCCGGCCCAGTAGTAGACGTTGTTCTGGGCCTTGGCGGCCTTGTTCTCGTCCGGGGTGCCCACCATGGCCAGGGCGATGCCGGTGCCGCCGATCAGCACGGCGAAGAAGCCGAGCGAGGTCCCGCCGACCAGCTTCCAGCTGGGGACGAACCGCTTCCAGCCGTCCTTGTCCGAGCGCGGGTAGTTGATGAACCGCTTGTCCGGCGCGGCGCCGCGCCGGCGGCCTCCCTGGGCGGCGCGGCGGGCCTCGGCGCGCCCGCCCTGGGCGGCGTCCCGGCCGTGCGCCTGCTGCCCGTGGGGCTGGCCGTAGGCATCGCGGCCGTACGGGTCCTGCCCGTAGGACGGGCCCGCGTACTGGCCGCCCTGGGCCTGGCCGTACGACTGCCCGTACGGGGCCTGCGGCGTACCGGGGGGTACGGCGCCTCCGCCGGCGCCCCGGCGACCGGGGCCCTGCTGGGCGGCACGGCGGGCTGCAGCGCGTCCGCCGCCCTGCGACTGCGGCGGTTTACGACGGTGCTCGCTCATCGAACGACTACTCCTCGGGCAGGCGAGTGCGCCTGAAGCGGCAGTTGAATTCCGGTTCCCCCCGGGTCCTGGCGCACAGACTACGCAGGGTCAAAACCCTCGCCGCGCAGAAGTTCACCCCAAATCAGGCAACTTGCATCCTACGAATTGGTGATGTGACGCCGGTCACCATGTCTGGCCTTGTCGCCGGATCAAGGCCGTTCTATCGTCTGGATGTATCGAGTCGATACATCAGCTCGGCATACGGATCCAGGGACGGGGGAGGAGGCGGCAGTGAGCAGACGCTCCGGCATCCTCGAATTCGCCGTCCTCGGCCTCCTCCGCGAATCCCCCATGCACGGCTACGAGCTGCGGAAACGGCTCAACACCTCGCTGGGGGTGTTCCGGGCGTTCAGCTACGGAACCCTCTATCCCTGCCTCAAGACGCTGGTGGCCCACGGCTGGTTGATCGAGGAGCCGGGCAATGCGCCGGAGGACGCCCTGGCGGCTTCACTCGCGGGGCGCCGGGCCAAGATCGTCTACCGGTTGACGGGGGAGGGGAAGGAGCACTTCGAAGAGCTCCTCTCCCACACCGGACCCGATACCTGGGAGGACGAGTCCTTCGCCGCCCGGTTCGCCTTCTTCGGCCAGACCGAGCGCGAAGTGCGCATGCGGGTGCTGGAAGGCCGCCGGAGCCGGCTCGAGGAGCGCCTGGAGAAGATGCGGGCCTCACTGGCCCGCACCCGGGAGCGCCTCGACGATTACACGCTTGAGCTGCAGCGGCACGGAATGGAGTCCGTGGAGCGCGAAGTGCGCTGGCTGAACGAGCT
This sequence comes from Streptomyces sp. NPDC038213, assembly GCF_055600495.1. NCBI lineage: Bacteria > Bacillati > Actinomycetota > Actinomycetes > Kitasatosporales > Streptomycetaceae > Streptomyces > Streptomyces sp. NPDC038213. Next base: position 178,301 of record NZ_JBVJYM010000005.1, read on the forward strand.
CATCGAGAGCGAGCGGGCGGGACGGGATCGGCGACGACCCGGGCCGTCCGACGACACTGCAAAGTGAGGCCCTGCGGATGCGGGGACTCAACCGGAACACTGAAAACTGACAGGGAGCAACCGGAATGGGTTCGGTTCGCGTAGCCATCGTCGGCGTGGGCAACTGTGCCGCGTCGCTGGTGCAGGGTGTCGAGTACTACAAGGACGCCGACCCGGCCACCAAGGTCCCGGGCCTGATGCACGTCCAGTTCGGCGACTACCACGTCGGTGACGTCGAGTTCGTCGCCGCCTTCGACGTCGACGCGAAGAAGGTCGGCCTCGACCTTTCGGACGCCATCGGTGCCAGCGAGAACAACACCATCAAGATCTGCGACGTCCCGAACTCGGGCGTCACCGTCCAGCGCGGCCACACGCTCGACGGTCTGGGCAAGTACTACCGCCTGACCATCGAGGAGTCCGCCGAGGCGCCGGTCGACGTGGTCCAGGTCCTCAAGGACCGCGAGGTCGACGTCCTCGTCTGCTACCTCCCCGTCGGTTCCGAGGAAGCTGCGAAGTTCTACGCGCAGTGCGCCATCGACGCCAAGGTCGCCTTCGTCAACGCCCTCCCGGTGTTCATCGCCGGCACCAAGGAGTGGGCCGACAAGTTCACCGAGGCCGGTGTCCCGATCGTCGGTGACGACATCAAGTCCCAGGTCGGCGCGACCATCACGCACCGCGTGATGGCCAAGCTGTTCGAGGACCGCGGTGTCCGCCTCGAGCGCACCATGCAGCTGAACGTCGGCGGCAACATGGACTTCAAGAACATGCTCGAGCGCGACCGCCTCGAGTCGAAGAAGATCTCGAAGACCCAGGCCGTCACCTCGCAGATCCCCGACCGCGAGCTCGGCGAGAAGAACGTCCACATCGGCCCGTCCGACTACGTCGCCTGGCTCGACGACCGCAAGTGGGCCTACGTCCGCCTCGAGGGCCGCGCCTTCGGCGACGTCCCGCTGAACCTCGAGTACAAGCTCGAGGTGTGGGACTCCCCGAACTCGGCCGGTGTCATCATCGACGCCCTGCGCGCCGCGAAGATCGCCAAGGACCGGGGCGTCGGCGGCCCGATCCTCTCCGCGTCCTCGTACTTCATGAAGTCCCCGCCGGTCCAGTACTTCGACGACGAGGCCCTCGCCAACGTCGAGAAGTTCATCAAGGGCGAGGTCGAGCGCTAAGAGCGCCCGGCAGGCGGGACCACCGGGTCTTCAGCCGCTCTTCCCCGGAGGGTCCTCGGACAATGTGTCCGAGGACCCTCCGCGTGTGTGACCCTTGCCCACATGCCTGTCGTACGTGATCTGCGCGTACTCCTGCGCCTCGGGGACTTCCGCCGCCTGCTCGCCGTACGACTGCTCTCCCAGTCGGCAGACGGCGTCTACCAGGTGGCCCTGGCCACCTACGTGGTCTTCTCCCCGGAGAAGCAGACCTCGCCCGCGGCGATCGCCTCCGCCATGGCCGTCCTGCTGCTTCCCTACTCCGTGGTCGGCCCCTTCGCCGGGGTGCTCCTGGACCGCTGGCGGCGCCGCCAGGTCTTCCTCTACGGCAACCTGCTGCGTGCCGGCCTGGCCTGCGGCACCGCCGTGCTGATCGTCAGCGGGGTCCCGGACTGGCTCTTCTACGCCTCCGCCCTGTCGGTCACCGCCGTCAACCGCTTCGTCCTGGCCGGCCTCTCCGCCGCCCTGCCCCGGGTCGTGGACACGGAACGCCTGGTCACCGCCAACGCCCTCTCACCCACGGCCGGCACCCTCGCCGCCACGGCGGGCGGGGGGCTCGCCTTCCTGGTCCGGGTCGTGGCGGCCGATTCCGACGCGGCGGTCGTCCTGCTCGGCGCGGTGCTCTACCTCTGCGCCGCCCTCGCCTCCCTCCGGCTGGCCGTCGGTCTGCTCGGCCCCGACCACGGCCCGGAGCACCGGCGCCCGGCCCTGGGCGAGGCCCTCGGCATCACCGCCCGCGGGATGGCCGAAGGCCTGCGGCACCTCGCGCAGCGCCGGGAGGCAGCGCGGGCGCTGACCGCCATGACGCTGATGCGCTTCTGCTACGGCGCGCTGACCGTCATGCTCCTGATGCTCTGCCGCTACGCCTGGTCGGACTCGGAGTCCCAGGGGCTCGCCCTGCTGGGCCTGGCGATCGGGGTGTCCGGGGCCGGGTTCTTCACCGCGGCGGTGGTGACCCCGGGGGCAGTGGGCCGGTTCGGGACCAAGGGCTGGATCACCCTCGGGGCGGGGGCCGCGGCCGTGCTCGTGCCGGCCCTCGGGCTGTCCTTCCACTACGTGCCCATGCTGGTGGCGGCCTTCGTCCTGGGGCTCGTCACCCAGAGCGCCAAGATCTGTACCGACTCCGAGGTGCAGTTCCGGGTGGACGACGAGTTCCGCGGCCGGGTCTTCGCCGTCTACGACGTGCTCTTCAACGTGGCCTTCGTGTCCGCCGCCGGAGTGGCGGCCCTGATGCTGCCCGCCGACGGCAGGTCCGTGCCCCTGCTCCTGAGCGTGGCCGTGCTCTACGGGGCCGTGGCCCTGGGGCTCAAGCGAACGGGGTGATGTTTCACGTGAAACATCACCCCGCTCCGGGCCCGCCGGTGCGTACCGATCCCAGGTACGCGCCCCCTCTGCGCGATGTTTCACGTGAAACATCGCGCAGAGGGGCTCAGCTCTGAGAGGCCCACCATTCCTTGAGGGCCGCGGCAGCAGCCTCCTGGCCGATGGGGCCGTTCTCCAGGCGCAGCTCCAGCAGGAACTTGTACGCCTGCCCGATCACCGGGCCGGGGCCGACCTCCAGGACCTGCATGATCTCGTTGCCGTCCAGGTCGGGGCGGATCGAGTCCAGCTCCTCCTGCTCCTGCAGCTGCGCGATCCGCTCCTCCAGGCCGTCGTAGGCCCGGGAGAGGGCCGAGGCCTTGCGCTTATTGCGCGTGGTGCAGTCGGAGCGGGTCAGCTTGTGGAGCCGGTCGAGCAGCGGGCCTGCGTCGCGGACGTAGCGCCGTACCGCCGAGTCGGTCCAGTCCCCGGTGCCGTAGCCGTGGAAGCGCAGGTGCAGCTCCACGAGCCGGGAGACGTCCTTGACCATGTCGTTCGAGTACTTCAGCGCCGTCATACGCTTCTTGGTCATCTTGGCGCCGACCACCTCGTGGTGGTGGAAGGAGACCCGGCCGTCGTCCTCGAAGCGGCGGGTGCGCGGCTTGCCGATGTCGTGCAGCAGCGCGGCCAGGCGCAGCACCAGGTCCGGACCGTCCTGCTCCAGGTCGATCGCCTGCTCCAGCACGATCAGCGAGTGGTCGTAGACGTCCTTGTGCCGGTGGTGCTCGTCGCTCTCCAGCCGCAGGGCCGGGAGCTCGGGCAGGACGTGCTCGGCGAGGCCGGTGTCCACGAGCAGGCCGAGCCCCTTGCGGGGGTGCGAGGACAGCAGCAGCTTGTTGAGTTCGTCGCGCACCCGCTCCGCGGAGACGATCTCGATGCGGTCGGCCATCTCCGTCATCGCGGTGACGACCTCGGGGGCCACCTCGAAGTCCAGCTGCGCGGCGAAACGGGCCGCGCGCATCATCCGCAGCGGATCGTCGGAGAAGGACTCCTCGGGGGTGCCGGGGGTGCGCAGCACCCGGGCCTCCAGGTCCTCCAGGCCGCCGTAGGGGTCCACGAACTCCTTCTGCGGGAGTGCGACGGCCATGGCGTTCACCGTGAAGTCGCGGCGGACCAGGTCCTGCTCGATGGAGTCGCCGTAGGACACCTCGGGCTTGCGGGAGGTGCGGTCGTAGGCCTCGGAGCGGTACGTGGTGATCTCGATCTGGAAGCGCTGCACCGCGTCCCCGACCTTGGCGTCCTTCTGCGCACCGACGGTGCCGAAGGCGATGCCCACGTCCCAGACCGAGTCGGCCCAGCCCCGGACGAGCTTGAGCACGTCCTCGGGGCGGGCGTCCGTGGTGAAGTCGAGGTCGTTGCCGAGCCGGCCCAGCAGCGCGTCCCGGACTGAGCCGCCGACCAGGGCCAGGCTGAAGCCCGCCTCCTGGAAGCGTCGGGCGAGATCGTCTGCGACCGGGGAGACCCGCAGCAGCTCGCTGACTGCACGGCTCTGCCCCTGGGTGAGGGCGCTGGGGGTGTCTTCATTCGGGTTCGGCACAACAGAAGAGGGTACGTGGCCCGCCCGGCCCGGGCTCCCCCGTTTTGGCTCCGGGGGCAGCTGCGGACCCCCGCCGGGCGTAGCCGATCATGTGGAGCAGTCCGCGGCACTCGCGCACAGCGGCCCTCGTTACCATGCGTGGACGCACAACCGACGACCACTGACACGACGAGGGACGGGGCGCGCGTGGCCGAGGCGGCAGACATCCAGGGGGCAACCCCCGCTCCCGCCCGCCGCCGCTGGCTGCGGCGGGCGGTCGTGCTGCTGGCCGGCACCCCGGTCCTGGCAGGGCTCGTCTACGTCCAGGACGGCACGTCCGCACAGGCCGCGAGCACCGCCCCGCGCTCCGGATCGGCCCCGGTCGAGGTCTCCCTCCAGTCCCTCACCCCGGCCGCCCCCGTCAAGGGCGACACGCTCACGATCTCCGGGACCGTGGTCAACAAGGGCTCCGAGACGATCACGGACGCCCGCGTCGGCCTGCGGGTCGGCCCCGCCCTCAGCGAGCGCAGCACGATCGACGAGGTGGACGAGCGCACCGACTACGTCCCCGGCGTCGACCCCGCCGAGGTCGACGACGCGTACGCCGTGAAGGTGCCGGAGCTGCCGGCGAAGAACTCCCAGCCCTTCACCATCAAGATCCCGGTCAGCAAGCTCGGCCTGGGCGAGGACGGGGTGTACCAGCTGGGCGTCTCGCTGGCCGGCGAGACCAGGAGCAGGCCCTGGGAGCAGGTCTTCGGGATCCAGCGGACCTTCCTGCCCTGGCAGCCCGAGGCCGCCGACAAGCGCGCCCAGATCAGCTACGTCTGGCCGCTGGTCTCCACGACCCACCTCACGGCGGAGACCGGCTCGGACGACACCCAGACCCCGGTCTTCCAGAACGACGACCTGGCCGCCGAGCTGGAGACCGGCGGCCGGCTGGGCCAGCTGGTCTCCCTCGGCGCCGGCCTCCCCGTCAGCTGGGTGATCGACCCGGACCTGCTCGCCAGCGTGGACGCCATGCGCGGCGAGTACCGGGTGCGGACCGCGGACGGCCGTACGGTCCCCGGCCAGCACCAGGACCTCGCCGAGCGCTGGCTGAACGAGCTGGAGAAGGCGGTCCAGGGCAAGAAGGTGGTCGCCCTGCCCTTCGCCGACCCCGACCTGGCCTCCCTGGCCCACCGCGGCAAGAACGTCTCCGGCTCGCTGAGCCACCTGCGGCCCGCCACCGTGAAGGCCAAAGAAGCGATCGAGACGATCCTGCACGTCACCCCGTCCACGGACTTCTCCTGGCCGGTGGACGGCGCCGTGGACCCGTCGATCATCAGCGTCGCCACCTCGGCCGGCGCCCACCACGTGCTCACCCGCAGCGACAGCTTCCGGGAGACGGGCAACCTGGGCTACACCCCCTCCGCGCCCCGGCCCATCGGGGCCGGGCGCACCGCGGTGGTCGCCGACGCCCGGCTCTCCACGGCCTTCTCGGGGGACATGCTGAGGGCGGGCAGCTCCACCCTGGCCGTGCAGCGGTTCCTCGCCCAGAGCCTGGCCCTCAACCTCCAGGACACCGACGCCGCGCGCAGCTTCGTCGTCGCCCCTCAGCGGATGCCCACGCTCAGCCAGACGCAGAGCATGGCCACGGCCCTGCGGACCCTGCAGTCGGGGCGCTGGAGCCAGGCCGCCGACCTGGAGTCCGTCGCGAGGTCCAAGCCGGACCCGGACGCGACCACCCAGGTGCCCGGCGCCGGACGGTACCCGCGGGCCCTGCGCACGCAGGAGCTGCCCCAGACGGCCTTCGAGAAGATCCGCACCACGCAGAACACCCTCGACAACTTCAAGGTGATCCTCTCCATGCCGGAGCGGGTCGAGCACCCCTTCGGGAACACCTTCAACCGGGAGATGTCCACCTCCTGGCGCGGCCGCGCCCAGGAGGGGCGGGTCTACCGCAACGAGGTACAGGACTACCTGATCACCCTCACCGGTCGGGTCGAACTGATCCAGAAGTCGGACGTCACCCTCTCCGGGCACAGCGCGACCATCCCGGTCACCGTGCAGAACAGCCTGGTGCAGGACGTGCAGGGGCTGGTCCTGCGGCTGAAGTCCGGCAACGCCGCCCGCCTGATGTTCGACGGCTCGGGCGAGGCCCAGCAGGACGTGGCAGTCCAGGGCGGACACAGCCAGTCCGTGAAGTTCACGGCGAACGCCACGGCCAGCGGCCCCGTCGAGGTCACGGCCCAGCTCTTCACCAAGGACGGCGTGCCCTACGGCGACAAGCGCGTGTTCACGGTGGACGCCACGGAGATCACCCCGACGGTGATGCTCGTCATCGCGGGCGGCATGCTCCTGCTGGTCCTCGCAGGCATCAAGATGTACGCCAGCCGCAAGCGTGCGGCCGCCCGCACGGCTGCGGAGCAGACCGGGCAGCCGAGTGACCCGACGCCGGACACCGGACCCGAAAGCGATGGCCCGTCCGGCCGGAGTGAGACAGTGGACCGTTGAGCGATGCCGTGGCCGGCCGGGCCCGGGGACGATGAGGTGGGGTTTCGATGAACGCGCCGTACGACGGTGACCGCGCGCAGGGTGCAGGCGGCGCTGTGCCCTCCCCCGATCCGGGCCGGGCCGCGCCGGTACCCGGGCAGGCGGTGCCCCCTGCACCGCCGCAGCCGGACCCCTACGTGCAGGACGCCTACGCCCACGACCCCTACCGCGCCCAGGACCTCTCGGCCCAGGACCCGGTGACCGAGGCGCTGTACGACCGCGCCGCGCACCCGCCGCCCCCGCCCGGCACCTTCCAGGAGCCGGGCCCCCTCTACGAGCGCCCGGCCGCGCCCGTGCACTCCCCCGACCCCCGGGTCTGGGCGCAGACCCCGCCGCCGGAGCCGGACGGCCCCTCCCGCCACCTGCCGTACGGGGACCAGGCCGCGACCACGCAGTTCGTGGGCGTGGACTCGCTGGTGACCCGGGCGGCCGAGGAGCAGCCCGAACCGGACGCGTTCGCGCACCTGTACCGCGACCAGCAGGCCCCCGGGTACGCCCCGGTGCAGGCCCCCGGCCACCCGTACCCCGCGCCCCCGGCCCCCGGCCCCCAGCCCCCCGTGCCGCCGGCCGCCGCAGGCTTCCAGGCCCCCGTACCGCAGGCGCCGGCGCCGCGGACCCCGGTGCCCGACGAGGAAGCGCCCGTGGCCGCCCCGGCCCCGAGCAAGCCCGCCGGCCGGGCAGCGAGCCTGTTGAAGTCCTCCGCACTCATGGCCGCGGGCACGATCGTCTCCCGCATCACCGGCTTCCTGCGGACCCTCGTCATCGCGGCCGCGATCGGCGTCGGTACCCTCAACGACACCTACCAGGTCGCCAACACCCTCCCGACGATGATCTACGTCCTCGTCGGCGGCGGCGCCCTGAACGCCGTGTTCATCCCGCAGCTCGTCCGCGCCATGAAGAACGACGATGACGGCGGAGAGGCCTACGCCAACCGCCTCCTGACCCTCGTCGTGGTCCTCCTGGCCGGTGTCACCACCGTCTGCGTCCTCGCGGCGCCGCTGTTCATCCGCATGATGTCCACGAAGATCGCCTCGGACCCCGAGCAGATGGAAGTGGCCGTCGCCTTCGCCCGCTACTGCCTGCCGACGATGTTCTTCATGGGCATCCACGTGGTGCTCGGGCAGATCCTCAACGCCCGCGGCCGCTTCGGCGCCATGATGTGGACCCCGGTCCTCAACAACATCGTCGTGATCGCCACCTTCGGCGCCTTCATCTGGGCCTTCGGCGGGTTCACCACCTCGCAGGTCGACGCCGGCAACGTCACCGCCGAGGGCGTCCGCCTGCTGGGCCTGGGCACCATGCTCGGCCTGACCGTGCAGGCGCTGGCGATGCTCCCGTACCTGCGCGACGCCGGCTTCAGGCCCCGCCTGCGGTTCGACTGGAAGGGCCACGGCCTCGGCAAGGCCGCCCGCCTCGCCAAGTGGACCTTCCTCTTCGTCCTCGCCAACCAGGTCGGCCTGGTCGTCGTCACCCAGCTCGCCACCTGGGCCGGAGCCGTGGCCGAGAAGCAGGGCTCCCCGGGCACCGGTATCACCGCGTACAACTACGCGCTCCTGCTGTGGCAGATGCCGCAGGCCATCATCACGGTCTCCGTGATGACCGCGGTGCTCCCCCGGATCTCCCGCTCGGCGCACGACGGGGACGCCGCCGCGGTCCGCGACGACATCTCGTACGGCCTGCGGACCTCCGCCGTCGCGATCGTGCCCTGCGCCTTCGCCTTCCTCGCCCTGGGCGTGCCGATGGCCACCCTGCTGTACGCCGGCTCCGGCGGCGGCGCCCGGAACATCGGCTACGTGCTCATGGCCTTCGGCCTCGGCCTCATCCCGTACTCGGTGCAGTACGTGGTCCTGCGCGGCTTCTACGCCTACGAGGACACCCGCACCCCCTTCTACAACACCGTCATCGTCGCCTCGGTCAACGCGCTCGTCTCCGTGGCCGCCTTCCTGGTGCTCCCGGCCCGCTGGGCCGTGGTCGGCATGGCCGTGGCCTACGGCCTCGGCTACACCGTCGGCGTGGGCGTCGCCTGGCGCCGGCTGCGCACCCGCCTCGGCGGCGACCTCGACGGCGCCCACGTCATGCGCACATACGCCCGACTGGCCGGAGCGTGCGTCCCCGCGGCCGCCCTCGCCGGCGCCACCGCCTTCGGCGTCACCCGGATGCTCGGCAGCGGAGTCGGCGGTTCCCTCGTGGCCCTGCTCACCGGCGGCATCGTCCTGATGGGCGTGTTCCTCGCCGCCGCCAAGCGGATGCGGATCGAGGAGCTGAACGCGATGGTCGGCATGGTGCGCGGGCGGCTCGGGCGCTGATGCGCACAACCTTCGCTCCCCGTCGCGTGTCGTGCATAGCGCCGGACTGTGGGCACAATTGGCATGGCTTTGCAGACTGGCCGACAGCGCGCAACGGATGGGGAGGCAGGAACGACGGTGGCGGAACGTAGCACGGCTGCCGTCGACGTGGCTGACAACAGCGGCGACGAGCCGCTGACCGCCAAGGCGGAGGAAGCCACGGCCGACGGGGCGGCGGAAGCCCAGCAGGCCCGGACAGCCCAGCAGCAGACGGACAAGACCACACCCGACACGGACACCGACCGCAAGGGCGCGAACCCCACCCCCGCGCCCGAACTGCACAGCGGGCACAAGCTCGCCAGACGCTACCGCCTCGAAGAGTGCGTCACCCGTCTGGACGGCTTCAGCAGTTGGCGCGCCATGGACGAGAAACTGCGTCGTGCCGTGGGCGTCCACCTGCTCCCCGCGGACCACCCGCGGGCCCGCTCCGTCCTCGCCGCCGCCCGCTCCTCGGCCCTGCTCGGGGACCCCCGGTTCGTCCAGGTCCTCGACGCCGTCGAGGAGAACGACCTCGTCTACGTGGTCCACGAGTGGCTCCCCGACGCCACCGAGCTGACCGCCATCCTCGCCGCGGGTCCCCTGGAGGCCCACGAGGCCTATCAGCTCGTCAGCCAGGTCTCCCAGGCCATGGCCGCCGCCCACCGCGAGGGCCTGGCCCACCTGAGGCTGACCCCGAGCGCCATACTGCGCACCTCCTCGGGCCAGTACCGGATCCGCGGCCTGGCCGTGAACGCCGCCCTGCGCGGCATCACCAGCAAGCACCCCCAGCGCAGCGACACCGAGGCGATCGGCGCCCTGCTCTACGCCGCCCTCACCCAGCGCTGGCCGTACGAGGACGACGCGCACGGCCTCAGCGGGCTGCCCAAGGGCGTCGGCCTGATCCCGCCGGACCAGGTACGCGCCGGGGTCCACCGCGGGCTCGGTGAACTCGCCATGCGCGCGCTCGCCAACGACGGGGCCACCGCCTCCCGGCAGGAGTCCCCCTGCACGACCCCGGAGGGGCTCGCCAAGGCCGTTGCGGCCATGCCGCGCATCCGGCCCCCGGAGCCGACGTTCGCCGCTCCGCCCGAGTACCAGCACACCACTTACCAGCAGGGCAGCTACGGCCGCCCCCAGCCGATCGCGAGCGCCCCCCAGCCGATCGTCCCGCCGCCGCCCCCGCTGCAGAGCCGCACCGGCAAGGCCCTCAAGTGGGGTGTCGCCGCGCTGCTCATCGCCGCGCTCGGACTCGGCAGCTGGCAGCTCGCCGACCGCCTCCTGGACCTCAGGACGCCCGGCGGCACCAGCCAGACCCAGCCGTCCGACGGCGACGACACCCCGCCCAAGAAGAAGGACCCGGGCAAGCCCCTGGCCCTCAGCGGGGTCTCCGTCTTCGCACCCGGCGGCGACGCGATAAACGAGAAGTACAGCGCCAAGTCCTTCGACGGGGACCCCTCTTCGGCCTGGGTCACCCCCCGCTACGAGGGCTATCCGAACTTCGGCAACCTGCCCAACCGCCGGGACGGCAGCGGGCTCGTGGTCGACCTCGGCAGTGTGAAGGACGTGTCCGGCCTGGACATCGACCTGTACTCCGGGCAGAAGGCCGAGGTGCTCGCCGCCGCGCCGGACGCCTCTTCGCCCTCCTCGCTCTCCGACTTCACCCAGCGCCTGACGAAGCTGGAGACCGTCGGCAAGAAGCTCGAAACCACCCTCGAAAAGCCGGTGCGCACCCGGTACGTTCTGATCCACATCACCGAGCTGCCGGCGGACGGCACCGGCGGCTACCGGGGCGGCATCTCCGAGATCCACGTTCTGGGCTGATCCGACCGAAGCACCAGGGCCGAGAAGAGTGCGGGGGAGCCACGTGAGTCCGGGCCCAGCCAGCCAGGGAGTACCCGACGAGGAACTCCTGGCCCGCCATGTCTCCGGCGACCCCGAAGCCTTCGGCGAGCTCGTACGGCGCCACCGCGACCGGCTGTGGGCGGTGGCGCTGCGCACCCTCGGCGACCGCGAGGAGGCCGCGGACGCCGTCCAAGACGCCCTCGTTTCCGCCTACCGCGCCGCCCACACCTTCCGGGGCCAGTCGGCCGTCACGACCTGGCTGCACAGGATCACGGTCAACGCCTGCCTCGACCGGGCCCGCAAGGCCGCCGTCCGCCGGACCTCCCCCCTCGACGACACGGAGCGACTGGAGAAGCTCCTGGAGCCCCACGAGTCGGCCGAGGCGCCCGCCGAGCGCCAGGACCTCCACCGGGAGCTGCTGGCCGCCCTGAGCACCCTTCCCGCCGAGCAGCGGGCCGCCCTGGTCCTCGTGGACATGCAGGGATACCCCGTGGCCGAGGCGGCACGCATCCTCGAAGTCCCCACCGGCACCATCAAGAGCCGGTGCGCCCGCGGCCGGGCCAGACTGCTGCCGATGCTCACTCATCTGCGCACCGGACCAGGGGATAACCCGGGCTCCGACCGGGGAAGGAACCGGACGCAGGGGACACCCGTCCCACCAGCAGCAGAACCCAGAGACCCAGATGCTGTGAAGGGCGGAGGTGGGCGAGCGTGAATTCCACGACCGGAGCGATCCGGCACCCGGACGTCTCGGAGATCTCCGACCTGACCGAAGGGATCCTCTCCCCGGACCGGACCGTCGAGATCCGCGGCCACCTGACCGGCTGCGCCCTGTGCGCCGACGTGCGCACCTCCCTGGAGGAGATCCGCGGGCTGCTCGGCACCCTGCCCGGCCCCCAGCGGATGCCCGCCGACATCGCCGGCCGTATCGACGCCGCCCTGGCGGCCGAGGCCCTCCTCGACGCGACCTCCCCCAAGGAAGCCGATTCCGCGGTGGAGTCCGGGGCCCCGGCCGACCGGACCGCTCCCGATGTTTCACGTGAAACATTGCCGCAGCGCCCCGAGCGCCGTCCCGCGGCCAAGCCGGGCGACGACCGCCCCGCGGGTCGTCCGCGCGCCGGCACCGGCCCGGGCCGCACCCGCTCCCGCCGCCGGGTGGCCCTCGTCGGCACCGCCCTGGCCGGTACGGCCGTGGTCTTCCTCGGCCTGTTCTTCGCCCGCGGGCTGCCGAGCGGCAGCTTCGACGGGGCGGAGAAGGGCGCCACAACCCAGTCCGTGCAGGCCGCGCCCGCCTTCAGCTCCGACAACCTCGAAGAGAAGATCCAGCAGTTGCTCGGCGAACCGCTGATCGTCCCCAAGAGCGGCACGTCCCCGCAGGCCGAGTCCTTCGGCTCCGACACCGCCGACGCCCGCGCCGTGCTTCCCGGCAGTCTTCCGGCCTGCGTCCAGGCGGGCACCGGCCGCGAAGGGGCACCCCTGGCGGTGGAGCGGGGCGTGTACCAGGGCAAGGACGCCTTCCTGCTGCTCTATCCGCACCCCGGGGACGGCACCCGGACCGACGCCTTCGTCGTGGACGCCTCCTGCGAGGGCACAGCGCCCGGCGGACGCGGCAAGGTCCTGCTCGACGGTACGTACGCCCGCCCCTGAGCCGGACTACCGCCGACACGGAGCGTCCCGGGAATGTACGCGCCGTAGGATCCGTTGGGTGGGGTGAGACCCAGCACCGGCCCCCCGGTAGTCAGCAGGCAGTCCGCAGAGACGAGGAAGTACCCGTGAGCGACGTCCGTAACGTGATCATCATCGGTTCCGGGCCGGCCGGTTACACGGCCGCCCTTTACACCGCACGCGCTTCGCTCAAGCCGCTCGTCTTCGAGGGTGCCGTCACCGCCGGCGGTGCGCTGATGAACACCACCGAGGTCGAGAACTTCCCCGGCTTCCGCGACGGCATCATGGGCCCGGACCTGATGGACAACATGCGCGCGCAGGCCGAGCGCTTCGGTGCCGAGCTCGTCCCGGACGACGTGGTCTCCGTGGACCTCACCGGCGAGATCAAGACCGTCACCGACACCGCGGGCACGGTGCACCGCGCGAAGGCCGTGATCGTCACCACCGGTTCGCAGCACCGCAAGCTGGGCCTGCCCAACGAGGACGCCCTGTCCGGCCGCGGCGTCTCCTGGTGCGCCACCTGCGACGGGTTCTTCTTCAAGGACCAGGACATCGCCGTGGTCGGCGGCGGCGACACCGCGATGGAGGAGGCCACGTTCCTCTCCCGCTTCGCCAAGTCCGTCACCATCGTCCACCGCCGGGACAGCCTGCGCGCTTCCAAGGCCATGCAGGACCGCGCCTTCGCCGACCCGAAGATCAAGTTCGCTTGGGACAGCGAGGTCTCCGGGATCCACGGCGAGCAGAAGCTCACCGGTCTGACCCTGCGCAACACCAAGACCGGCGAGACCTCCGAGCTCCCCGTGACGGGCCTGTTCATCGCCGTGGGCCACGACCCCCGCACTGAGCTCTTCAAGGGCCAGCTGGAGCTGGACGACGAGGGCTACCTCAAGGTCGCCGCTCCCTCCACGCGCACCAACCAGACCGGTGTCTTCGGTGCGGGCGACGTCGTCGACCACACCTACCGCCAGGCCATCACCGCTGCCGGCACGGGCTGCTCCGCCGCCCTCGACGCCGAGCGCTTCCTCGCGGCCCTCTCGGACTCCGAGACCGCTGCCGCGACCGTCTGACCCGAGTTCTCCCACACCCCACCGCAGCAAAGAAGAAGGAGGCCGCAGTGGCCGGCACCTTGAAGAACGTGACCGACGCTTCGTTCGAGGCCGACGTACTCAAGAGCGACAAGCCCGTCCTGGTGGACTTCTGGGCCGCCTGGTGCGGACCGTGCCGCCAGATCGCCCCGTCGCTGGAGGCCATCGCCGCCGAGTACGGCGACCAGATCGAGATCGTCAAGCTCAACATCGACGAGAACCCGGCCACGGCTGCCAAGTACGGGGTCATGTCGATCCCGACCCTGAACGTCTACCAGGGCGGCGAGGTCGCCAAGACCATCGTCGGCGCCAAGCCGAAGGCCGCGATCCTGCGCGACCTCGACGGCTTCGTCGAGCTGAAGGCCTGACGCCCCGGCGTTTCACGTGAAACAGGGCCGCTCCCTCCCGGAGCGGCCCTGTTCCGTTTCCTGCTTACAAGGGGCGCAGCGCCGGCTCCTTCTGCACCGCTCCCAGCAAGCGGTCCAGGGCGAGCTCCACGTCCTCTTTCCAGGACAGCGTGGAGCGCAGGTCCAGCCGGAGCCGGGGGTGCACCGGATGCGGCCGGACGGTCTTGAAGCCGACGGACAGCAGGTGGTCAGCCGGAAGCAGGCAGGCCGGGCCCTCCCAGCGGGCGTCCCCGAAGGCCTCGATCGCCTTGAACCCCCGCCGCAGCAGGTCCTTGGCCACCGTCTGGACCATCACCCGGCCCAGCCCCTGCCCCTGGTAGCCCGGCAGGATCCGCGAGGTCATCAGCAGGACGGAGTCCGGGGAGACGGGACTGGTGGGAAAGGCCAGGGCCCGGGGCACATAGGCGGGGGGAGCGTAGAGCACGAAGCCGACGGGGACCTCGTCCACGTAGACCACCCGGCCGCAGGAGCCCCACTCCAGCAGGACACCGGAGATCCAGGCCTCCTTCTCCACGTCCGGAGTGCCCGCCTTGACGGCAGCCTCCCCCGTGACGGGGTCCAGCTCCCAGAAGACGCAGGACCGGCACCGCTGCGGCAAGTCCTTCAGATTGTCCAGCGTGAGCGGTACCAGCCGACGGCCCATGTCCGAGAAACCTCCGACGGCTCCCAGTCTCTTGAGGGAGAATCCCTACCTCAACGCATCGTATCCACCCAGAGATTGGGACGAAACCGGGAAAAAGCAAAGGAGCGGACCGAAGCCCGCCCCTGTGCCGTACTTCCCGCTGCTCCGCGGGCTCAGCCCTCGGAGCCGCCCTGGTCCAGTACCCGGCCCTCGCCCGGCGCGAGCGTGGTCAGAATCCGCTCCAGATCCTCCATCGAGGCGAACTCGACGGTGATCTTGCCCTTCTTCTGGCCCAGGTCGACCTTCACCCGCGTCTCGAACCGGTCCGAGAGCCGCGAGGCAAGGTCCGTGAGCGCCGGGGAGACCCGGGCGCCGGCCCGCGGACCCTTCGGCTTCACGGAACTCTGCGGGCTGGAGCCCATCAGGGTCACGATCTCTTCGACCGCGCGCACCGACAGGCCCTCGGCCACGATCCGGTGGGCCAGCCGGTCCTGCTCGTCCGAGTCCTCCACCGAGAGCAGCGCCCGCGCGTGCCCCGCGGAGATGACCCCGGCCGCCACCCGCCGCTGCACCGGCGGCGAGAGCCGCAGCAGCCGGAGGGTGTTCGACACCTGGGGGCGCGAGCGGCCGATGCGGTCGGCCAGCTGGTCGTGGGTGCAGTTGAAGTCCTGGAGAAGCTGGTCGTAGGCCGCCGCCTCCTCCAGGGGGTTCAGCTGCGCCCGGTGCAGGTTCTCCAGGAGGGCGTCGAGGAGGAGCTTCTCGTCCTCCGTGTCCCGGATGATCGCCGGGATCCGCTCCAGACCCGCCTCACGGCAGGCCCGCCAGCGGCGCTCACCCATGATCAGTTCGAAGCGCTCGGGCCCCAGCTGCCGCACCACCACCGGCTGGAGCAGGCCCACCTCCTGGATGGAGGTGACCAGCTCGGCCAGCGCATCCTCGTCGAAGACCTCGCGCGGCTGCCTCGGGTTCGGGGTGATCGCGTCCAGCGGGAGCTCCGCGAAGGTCGCGCCCGCCACCTTCGCGGTCTCGGGCTCGGCCGGGACCTCTTCCGAAGCCGGTGTTTCACGTGAAACAGCGCTCTGCGGCAGGCTCGCCACCTTCGCCGCGGCCACCCCCCGCTCTGCCGTCAGTACGGGCACCGCCGAGGGGGAGGTGGAACCCGCTCCCACCGCCGGACCGGCCTTCTCCTGAGGTGCAGCGGGAATCAGCGCGCCGAGCCCCCGCCCCAGACCTCTACGTCGCTCACTCACTGGATCCCCTCCGCCATGCTCTGCGTGCTGTTCGGTACTCCGCCCATATGGGCGTGCCGGCCGTCGTACGCCATCCCCACACCCCGCAGCGCGATCTCCCGCGCCGCCTCCAGGTACGACAGTGACCCGCTCGACCCCGGGTCGTAGGTCAGAACGGTCTGGCCGTAGCTCGGGGCCTCCGAGATACGGACGGACCGGGGGATGCTGGTCCGCAGGACCTCGTTCCCGAAGTGGCTGCGCACCTCGTCGGCCACCTGGGAGGCCAGCCGGGTCCGGCCGTCGTACATCGTGAGCAGGATGGTCGAGACGTGCAGCTCCGGGTTCAGGTGGGCCCGGACCAGGTCCACATTCCTCAGCAACTGGCCCAGGCCCTCCAGTGCGTAGTACTCGCACTGGATCGGGATCAGCACCTCGGCACCCGCCACCAGCGCATTCACCGTGAGCAGACCCAGCGAGGGCGGGCAGTCGATCAGGATGTAGTCCAGCGGCTGCTGGTAGGCCTGGATGGCGCGCTGGAGCCGGCTCTCGCGGGCCACCAGGGAGACCAGCTCGATCTCCGCACCCGCCAGGTCGATGGTCGCCGGGGCGCAGAAGAGGCCCTCGACGTCCGGAACCGGCTGGACTACCTCGAGGAGGGGGCGGCTCTCCACCAGTACGTCGTAGATCGAGGGAACGTCCGCGTGGTGGTCGATACCCAGGGCGGTCGAGGCATTGCCCTGCGGGTCGAGGTCGATCACCAGCACCCGCGCCCCGTGCAGGGCGAGGGAGGCGGCCAAGTTCACGGTCGTGGTGGTCTTGCCCACCCCGCCCTTCTGGTTGGCGATCACCATCACCCGGGTCTGCGGAGGGCGGGGAAGCCCTTCACCCGCACGGCCCAGGGCCGCTACCGCCATCTGGGCGGCACGGCCGATGGGGGCGTCGGCATCCACCGGGGACGACGGCGGCAGCGATGTTTCACGTGAAACATCGTCGCCCGACGACTCGGTGCGGGGGGCGGGGACCGGGTCGGCCATCGGCCCCGCGAGGTTGGCGTCGGAGCGCACTGGTTCACTCTCCTCGACTTCAGGCTCAGGCTCGCGATGAACAGAGCCTGCCATGCCTCCGGGGGTGCGAACCAGCGGGCCCCTTACTCCTGTGGATGAATCCACCGATGTGGACAACTCTGTGCCCCCCGCCGCCTTACGGCCACGGGGGGACGCAGCCGCACGGCCGCGGCTGATGATTCCGTGCAGCAGAGAGCGAGGTTTCACGTGAAACACGATGCACGGACGGCCCCACCAGCCTGCTACGACACTCCGAAATCCCTACCTGTAGGGCGCAATAGGACAGTCGGGGCCCCAGCTCAGCGGCGCCGCCTGACCCGTCCGGCCCGCGCGGCCTTCGCCCGCTTCGCCGCGAACCGCACCCCGCCCGGGCTTTCGCCAACCTCGACGCGCACCACCGTGGTGAGGGGGTCCACCACCCCTTCACCCACGTGCAGGACCGAGGTCTTCACCACACCCAGCTTGGTCAGGGCGGACTTCGCGGCCAGCAGCTCCTCGTCCGCGGTGTCCCCCTTCAGGGCCAGCATCTCGCCGTAGGGCCGCAGCAGGGGAACGCCCCAGCCTGCCAGCCGGTCCAGCGGGGCCACCGCACGGGCGGTCACCACGTGCACCGGCTGGAGCTTTCCGAGCATCTCCTCAGCGCGTCCGCGTACCACGGTGACATGGTCCAGGCCCAGCAGCTCCACGACCTCCTGAAGGAAGGTCGTCCGACGCAGCAGCGGCTCCAACAGGGTGATCTTCAGGTCCGGCCGGACCAGCGCCAGCGGGATACCGGGCAGGCCTGCGCCCGAGCCCACATCGCACACGGTGACCCCGGAGGGCACCGCCTCGGAGAGCACGGCGCAGTTCAGCAGGTGGCGCTCCCACAGCCGCGGCACCTCGCGCGGGCCGATGAGGCCGCGCTTGACCCCCGCGTCCGCCAGCAGCTCCGCGTACCGGACAGCTGCCGGGAAATACTCACCGAACACCGCCCGGGCCTCTTCCGGAGCCGGGGGAAGCTCAGCTGCCTCCGTCACGGGGACCGTCCTTCCGTACCGCACTGTGGTGACTGAACACTGTGTTGCCTTGCGTGCCCGGCCCGAGGGCCAGGCGGACTGCCGGCCCGACTGCCAGGCTGACAAAGATCGGCCCCGCCTGCGATACAGACGGGGCCGACCTCTGGAATCTCTCCGGATCAGGCCGGGAGCACAACGACGAAGCGCTGCGGCTCTTCGCCCTCGGACTCGCTGCGCAGACCCGCGGCGGCGACCGCGTCGTGGACGACCTTCCGCTCGAACGGGGTCATCGGGTCCAGCTTCACGGCCTGGCCGCTGCTCTTCGCCTCGTCCGCGGCCTTGGCACCCAGGGCAGCGAGCTCCTCGCGCTTGTTGGCGCGGAACCCGGCGATGTCCAGCATCAGCCGGCTCCGGTCACCGGTCTCGCGGTGCACGGCCAGGCGCGTCAGCTCCTGGAGGGCTTCCAGGACCTCGCCGTCGTGACCGACCAGCTTCTGCAGCTCGCGGCCGCCGGCGTCGCTGATGATCGAGACCGAGGCCCGGTCGGCCTCGACGTCCATGTCGATATCGCCGTCGAGGTCGGCGATGTCGAGCAGGCCCTCGAGGTAGTCGGCCGCGATCTCACCCTCCTGCTCCAGGCGGGTAAGGGTGTCGCCACCCTCGGCGGCGGCGGAGGAGGTGGTGCCTTCCGTCACGGGATGGGCTCCTTCTTACTTCTTGGGCGAGGTCTTGGGGGGGTTCTGGCGCTGCGACTTCGACTGCCGCTTGGGCTGCTGCCGCTTCGCGGCGCCACCGCTCGCGGCGTCCGCGTCCGCCGTGGTTTCGGTGCTCTTGATGACGCTGCCGTCGGTCTGGGCGGCCAGACCCTGCTTGGACAGCGCGGTGACGAAGCGGCGCTCGTTGTCGTTGCGGTCCGGGCCCTTGGCGACGATCGCCGACACGACGCTCTTGCGGCGGCGGCCCTTGACCTCGCCGTGCGAGCTGACGTGCTTCAGCAGGCGCTGCAGGTACTGGTCCTGGGCCTTGCTGCCCGGCGTCGGGTTCTGGTTGATCACGTACATCTGCTGGCCCATGGTCCACACGTTGGTGGTCAGCCAGTAGACGAGGACACCGACGGGGAAGTTGATGCCCATCACGGCGAAGATCACCGGGAAGATGTACATCAGCATCTTCTGCTGCTGCATGAACGGGGTCTTGACCGTGAGGTCCACGTTCTTCTGCATCAGCTGGCGCTGCGTGTAGAACTGCGACAGCGACATCAGGACGATCATGACCGCGGTGACGATGCGGACGTCCAGCAGGGTGGCCCCGAGGGCCTCGACCTTCTCCGGGCTGTCCATGAACTTGGCGGCGATGGGCGCGCCGAAGATCTTGGCCTCACGGGCACTCTCGACCAGCTGCGGGGTCATCGCGCCGATCTTCTTGCCGTCGGCGATGTTCGCGAGCACGTGGTAGAGCGCGAAGAAGAACGGGGACTGCGCCAGGATGGGAAGGCACGAGGAGAGCGGGTTGGTACCCGTCTCCTTGTACAGCTTCATCATCTCTTCGGACTGACGCTGCTTGTCGTTCTTGTAGCGCTCCTGGATCGCCTTCATCTTCGGCTGGAGCGCCTGCATGCCCCGCGTCGCCTTGATCTGCTTCACGAAGAGCGGGATCAGGCAGATACGGATCAGTACCACCAGGGACACGATGGACAGGCCCCAGGCCCACCCACTGTCCGCCCCGAAGATCGCGCCGTACAGCTTGTGGAACTGCACGATGATCCACGAAACGGGCGTGGTGATAAAGCTGAACAGACTGGCAATCGTGTCCACTAATCAGGCTCCTTGAGCATTGCGAGGTCTACGCAACGCACTGCGCAGCTGTTCGTGCCAACGCGGGCGTTTACGAGGTGGGACGTGATCGACTCCGCCCGGGGACCACGGATTGCACCGCAGGATCCGCCAGGCGGTCAGAGCCGTCCCCTTCACCGCACCATGCCGGTCGATGGCCGTGTACCCGTAGTGCGAGCACGAGGGGTAGTAGCGGCACACCGGCCCGAGCAGCGGACTGATCGTCCACTGGTACAGCTTGATCAAAGCGAGCAGCGGGTACTTCATCGAGCCGCGCCTCCCAGCAGCCGCTCGAGGGCGGCATCCAGGTCCTGGGCAAGCTGTTCGTGGCCGGCGTCACCCGATCCGGGCAGCGCACGTACCACCACCAGGCTACCGGGGGGCAGCACGGCGAGCCGATCCCGCACCAGGTGCCGCAGAAGCCGCTTCACCCGGGTGCGGACGACCGCGCCACCCACTGCCTTGCTGACGACGAAACCCGCACGCGTCGGGGAAGCAGAGTCCCCCGGCTCGTGCGGGTCCGTTGCACCGCTGGTACGTAGATGGACGACGAGGAGCGGGCGGCCTGCCCGGCGGCCCCGTCGAACCGCGGTCGCGAAGTCCTCGCGCCGCCTCAGCCGATTTTCGGTAGGCAGCACGACGTCATGACCTGTGCGCGATTACGCGGACAGGGCGCTGCGACCCTTGGCACGACGGTTCGCGAGGATCGCGCGGCCGGCACGGGTACGCATACGCAGACGGAAACCGTGGGTCTTGGCACGACGACGGTTGTTCGGCTGGAAGGTGCGCTTGCTCACTCGGGGGCTCCAGAAATGAATCGTTGGTGGCGGGACATCGCCTGGCTGTCACCGTGCGCCCACGAGGAATTACTCGCGCGTCGCCCGAGTGGCACCGCTATAACGATCACACTTGGTGATCTTCGCCCATCGGTAGGCAGGCGGCAGCAGCCATCGACAACTCGACCTCGCTACGGTACGCGGGGCTACGCCATCCGGTCAAACCAAGGCGCACCCGGCCCCCGCTGTGCACAGCCTGTGGACAACAACTTGAACCGCAGCGGTCGGCCTGACTACCGTGGCTCGACCCCGCATTTTTTTGTCCCGACCGTCCCAAAGAACCACACATTCGTGGGACCTGTGAGAGAGCGTGCCCTGTGGCTGACGTACCTGCCGATCTTGCCGCAGTGTGGCCACGGGTCCTCGAATACCTCCTCGGGGAGGGGAACCAGGCAGTCGAGCCGAAGGACCGGCAGTGGGTCGAGCGCTGCCAGCCGCTCGCCCTGGTCGCGGACACCGCCCTGCTCGCCGTGCCCAACGAGTACGGCAAGCAGGTGCTCGAAGGCCGGCTCGCGCCGCTGATCAGCGAGACGCTCAGCCGCGAGTGCGGCCGGCCCATCCGCATCGCCATCACGGTCGACGACTCCGTCGGCGAGCCGGTCCAGCCGCCGGCCCCCGCCGCGCCCCAGCCGCGCTACGAGGACCAGGACCGCCGCGAGTCCTACGAGCCCTACGGCAAGCGCCCCGGCGACGAGCCCCTGCCGACGGCCCGCCCGGCCTATCCGGACTACCAGCAGCCCGGCGCCTGGCCCCGCCCCCCGCAGCAGGACGACTACGGCTGGCAGCAGCCCCGCCCCGGCGGCTACCCCGAGCGCGACCCGTACGCCGCCCCGCAGCAGCCGCAGCACGGCTACCACCCGCCGGCCGACTCCGGCGGCTACGAGCAGCAGCCCTACGAGCCCTACCCGTACGAGCCCAAGCCGTACGAGCAGCAGCGCCCGGACCGCTCCGAGCAGCAGGCCCCGCCGGGCCGCCCGGTCGGCGGATCGGCCGCCCCGCCCCCGGCCCCGTCCGGCTCCTCGTCCGGCCCGGTCGAGCCGACGGCGCGGCTGAACCCCAAGTACCTCTTCGACACCTTCGTCATCGGGGCGTCGAACCGCTTCGCGCACGCCGCCGCGGTGGCCGTCGCCGAAGCACCGGCCAAGGCCTACAACCCCCTCTTCATCTACGGGGAGTCCGGGCTCGGCAAGACCCACCTGCTGCACGCCATCGGGCACTACGCGCGCAGCCTCTACCCGGGCACCCGGGTGCGGTACGTGAGCTCGGAGGAGTTCACGAACGAGTTCATCAACTCCATCCGCGACGGCAAGGGCGACGCCTTCCGCAAGCGGTACCGCGAGATGGACATCCTGCTCGTCGACGACATCCAGTTCCTCGCGAGCAAGGAGTCGACGCAGGAGGAGTTCTTCCACACCTTCAACACCCTGCACAACGCGAACAAGCAGATCGTCCTGTCGTCGGACCGGCCGCCCAAGCAGCTGGTGACCCTGGAGGACCGGCTGCGCAACCGCTTCGAGTGGGGCCTGATCACGGACGTCCAGCCGCCCGAGCTGGAGACCCGGATCGCGATCCTCCGCAAGAAGGCGGTGCAGGAGCAGCTGAACGCCCCGCCGGAGGTACTGGAGTTCATCGCCTCCCGGATCTCGCGCAACATCCGCGAGCTGGAGGGCGCACTGATCCGCGTGACGGCCTTCGCGAGCCTCAACCGGCAGCCGGTGGACCTCGGGCTCACCGAGGACGTCCTCAAGAACCTCATCCCGGGGGGCGAGGACTCCGCGCCGGAGATCACCGCCGGCGCCATCATGGCGGCCACCGCCGACTACTTCGGGCTGACGGTGGACGACCTGTGCGGCTCCTCGCGCAGCCGGGTGCTGGTCACGGCGCGGCAGATCGCCATGTACCTGTGCCGGGAGCTCACGGACCTCTCGCTGCCGAAGATCGGGGCCCAGTTCGGCGGCCGCGACCATACGACCGTCATGCACGCGGACCGCAAGATCCGCGCCCTGATGGCCGAGCGCCGCTCCATCTACAACCAGGTCACCGAGCTCACGAACCGCATCAAGAACGGCTGAGGGCGAGCGGATCCACGTCCTGAGGGCGCCCCGGAGAGACCTTCCGGGGCGCCCTTCGGCGTCCTCCGGGGACCGCAGGAGTGCTGAACAGATGAACAGTCTGTTCGATTAGTGAGGTGGTTACGCAAGTTGCCCACAGATCATGGGAGTTTCTGCCGTCCACACCCTGGGGACCCCGCCCGCCACCCACAATCCGTCCACAGGCAGCCCTGTTGATTGCCCATCAGGCCAGGTCAGAGGGCTGTGAATTTGTGGGAGAAAGAAGTCCACAGCCTGTGGACAGAAATCTTGTCCACAGGCCCGCCCACAGCGTTGTCCACCGGCCGCCCACAGGATCCGGCATCTTGTGCACAGCAGGAGCCGTCTTACCCACACCGTTGTCCACTGTTCGGCAACGAACCGCCCCCTCTCACGCCCCGGAGTGAAAGGCGTCACACCAAGGTGGACGATTGGCCTGTGGGCAAGCCGGGTAAAGCTGGGGACGGATCTGTGGAGTACCGGCCCCTGTCTGGGGACGGGGTGTGCAGAACTTTCCGTTCTCCACAAGGAACCCGTGTTGTCCACCGGCTCCACCCACAAGGGGTGGGGACAAAAAACTGGTGTTGACCTGGGAAAACGGGGTTATCCACGGTATCCACAACACCTACTACTACCCCCATAGAGAGTTAGCTCGGTTTCCGTTTTCAAGCAGGGCCTGTGCACAACTCGCCTCCCGGCTCTCCCGCCGACTCGGGCCCGACTTGACGGGCGGCAGCACCGACTGTCGGCGCCGTACGTCAAACTGGTCTCCGGCACTCAGCCGACGACGAAGGCCAGCAGGGCGAGCCAGCAACAGCAGGAGGCGGTTCCGGTGAAGATCCGGGTGGAGCGCGACGTACTCGCGGAGGCGGTGGCGTGGGCGGCCCGTAGCCTCCCGGCCCGGCCCCCGGTCCCCGTTCTCGCGGGCCTTCTCCTCAAGGCCGAGGAGGGCTCCCTGAGCCTCTCCGGCTTCGACTACGAGGTCTCGGCCCGGGTCTCCGTCGACGCCGACGTGGAGGAGGACGGCACCGTCCTCGTCTCCGGCCGGCTGCTCGCCGACATCTGCCGCGCCCTCCCCAACCGCCCGGTGGAGATTTCCACAGACGGTGTACGGGCGACCGTGGTCTGCGGATCCTCCCGCTTCACCCTCCACACCCTGCCGGTGGAGGAGTACCCGGCGCTGCCCCAGATGCCCACGGCCACCGGCACCGTCCCGGGCGAGGTCTTCGCCTCCGCCGCCGCCCAGGTCGCCATCGCCGCCGGCCGCGACGACACCCTGCCCGTTCTCACCGGCGTGCGCATCGAGATCGAGGGCGACCGTGTCACCCTGGCGTCCACCGACCGCTACCGCTTCGCGGTCCGCGAGTTCCTGTGGAAGCCGGAGAACCCGGAGGCCTCCGCCGTCGCCCTGGTGCCCGCCAAGACCCTGCTGGACACCGCCAAGTCCCTGACCAGCGGTGACACGGTCACGCTGGCGCTGTCGGGCTCCGGCGCGGGCGAGGGCCTGATCGGTTTCGAGGGCGCCGGCCGCCGTACGACGACCCGCCTCCTCGAGGGCGACCTGCCGAAGTACCGCACGCTGTTCCCGACCGAGTTCAACTCCGTCGCCGTGATCGAGACCGCCCCCTTCGTCGAGGCCGTCAAGCGCGTGGCCCTCGTCGCCGAGCGGAACACCCCGGTCCGGCTGAGCTTCGAGCAGGGCGTGCTGATCCTGGAGGCCGGTTCCTCCGACGATGCACAGGCTGTGGAGCGCGTCGACGCCAAGCTCGAGGGCGACGACATCTCGATCGCCTTCAACCCGACCTTCCTGCTCG
Source organism: Streptomyces sp. NPDC038213 (assembly GCF_055600495.1). Taxonomy (NCBI): domain Bacteria; kingdom Bacillati; phylum Actinomycetota; class Actinomycetes; order Kitasatosporales; family Streptomycetaceae; genus Streptomyces; species Streptomyces sp. NPDC038213. The sequence goes on from NZ_JBVJYM010000005.1 coordinate 202,757, forward strand.
ACGGCCTGAGCGCCATCGACTCCCCGGTCGCCCAGCTCTCCTTCACCACCTCGACCAAGCCCGCGCTGCTCAGCGGCCGCCCGGCGCTCGACGCCGAGGCGGACGAGGCGTACAAGTACCTGATCATGCCGGTGCGGCTGAGCGGCTGACCCCGGCCTGCCGCGTCCCCCGGCCGCGGCCGGGGGAAGGTGTGCCCCCGCGTCCGGGCGTAGGCTCGGACGCGGGAACGAAACTGCACACACTTAAGGAATCACTGATGGAGCTCGGTCTCGTCGGTCTCGGCAAGATGGGCGGCAACATGCGCGAGCGCATCCGCCGCGCAGGCCACACCGTCATCGGATACGACCGCAATCCCGACCTCGCGGACGTCCACAGCCTCGAGGAGCTTGTGGGCAAGCTCAAGGGCCCGCGCGTCGTGTGGGTGATGGTCCCGGCCGGTGCGGCCACCCAGTCCACGATCGACGAGCTGGCCGCCCTGCTGTCGCCCGGCGACATCGTGGTCGACGGCGGGAACTCCCGCTGGACGGACGACGAGAAGCACGCCGCCGAGCTGGCCGAGAAGGGCATCGGCTTCGTGGACTGCGGAGTCTCCGGCGGCGTCTGGGGCCTGGAGAACGGCTACGCGCTGATGTACGGCGGCGCCGAGGAGCACGTGGCGCGCGTCCAGCCGGTCTTCGACGCCCTGAAGCCCGCGGGCGACTTCGGCTCGGTGCACGCCGGCAAGGTCGGCGCCGGCCACTTCGCCAAGATGGTCCACAACGGCATCGAGTACGCCATGATGCAGGCCTACGCCGAGGGCTGGGAGCTGCTGGAGAAGGTGGACTCGGTCACCGACGTCCGCGAGGTCTTCCGCTCCTGGCAGGAGGGCACGGTCATCCGTTCCTGGCTGCTGGACCTGGCCGTGAACGCGCTGGACGAGGACGAGCACCTGGAGCAGCTCAAGGGCTTCGCGCAGGACTCGGGCGAGGGCCGCTGGACCGTGGAGGCGGCGATCGACAACGCCGTCCCGCTGCCCGCGATCACCGCCTCGCTGTTCGCGCGGTTCGCCTCCCGCCAGGACGACTCCCCGCAGATGAAGATGATCGCCGCGCTGCGCAACCAGTTCGGCGGCCACGCGGTCGAGAAGAAGTAACGACACAGCAGCCGGGGGAGGTCGGCGCACCATGCACGTATCGCATCTGTCGCTGGCCGACTTCCGCTCGTACGCCCGGGCCGAGGTTCCGCTCGACCCGGGCGTCACGGCTTTCGTCGGGCCGAACGGCCAGGGGAAGACCAACCTGGTCGAGGCCGTCGGGTACCTCGCCACCCTGGGCAGCCACCGGGTGGCCTCGGACGCCCCGCTCGTGCGCATGGGCGCCGACCGGGCCGTGGTCCGGGCCGCCGTGGTGCAGGGGGAACGCCAGCAGCTCGTGGAGCTGGAGCTCAACCCCGGCCGGGCGAACCGGGCCCGTATCAACAGGTCCTCGCAGGTGAGGCCCCGCGACGTACTGGGGATCGTACGGACGGTGCTGTTCGCGCCCGAGGACCTGGCCCTGGTCAAGGGCGATCCCGGGGAGCGCCGGCGCTTCCTGGACGAGCTGGTCACCGCCCGCTCCCCGCGGATGGCGGCCGTCCGCTCGGACTACGAGCGGGTGCTCAAGCAGCGCAACACGCTCCTGAAGTCCGCGGCGATGGCCCGCCGGCACGGCGGCCGCTCGATGGACATGTCCACGCTGGACGTCTGGGACCAGCACCTGGCGCGGGCCGGAGCCGAGCTGCTGGCGCAGCGGCTGGACCTGGTCGCCGTCCTGCAGCCGCTGGCCGACAAGGCGTACGAGCAGCTGGCCCCGGGCGGGGGCCCGCTGGCCCTCGCGTACCGCAGTTCGGCCGCGGGCGAGGGCGGGGAGCACGGCCGGGCGGGCGACGGCGCTGTCCACAGCTCCCGGGAGGAGCTGTGCACGGCGCTGCTGGAGGCGCTGGGCGCGGCCCGCAAGCAGGAGATCGAACGGGGAGTGACCCTGGTCGGCCCGCACCGCGACGACCTGCTGCTGCGGCTGGGCGACCTGCCGGCCAAGGGGTACGCGAGCCACGGGGAGTCCTGGTCGTACGCGCTGGCCCTGCGGCTGGCCTCGTACGAGCTGCTCCGCACGGAGGGTGCGGAGCCGGTGCTGGTGCTGGACGACGTGTTCGCGGAGCTGGACGCGCGGCGCCGGGTCCGGCTGGCGGAGCTGGTGGCTCCGGGTGAGCAGGTGCTGGTGACGGCGGCTGTGGACGACGACGTGCCGGACGTCCTGGTGGGTGCCCGGTACGCGGTTTCGGGTGGTGAGGTGACCCGGCTGTGAGCGGAGCGGAACCGAACGCCGAGCAGGACGGGCCGCGCAGGGTCCCCGAGCTCTCGGGGGTGGACCTGGCCCGGCAGGCGTTGGCGGCGGCCAAGGAGGCCGCGCGGGCGCGCGGGGCCGCGGTGGGGGACGCGAAGCGGGCGCGGCAGGGCGGACTGCGGTCGGGGGCCCGGGCCGACGGGCGGGACCCGATGCGGCTGGGCGCTGCGCTGGAGCGGATGCGCACCGAGCACGGCTGGGAGCAGCCGATGGCGGTGGCCGGCGTGATGCAGCGCTGGGACGAGATCGTGGGCCCGGACGTGGCGGCGCACTGCCGTCCGGAGGCCTACGACGCCGATCCGGAGAAGCGGGAGCTGGTGGTCCGCTGCGATTCCTCGGCGTGGATGGTGCAGCTGCGGCATCTGACCCCGGAGCTGGTGGCCCGGCTGAACGCGCAGCTGGGGCAGGGGACGGTGCGGTTCATCAAGGTGCTGCCGCCGGGCGGGGGCGGCCGCCGGTTCGGTCCCCTGCGTGCTCCGGGGAGCACGGGACCCGGTGATACGTACGGGTGAACGGGGGCTGCCGGGGTGTGCGGGCGGTGTGGTGTCGCACACGGTGTCCGGTGGTTGACAGGCGGAAGCGCTGGAGGCCGGTGTGAGCCTCCTGGGGCCCCTTCCCGGATATGGGGAGTCGGACGACCCTGGTTCAGAGCGGCACATGCGGACTCAGGTACCGGCAAACCCCCATTCGTGTCAGTGGTACCGGTAGACTGGGGGAGAATCCCGCTCTTCGAGCGGGATCCGCGCGATACCGCAGAAGAACACCGCTGACAATCCAACGCTGACAACGCAGATCGACGCAGCCGCTCCTGCTTGCATGCCTGCTGGCCCGGAGTCCGGCCTGTGCTGTGCCAGAAAGGGCGCTTCGTGGCCGATTCCGGCAACCCCAACGAGAACAATCAGTACACCGCCAGCAACATCCAGGTCCTGGAGGGCCTGGACGCGGTCCGCAAGCGGCCTGGCATGTACATCGGATCGACGGGCGAGCGCGGCCTGCACCACCTGGTGCAGGAGGTCGTGGACAACTCGGTCGACGAGGCCATGGCCGGTCACGCGGACACGATCGACGTCACGATCCTCGCCGACGGCGGCGTGCGCGTCGTCGACAACGGCCGCGGCATCCCGGTCGACATCGTGCCCTCCGAGGGCAAGCCGGCGCTCGAGGTCGTGCTGACGGTCCTCCACGCGGGCGGCAAGTTCGGCGGCGGCGGCTACGCCGTCTCCGGCGGTCTGCACGGTGTCGGCGTGTCCGTGGTGAACGCCCTGTCGACGAAGGTCTCGGTCGAGGTCAAGCGCGACGGGCACCGGTTCTCCCAGGACTACAAGATGGGCGTCCCGACCGCCCCGCTGTCGAAGAACGAGCCGACCGACGAGCACGGCACGTCGGTGACCTTCTGGGCCGACCCGGAGATCTTCGAGACCACCGAGTACTCCTTCGAGACGCTGTCGCGGCGCTTCCAGGAGATGGCGTTCCTGAACAAGGGCCTGACCATCAGCCTGACCGACGAGCGCGAGTCGGCGAAGGCGACGGTGGGCGCGGACTCCGCGGAGGAGGCCGACGACGACCAGGCGCGGACGGTGAAGTACTACTACGAGGGCGGCATCGTCGACTTCGTGAAGTACCTCAACGCGCGCAAGGGCGAGCTGATCCACCCGACGGTGATCGACATCGAGTCGGAGGACAAGGAGCGCCTCCTCTCCGTCGAGATCGCGATGCAGTGGAACTCGCAGTACTCCGAGGGCGTGTACTCCTTCGCGAACACGATCCACACGCACGAGGGCGGCACCCACGAGGAGGGCTTCCGCGCTGCGCTCACCACGCTGGTGAACAAGTACGCGCGCGACAAGAAGCTGCTCCGCGAGAAGGACGACAACCTCACGGGCGACGACATCCGCGAGGGCCTGACGGCGATCATCTCGGTCAAGCTGGGCGAGCCGCAGTTCGAGGGCCAGACCAAGACCAAGCTGGGCAACACCGAGGCGAAGACCTTCGTCCAGAAGGTGACGCACGAGCACCTCACGGACTGGTTCGACCGGAACCCGAACGAGGCCGCGGACATCATCCGCAAGTCCATCGCCGCGGCGACGGCCCGCGTGGCCGCCCGCAAGGCGCGCGACCTGACCCGCCGCAAGGGCCTGCTGGAGAGCGCCTCGCTGCCGGGCAAGCTCTCGGACTGCCAGTCGAACGACCCGACGAAGTGCGAGATCTTCATCGTCGAGGGCGACTCCGCCGGCGGTTCGGCCAAGTCCGGCCGCAACCCGATGTACCAGGCCATCCTGCCCATCCGCGGCAAGATCCTGAACGTCGAGAAGGCGCGCATCGACAAGATCCTGCAGAACACCGAGATCCAGGCGCTCATCTCCGCCTTCGGCACCGGTGTGCACGAGGACTTCGACATCGAGAAGCTCCGCTATCACAAGATCATCCTGATGGCGGACGCTGACGTCGACGGCCAGCACATCAACACCCTCCTGCTGACCTTCCTGTTCCGCTTCATGCGGCCGCTGGTCGAGTCGGGGCACGTGTACCTGTCCCGTCCGCCGCTGTACAAGATCAAGTGGGGACGCGACGACTTCGAGTACGCGTACTCGGACCGCGAGCGGGACGCCCTGGTCGAGCTCGGCAAGCAGAACGGCAAGCGGATCAAGGACGACTCGATCCAGCGGTTCAAGGGCCTCGGCGAGATGAACGCCGAGGAGCTGCGCGTCACGACGATGGACGTGGACCTCCGGGTGCTCGGCCAGGTCACGCTGGACGACGCGGCGCAGGCCGACGACCTGTTCTCGGTGCTCATGGGCGAGGACGTCGAGGCCCGGCGCTCCTTCATCCAGCGCAACGCCAAGGACGTCCGCTTCCTCGACATCTGAGTCGGTCTCAGCTGACCGCCTGAAAGGACCCGAAGACCAGCAATGGCCGACGAAACCACTCCCACCAGCACCGAGGTCCCCGAAGAGGAGCCGCAGATGCGGATCGAGCCCGTCGGGCTCGAGACGGAGATGCAGCGCTCCTACCTCGACTACGCGATGTCCGTCATCGTCTCCCGCGCACTGCCCGACGTCCGCGACGGCCTCAAGCCCGTCCACCGGCGCGTGCTGTACGCGATGTACGACGGCGGCTACCGGCCCGAGAAGGGCTTCTACAAGTGCGCCCGCGTCGTCGGCGACGTCATGGGCACGTACCACCCGCACGGCGACTCCTCCATCTACGACGCCCTCGTGCGCCTGGCCCAGCCCTGGTCCATGCGGATGCCGCTCGTGGACTCGAACGGCAACTTCGGCTCCCCGGGCAACGACCCGGCGGCCGCCATGCGCTACACCGAGTGCAAGATGGCGCCGCTGTCGATGGAGATGGTCCGCGACATCGACGAGGAGACCGTCGACTTCACGGACAACTACGACGGCCGCAACCAGGAGCCGACGGTCCTGCCGGCGCGCTTCCCGAACCTCCTGGTGAACGGCTCCGCCGGTATCGCCGTCGGCATGGCCACCAACATCCCGCCGCACAACCTCCGCGAGGTCGCGGAGGGCGCGCAGTGGTACCTCGCCCACCCCGAGGCCTCGCACGAGGAGCTGCTGGACGCCCTCGTCGAGCGCATCAAGGGCCCGGACTTCCCGACCGGCGCGCTCGTTGTCGGCCGCAAGGGCATCGAGGAGGCGTACCGCACCGGCCGCGGCTCCATCACGATGCGCGCGGTGGTCGAGGTCGAGGAGATCCAGAACCGCCAGTGCCTGGTGGTCACGGAGCTCCCGTACCAGGTGAACCCGGACAACCTCGCGCAGAAGATCGCCGACCTGGTGAAGGACGCGCGGATCGGCGGCATCGCCGACGTCCGCGACGAGACCTCCTCGCGCACCGGCCAGCGCCTCGTGATCGTGCTCAAGCGCGACGCGGTCGCCAAGGTCGTCCTGAACAACCTGTACAAGCACACCGACCTGCAGACGAACTTCGGCGCGAACATGCTCGCGCTGGTGGACGGCGTCCCGCGGACCCTGTCCCTGGACGCGTTCATCCGCCACTGGGTGCACCACCAGATCGAGGTCATCGTCCGGCGGACGAAGTTCCGCCTGCGCAAGGCCGAGGAGCGGGCCCACATCCTGCGCGGCCTGCTCAAGGCGCTCGACGCGATCGACGAGGTCATCGCGCTCATCCGCCGCAGCCAGACGGTCGAGATCGCCCGCGAGGGCCTGATGGGCCTGCTGCAGATCGACGAGATCCAGGCCAACGCGATCCTGGAGATGCAGCTGCGCCGGCTGGCGGCTCTGGAGCGGCAGAAGATCGTCGCCGAGCACGACGAGCTCCAGGCGAAGATCGACGAGTACAACGCGATCCTGGCCTCCCCGGAGAAGCAGCGCGCCATCGTCAGCGAGGAGCTGACGGCCATCGTCGAGAAGTTCGGCGACGACCGGCGCAGCAAGCTGGTGCCCTTCGACGGCGACATGTCCATGGAGGACCTGATCGCCGAAGAGGACATCGTCGTCACGATCACCAACGGCGGCTACGTCAAGCGCACCAAGACCGAGGACTACCGCTCGCAGAAGCGCGGCGGCAAGGGCGTGCGCGGCACGAAGCTGAAGCAGGACGACATCGTCGACCACTTCTTCGTGTCCACCACGCACCACTGGCTGCTGTTCTTCACGAACAAGGGCCGGGTCTACCGGGCCAAGGCGTACGAGCTGCCGGACGCCGGCCGCGACGCCCGCGGCCAGCACGTGGCCAACCTGCTCGCCTTCCAGCCGGACGAGCAGATCGCGCAGATCCTCGCGATCCGCGACTACGAGGCCGCCCCGTACCTGATCCTGGCCACCAAGGCCGGCCTGGTGAAGAAGACGGCGCTCAAGGACTACGACTCGCCCCGCTCCGGCGGAGTCATCGCCATCAACCTGCGCGAGCAGGAGAACGGCGACGACGACGAGCTGATCGGCGCCGAGCTGGTGTCCGCGGACGACGACCTGCTGCTCATCAGCAAGAAGGCGCAGTCGATCCGCTTCACGGCCACGGACGAGTCGCTGCGGCCCATGGGCCGTGCCACCTCGGGCGTGAAGGGCATGAGCTTCCGCGAGGGCGACGAACTGCTCTCCATGAGCGTGGTGCGTCCGGGTACCTTCGTCTTCACCGCGACCGACGGGGGCTACGCGAAGCGGACCCCGGTGGACGAGTACCGTGTCCAGGGCCGTGGCGGACTGGGCATCAAGGCCGCGAAGATCGTGGAGGACCGGGGCTCCCTCGTGGGCGCGCTGGTGGTCGACGAGGGCGACGAGATCCTGGCCATCACCCTCGGCGGTGGTGTGATTCGTACGCGCGTCAGTGAAGTCAGGGAGACCGGCCGTGACACCATGGGCGTCCAGCTGATCAACCTGGGGAAGCGCGATGCCGTCGTCGGCATCGCTCGTAACGCCGAGGCCGGTCAGGAGGCTGACGAGGTCGACGAGACCGAGGCAGTCGAGGGACAGGCCGCCGAGGCCGCCGAGGGCACGGACGCCCCGGCCGGGGAGCACGAGGAGTAGAGCGTGAGTGGAGCCACGGGCGCCGGATCGGCCACGAGTGGAGCCAACGGTGCCCGTGGCCCCGCCGCGGACTCCAAAGGGGGAACTGTGACCGACCCGCGAGCGCCGCAGCCCCAGCCGCAGGCGCCGGCTGCACAGCCGTACCACCCGCCGCAGGCCTACGCGGCCCCGGGCGCAGGCCCGGGTACCCCGCGCGGCGGCGAGCGGGTGCCGCGCACGGGCACGGCCCGCACCACCCCGCGGACGCGCAAGGCGCGGCTGCGGGTGGCGAAGGCCGACCCGTGGTCCGTGATGAAGGTCAGCTTCCTGCTGTCGATCGCGCTGGGCATCTGCACCATCGTGGCCGCGGTGGTGCTGTGGATGGTCATGGACGCCATGGGCGTCTTCTCGACCGTCGGCGGGACCATCAGCGAGGCCACGGGCTCGAACGAGAGCAACGGGTTCGACCTCCAGTCGTTCCTGTCGCTGCCGCGGGTGCTCATCTTCACCTCGGTCATCGCGGTCATCGACGTGGTGCTGATGACGGCGCTGGCCACCCTCGGCGCCTTCATCTACAACCTGTCCGCAGGCTTCGTGGGCGGCGTCGAGCTGACCCTCGCCGAGGACGAGTAGTCCCCCGCTGGTCGCGGGGTGTGCCGGCCGCACCCCCCGTGACCAGCGATTTGGGAACTCCCGGGTCTGTGCGCTAATCTTCAGGAGTCAGCGCGCAGCGCGGAGGGGCTATAGCTCAGTTGGTTAGAGCGCATCCCTGATAAGGATGAGGCCACAGGTTCAAATCCTGTTAGCCCCACAGTTAGGCAACGGCCCGGCGGAGATTATCCGCCGGGCCGTTGTCGTTGTCGTCCGATTACCGTTGCGGCCCTCGACGCCGTTGCCGGAGTGGGGCCGAGGTCGTTCCCAGATAACCAATCGATATCGGTCGGTGTGTATAGTCGGGCGCCAGAAGTCCCCAACGTCAACGAAAGACGAGGTCGCGCGGTGAAGAAGCTTCTCCTGGTCGCACTGGCCGCCATCGGCGGGCTCCTCGTGTACCGCCAGATCCAGGCGGACCGCGCCGAGCAGGACCTGTGGACGGAGGCGACCGACTCCGTGCCGTCCGGTTCCGGTGTGTGAGACCCAAGGCTGAGTTCATGAAGCCCCGGCTGCCGCTGCGGCCGGGGCTTCGTGCTGCTCGCTGACGGCGCGTTCCGTTTCTCGGCTTCTCAGGGGTGGGGCATGAAGGTTCGGGCCCGGGGCGCGGCGGCCGCGCTCACGGTGGTGTGCGTCCTCGCGGTGTCCCCGGCAGCGGCTGCGGCCGCCGGGGACCCGTACGCGACGGCGCACGGGAGCAGGGGGGTCCGCGGGGGCGACAGCTCCGCGACGGCCCCCACGCTGGAGGCGGGCGGGGTCTACGAGGACACACTCGCCCCCGGTGAGCGCTTCTACCAGCTCTCCCTGGACGACCGGTCGAGCGTGTACGTCTCGGCGGTGGCCCGGCCCCCCGCGGCGGCCGAGGTGGCCTACGGGGACGGCGTGGACGTGGTGCTGATGACCACGGGCGGCGACGAGTGCGGCACCGGTGACCGCGGGATCTTCGGCTCGTACCAGCCGCGCCCCGTCACGGACGTGGCCGTGCGCCGCCTCCAGGAGGACGGGGACTGCCAGGAGCCGGGCACGTACTACGTGAAGCTCGTCCGGACCTCCGGCAAGGACTCCTCCCAGGAGGCCTGGCCCGTGGAGCTCAAGGTGATGCGGGAGCCGGGCCTGAGCACCGGCAGCGCCCCCGGGGAGCCGCCCGCCGTCTGGCCCTCCCAGTCCCCCGTCCCGCCCTCGGACGCGGGCGTCCCCCGCCGGGGCGGCACGGGCTTCAACGACGCCCGGGCCCTGGAGACGGGTGCCTGGCGGGACGCGCTGCATCCCGGGGAGACCCGCTTCTACCGGATCCCCGTGGCCTGGGGGCGGCAGCTCAGCGTCAGCGCCGAGCTGGCCAAGGCCCCCAGGATGACCAAGCCCTTCGGTTCGGCGGGCTCCGGGCTGGCCGTGGCGCTCTACAACCCGGCGCGCAGCCTGATGGCCGGTCACGGGGCCCCCTACGACGGCAAGCAGGCGATGGCGGGCTTCGGGAAGACGGCGCCCATCGCCTACGACAACCGCTACTCCGACGACGCCTGGGTCCGCCAGGCCCGGTTCGCGGGCTGGTACTACCTGGCCGTGACCGTGGACCGGAAGGTCGGCGGGTTCGTGGCGGACGCCGAGCCGATCCCGCTCACCCTGCGGGTCAAGGTGGAGGGCTCGGAGGCGGCGGCGCCCCCGTACCGCGAGGACGCGGTCGCGGCCGGCTTCGGGGTCTCGGGCGAGGACGTGGCGGCGGCCGGGGAGGGGCTCACCGAGGTCGAGGCCAGGTCGGCTGCCGAGCGCCGTTCCACCATGCGGGTGCTCGCCGCGGGCGGCATCGGCACGGGGACGGTGCTGGTGCTGGGCCTGGGGCTGTGGGCCCTGCTGGCGCGGCGGGGCGGTCTCAGGACTGCGTGAGGGCCCAGATGCCCACCGCGAAGCAGACCAGGGCCAGGAGGAGGACGGGTACGGCCACCTTGGCGGGCGGGCCGGAAGGGGCGCGGCGGGGTCGGGTGGTCGGCCCTGGACCTTCTCCTGCCGCTGTCCCCGTTCCTGCCCCGGTGCCGGGGCCGGTGTGCGTGCCGAGGTGCTGGGGGGCGGTGTAGGGGCGGGTGGGCTCGGCCGAGGGCGGGGCCAGGTGGAAGCTGCCGGTCTCCGAGGCCGATGTTTCACGTGAAACATCGCTCCCGGATGCGGTCCCGTACGCGTACGGGATGCTCGGTGGCGTCAGAGCCGGGGCCGGAGGAGCCGGAGTCGGAGGGGCCGGAGCCGCTGTCGGGAGGGGTGCCGGAGTGTGCTCGGGTGCTGCCGGCGCTGCGGGGCCCTCGGGGCCGAATCCCGCGGGGAGGGGGCCCAGTTGGTCGAACACCTCGACCGCATCGGCGGCCTCCTCGTCGGCGGGGGCGGACGGCAGCAGGGCGACGGCCTCGGCAAGGGCCTTGCGGGCCCCTGTGGCGGTGCGGAAGCGGACCCGGGGGTCCGGCTGCAGGAGGTTCGCGATCACCTGCCAGAGCGGCCCCGGGACGCCCTGTGGGGCCGAAGGGGTGCCGTGGGTGAGGAAGTGCTCCACCAGGGCCTGGGAATCGGGTTTCTGACCCTCCAGCAGGTACAGGGCGACCAGTCCCACGGCGAAGAGGTCGGCGGGGAAGTCGGGTTCGGCGCCGAGCAGTTGCTCCGGGGCGAAGTAGCCGGGGGTGCCGACCACGTGGTGGGTCTCGGTGAGCCGGGGCTCGCCCTTGCGCATCGAGATCCCGAAGTCGGACAGCCGCAGATGCGGCCGCCCGGTTCCGGTGGCCTCCAGCAGGATGTTGGCCGGCTTGATGTCGCGGTGGACCACGCCCTCCGCATGGACGGCAGCCAGGCCGGAGAGCAGCTGGTCCAGGAGGGTGCAGACGAACGCGGGCGGCAGGGGGCCGTAGTCGCCGATCAGGTGGGCGAGGGAGCCGCCGGCCACCAGGTCCATGGTGAACAGCACCTGGTCGTCGTCGGCCGCCCAGCTGGCCGGGGCCAGCACATGGGGGTGGTCGATACGCAGCGCCTGCTCGCGCACGAAGCGCAGCAGGGTGTGGGCGTCGCTCTGCTGGAGGACCTTGGCGGCCACGTACCGGCGCCGGCGGTGGTCCCAGGAGCGCCAGACGGCTCCGGCTCCACCCCGGCCGATCGGATCGACCAGTTCGTACCGCCCGGCGAAGACCTCACCCATCGCGCTGCGTCCGCCCCCGTCCGCCGTCAGCCCTGGTGCGCCTCGTAGTGGGACACCGCGTCAGCGGTGCGTCCGGCGCCGTACACCCGGAGGAACTCTGCCAGTTCGGGGTGGGTGGGGGCGAGGGTGTCCGCCGCATCGATGATGTCGCCGGCCGCCGCGACGGAGCGCAGCAGCGACTGGATCTCGCGGACCACGCGCTTGACGGTGGGGGCGCCCGAACTGGTCGTGGTCTGACCGGTGTTGCTGAGCACCGAGCCGCCCTGGGTCTTCTTGATCTCGTCCATCCGGTCGGTGGCCTCCGCCGCGCTCACGCTGCCGTCGGCGACCTGGCCCGCCAGCTCCTGCAGGGCCTGGACCCGCTGGACCACGGCGGGGTTACCGATTTTGGCGCGCTGCCCGCTCATGAGCTGGGACAGCATGGGTGCCGACAGTCCGAGGACGGCAGCGAGGCGCGCCTGGTTCAGGCCGAGATCGTCTATGAGCCGTCGGAAGAGCGCCCCGAGCGGCTCCCCGTACCAGCTCCGCTGCAGTTCTCTGGCTCTCGCCGTGGCCTCTTGCTGCACTGCGTCCACTCTTACTCCCCTTCGCTGGTGCGAACCTCGCGAGCATCTTACGGAGCGTGGTCGCGGGGCGGGAGTCCTATTCATTTTGCGGGATCCAGGGGGTAACCCGGTACTCTGGTCTGCGGACGTGGCCGACCGCCCTTCAGCGGGTGGCCCGCCCGTGTGTACGGGGCCTTAGCTCAGTTGGTAGAGCGCTGTCTTTGCATGGCAGATGTCAGGGGTTCGACTCCCCTAGGCTCCACCCCTACACCCCCTCCGACCTGCGGAAACCAGGTCCGAGGGGGTGTTTTTGTGTCCCCGGCGGTGCTGCGGACCGTGGTGTACGGGGCCGCGGAAGGGCGCGTGGAAGGGGCGGGGTCAGGCGGGCTGGGAGGTCAGGCGGGATACGGCCTCGGTGGCGGGGAGTTCCTCGCGGGCGCCGGTGCGGCGGTCCTTCAGTTCGACGACGCCCTCGGCCGTGCGGCGGCCCGCGACGAGGATCTGCGGGACGCCGATCAGCTCGGCGTCGGTGAACTTGACGCCCGGTGAGACCCCGGCGCGGTCGTCGACCAGGACGCGGACGCCCGCGGCGGCCAGCCGGTCGGCGAGTTCGAGGGCCAGCTCGGTCTGGGCGGCCTTGCCCGCGGCCACGATGTGGACGTCGGCGGGGGCCACCGCGGCCGGCCAGCACAGCCCCTTCCCGTCGGCGGTCTGCTCGGCCAGGGCCGCGACCACGCGGGAGACCCCGATCCCGTACGAGCCCATGGTGACCCGGACGGGCTTGCCCTCGGGTCCGAGTACGTCGAGCTGGAAGGTGTCGGCGTACTTGCGGCCCAGCTGGAAGATGTGGCCGACCTCGATCGCCCGGTCCAGGACCAGCCCCGCCCCGCAGGCCGGGCAGGGGTCGCCGCTCTCCACGACGACCACGTCGAGGTAGCGGTCCGGCTCGAAGTCGCGGCCGCAGACCACGTTCCGGGTGTGCGTGCCGGGCCGGTTGGCGCCGGTGACCCAGGCGGTGCCGGGCGCGATCCGCGGGTCCGCGAGGTAGGGGACCCCCGCGAGGCCCTGCGGGCCCACGTACCCGCGCACCAGGTCGGTGCGGGCCGCGAAGTCCTCCTCGGCGACCAGCTCGACGGCGGCGGGCGCCAGGTGCTCGGCGAGCTTGCCGAGGTCCACCTCGCGGTCCCCGGGCACGCCGACCGCCGTGATCTCCCCGTCCACCTTCACCAGCAGGTTCTTCAGGGTGGCCGAGGCGGGGATCCCCAGGCGGGCCGCGAGGGACTCGATGGTGGGGGTGTCCGGGGTGTCCACGTCCTGCGGCGCGGGGTGGTCGGCGGCCGCGGGGACCAGCGGGAAGGTCACGGCCTCGGTGTTCGCCGCGTACGCGCAGGACGGGCAGTCGGCGAAGGTGTCCTCGCCCGCCGCGGCGGGCGCCAGGAACTCCTCCGAGGCGGAGCCGCCCATGGCGCCGGAGACGGCCGAGCAGATGCGGTGGTCGAGACCGAGCCGGGTGAAGATCCGCCGGTAGGCCTCCCGGTGCAGGGCGTAGGACTCCGCCAGGCCCTCGTCCGTGGTGTCAAAGGAGTACGCGTCCTTCATCTGGAACTCGCGGCCGCGCAGCACCCCGGAGCGGGGGCGGGCCTCGTCCCGGTACTTGGTCTGGATCTGGTAGAGGATGACCGGCAGGTCCTTGTACGAGGTGCACTGGTCCTTCACCAGCAGGGTGAAGACCTCCTCGTGGGTGGGGCCGAGCAGGTAGTCGGCGCCCTTGCGGTCCCGCAGGCGGAAGAGCAGGTCCCCGTACTCCGACCAGCGGCCGCTGGCCTCGTACGGCTCGCGGGGCAGCAGGGCGGGCAGCAGGACCTCCTGGCCGCCGATCGCGTCCATCTCCTCGCGGACCACGCGCGAGACGTTCTCCAGCACCCTGCGGCCCAGCGGCAGCCAGCTCCACACCCCGGCCGAGCTGCGGCGGACGTAGCCGGCGCGGACGAGCAGCCGGTGGCTGAGCGTCTCGGCGTCGGCCGGGTCCTCGCGGAGCGTCTTCGCCATCAGTCGGGACATGCGCTGCACCCGGGCGGCCGGGGCGGAGTGCGTGGCGGACATGGGAACTCCTGCGGGATCGGGCGGACGGCCATGCAATCCTCCGGCCGGTGCCCGGGGCAAACGAATTCGGCGTCGCCCGTACGGCGGATGCGGTGGGCGCTGCGCCGGAGTGTGGACCACAGTGGTGACAGGGGGAACGCACCCGCCGGAGGCACGACCATGGGATTCTTCGACTTCCTGAAGCACGACAAGGGCGAGACCACGGGGAAGCGGGACGGCCCGGGGGCCGGCGCGGCCCCGAAGGCGGCCCCGCCCGTACGCACCCCCCTGGACCCGGGCATGGAGCTCAGCCACACCCCGCCCGAGGCCGCGAAGCGCTCCGCCCCGCCGATCCACTCGGCCGTACCGCGGACCGACGGCAGCGGGGGCGGGCCGGGGACGGCTCCGCACGAGGCGCCGCCGGGGACGGCCAAGCGCTCCGCTCCCCCGCCGCACCGCTAGGAACGCCGCACCGCGGGCAACGACGGACCGTGGGGAACGACGGAGGCGGGCCCGGATCACCAGGATCCGGCCCCGCCTCCGTCCGTACGCCGTACAGCGGCAGCGGCGGCCGCCGCGGCAGCCGGCTCAGCGGCCGTTGTCCTCCGCCTTGGCGTCGGAGCCGTCACCGGCTCCCTCGGCCCCGTCGGCCTCCGCCTCGGAACCCGCCTCGTCGAAGCGGGACGCGCTGCCGTCGACCGAGCTCAGCGGAGCCCGCTCGCCGACCTCCGTGGCCGCCGGCGGCTCGACCAGCCAGTCCGGGTTCGACTGCTGGTCCCACCAGCGCCACAGCAGGAAGGCCCCGCCGGCCACCAGGCCCACGACGGCCGCGCCCTTGAAGAAGTGGCCCGCCCGCTCGCGCCGCCGGTGCTTCCTGGCCAGCTTCCTGATCTCGTCCGGGGTCACCTGGCCGCGCAGCGCCGCGACCGCGGCCACGGACCGGGCGGCCGCCTCCTCGGCCACCGGCTGCGCCGCCGCGACCGCGTCCTCGATGCGCGGCTGCGCGTAGTCGACGGCCTGCCGGGCCGCCTTGCGCGTGCCGTGCACCATCCGCGTGGCCGCGTGGTCGACCTGCGGCGGCAGCGCGTCGCGGGCCTGCACCAGCAGCGGTGCCACGTGGGTGCCGTACTGGGTACGGCATTGGCGCGCGGCCCCGTGGGCCGCGCTCGAAACCTTCGGCGCCAGTACCACTCGCGCCTCGTGCGCGTAGTGCGCCGCTGCGTCCTTGGCGGTTCCTGCGTACGGCGCCACCACTTCCGCTGCGTGCCTGAAGCTGTCCTTCGCCGCTTCCGTCGCGGCGTGCACGCTGTCTCTGCGGGTCACGTGATCCTCCTCCTCGGTGGCGGACAGAGTTCACCTTTCCACCCTTTGCCGGATCTTGCCTGTCAAACCGCCCACAGGCGCAAAGGGCACGGCATCCGGGTGTCCCCCTTTGCGGGGTGCCGTCCGTGCGAGGATCACGAGGAGGTTCACACGACGTCACCAGGACCGGCGTCGTCCGGGACCGACGTCACCGAGGATCCAGGACGAGGAAGGCATTTCCGTGGCCCAGAAGCTGTACGCCACCCTGAAGACCAGCCAGGGGGACATCGAGATCGAGCTCCTGCCCTTCCACGCGCCGAAGACGGTCCGCAACTTCGTCGAGCTCGCCGGCGGCGAGCGGGAGTGGACGAACCCGGAGACCGGCGCGAAGTCGACCGAGCGCCTCTACGACGGCACGGTCTTCCACCGGGTGATCAGCGGGTTCATGATCCAGGGCGGCGACCCGCTCGGGAACGGCACGGGCGGCCCCGGCTACCAGTTCGCCGACGAGTTCCACCCCGAGCTGGCCTTCACCAAGCCGTACCTGCTGGCCATGGCCAACGCGGGGCCGGGCACCAACGGCTCGCAGTTCTTCATCACGGTGGCCCCGACCGCCTGGCTCACCCGCAAGCACACGATCTTCGGCGAGGTCGCGGACGCGGCGAGCCGCGCCGTGGTCGACGCCATCGCGGGGGCGGCGACCAACCCGCGCACCGAGCGTCCCCTGGAGGACGTGGTCATCCACAGCGTCGTCATCGAGAAGCGCTGAGCCGGGAGGGGGCCATGGACGAGACCGCACGCCTTCCGCACTGCTACCGCCACCCGGAGCGCGAGACGGGCATCCGCTGCACCCGCTGCGAGCGCCCGATCTGCCCCGAGTGCATGATCGACGCCTCCGTGGGCTTCCAGTGCCCGGACTGCGTCCGCACCGGCTCGGGGACCGGCCACACGGCCTCCGCCACCACGCCCCGCACGGTGGCGGGCGGCGCCGTGGCCGCCGACACCACCCTCGTCACCAAACTGCTCATCGGCCTGAACCTGGCCGTGTTCCTGGGGGCGCTGGCCGACGAGCGGACGTTCGTCGAGAACTTCGCGCTGGTCGGCCGCTGGTTCGACATCGACGGCACGATGCAAGGGGTCGCCGGCGGCGAGTGGTACCGCCTGGTTACCTCGATGTTCCTGCACATCGAGTTCTGGCACATCGGCTTCAACATGCTCAGCCTGTGGTTCCTCGGGCCCCCGCTGGAGGCCGCCCTCGGGCGGATCCGCTACCTGGCCCTGTACCTCGGCTCGGGGCTGGCCGGCAGCGCCCTCGTCTACCTGCTGGAGCCGCCCTTCAGCGCCACCTTCGGGGCCTCGGGCGCGATCTTCGGGCTCTTCGGGGCCACGGCGGTGCTGATGCGCCGGCTGCGGTACGACATGAGGCCGATCATCGCGCTGCTGGTGATCAACCTCATCCTGACCTTCGGCTGGTCGGGGATCTCCTGGCAGGCGCACATCGGCGGCCTGGTGGGCGGGGCCGTGATCGGCTTCGGGATGGTCCACGCCCCGCGCGAGCGCCGTGCGCTGTGGCAGTGGGGGACCTGTGCACTGATCCTGGCGGCGGTGGTCGCGACCGTCCTCCTGAGGACCGCGGCGCTCACCTGAGCGCAGGTTGTCCACAGTCCGTGGTGGATCTTGTGCACGATGTGGAGTGCCTGCTGGACGACAAGGACCCAGGTGGACGGGGGTGTCAATCACACCGGCGTCAACCTGGGTCCAAGTTATCCACAGATCTTCTGTCTTTTCCTCAGCTGTGGATAGCGCTGTGGATAAGTATGGGGAGAGCTTGACTTACTTCCACTGGGTGGATACGCCGAAGCCCGCCGCGATGAAGCCGAAACCGACCACGATGTTCCAGTTGCCCAGCGCCTCGACGGGCAGCCGGGTGTCGGTCACGTAGAACATCACGATCCACGCCAGGCCGATCAGGAACAGCGCCAGCATCACCGGGGCGACCCAGCTGCGGTTGGTCAGCTTGATGGCCTGGGCCTCGCGGTTGTTCGCGGGCGGCGGCGTGTAGTCGGTCTTCTTGCGGATCCGTGACTTCGGCACGAGGGTCTCTCCTGTCGATGCGCTGGGGACTCTTCCTCCCCCGTGGCGTCCGTTAGCGTAGTGGTTCTTGCGGCGTTGAAGGAGAAGGGTACGTTGAGCAATTCCGAGCACTCCCACCGGAGGCCGGTCCGGCTCCTGACCCTCGCCGTCTTCGCCCTCGCCGGCCTCATCTTCGTGACCAGCTTCAACACCTCCAAGGGTACGAACATCCGGACGGACGACTCGCTCCTGAAGCTGTCCGACCTCATCCACGACCGCAGCCAGGCCAACGCCGGGCTGGAGGACGCCACCGGGGCCGTGCGCCGCGAGGTCGACGCCCTCGCCGAGCGGGACGACGGCAGCACCCGGGCCGAGGACGCCAGGCTCAAGGCCCTCCAGAAGGCCGCCGGCACCGAGCCCCTCACCGGCCGGGCCGTCACCGTCACCCTCAACGACGCCCCGCCCGGCGCCAAGGCCCGCATCCCCAACGTCCCCGAGCCGCAGCCCAACGACCTGGTGATCCACCAGCAGGACCTCCAGGCCGTGGTCAACGCCCTCTGGCAGGGCGGGGCCCGCGGGATCCGCGTCATGGACCAGCGGCTGATCTCGACGAGCGCCGTGCGCTGCGTCGGCAACACCCTGATCCTCCAGGGCCGGGTCTACTCCCCGCCGTACAAGGTGACCGCGGTCGGCGACCCCGGCAGCCTCCAGAAGGCCCTGGCCGACTCCCCGGCGATCCAGAACTACCAGCTGTACGTGAACGCCTACGGGCTCGGCTGGAAAGTGGAGGACCACGGGGCGGTGACTCTGCCGGGGTACTCCGGCACAGTGGACCTCCACTATGCGAAGCCTGTGGAGACTGCCTCCTGAGGAGCGTCCCGGGGCCCTGATCCGCTGGGCCGTGCGGACCTTCAGCGAGCTCTGCCTGACCGCGGGCACGGTCATCGTGCTCTTCGTCGTCTACGTGGTCCTGTGGACCGGCGTGAAGGCCGACCGGGCCATGGCCGGCGAGCTGGCCGGGCTCACGGACCGCTGGTCCGCCCGCCCCGCCGCGGGCGCCCCGGCCGCCCCCGGGGACCCGGCCGCCCCGCCGGCCCCGGCGCCCGCCCCCGCCGCGTACCCGCCCGGCCGGGCCTTCGCCGTGATGTACGTCCCCCGCTTCGGCGCGGACTGGCGCAAGCCCGTACTGGAGGGCACCGGCGCCGGGGTGCTGAAGAAGGGGCTCGGCCACTACCCGGCCACCGCCCCCCTCGGCGGCACCGGGAACTTCGCGGTCGCCGGGCACCGGCGGACCTACGGCGACCCCTTCAAGGACTTCCCGCGGCTGCGGCCGGGGGACGCGGTCATCGTCAAGGACTCCGCGGCGACGTACACGTACACCGTGCGCAGGGGGCCCGTGCGGACGCTGCCCACCGACGTCGCCGTGGTCGACCCGGTGCCGGTGAAGTCCGGGTTCGCCGTACCCGGGCGTTACCTCACGCTCACCACCTGTGATCCGGAATGGGGAAGGAGCCACCGCCTCATCGTGTGGGCGGAACTCACCGAGACCCGGCCCGCGGGGCGGGGCAGCCCGTAGTCTGGTGCGCGATACGGAAAGCGCGCGGGGCGGACAAGAGGAAGAAGACGGGGTCGGAGCGGGCATGTACGGCTGGATCTGGCGGCATCTGCCGGGCAATGCGTGGGTACGCGCGCTGATCTCCCTCGTCCTGGTCCTGGCCGTGGTCTTCGTCCTGTTCCAGTACGTCTTCCCCTGGGCCGAACCGCTGCTTCCGTTCAACGATGTGACCGTCGACGAAGGTTCGGGAGCCACGCGGTGAGCGCGCGCATTCTGGTCGTGGACAACTACGACAGCTTTGTTTTCAACCTGGTCCAGTACCTGTACCAGCTCGGCGCCGAGTGCGAGGTGCTGCGCAACGACGAGGTCGAGCTCGCGCACGCGCAGGACGGGTTCGACGGGGTCCTGCTCTCGCCCGGACCCGGCACCCCGGAGCAGGCCGGCGTCTGCGTGGACATGGTCCGCCACTGCGCCGCCGTCGGCGTGCCCGTCTTCGGCGTCTGCCTCGGGATGCAGTCCATGGCCGTGGCCTACGGGGGCGTGGTCGGCCGGGCCCCCGAGCTGCTGCACGGAAAGACCTCCCCGGTGCTCCACGAGGGGCTCGGGGTCTTCGAGGGCCTGCCCTCGCCGTTCACCGCGACCCGCTACCACTCGCTGGCCGCCGAGCCGCAGACCCTCCCCGACGTGCTCGAGGTGACCGCCCGGACCGAGGACGGGATCATCATGGGCCTGCGGCACCGGGAGCACGACGTGGAGGGCGTGCAGTTCCACCCCGAGTCCGTGCTGACCGAGGGCGGCCACCGGATGCTCGCCAACTGGCTCGTGCGCTGCGGGGACGCGGGCGCCGTGGCCAGGTCAGCGGGCCTCGCGCCGGTGGTGGGCAAGGCCGTCGCATGACGGCGGTCGCGCCGCCCGCCCCCACCGGGGGCCGGGCCGCGCGGCGCAGGGCGGCCCAGGAGGCCGCGAAGCGCGCCCGGCGGCGGGCGCGCGGCGGCCCGGTGGTCGTCGCGAGCCGTGCGGCCGGTGAGCTCTTCATCACCCTCGGCCTGCTCATGCTCCTCTTCGTCACCTACCAGCTCTGGTACACGAACGTGCTGGCGGAGCGCGCGGCCGACGGCGCCCGCGGCAGCCTGGAGCGGGCCTGGGCCGAGGGCCCGGCCGCCGGGGCGCCGGCCCCCGCGGCCTTCGAGCCCGGCCAGGGTTTCGCGATCATGCACATCCCCAAGCTGGACGTGAAGGTGCCGGTCGCGGAGGGCACCAGCAAGGCGAAGGTGCTCGACCGCGGGATGGTCGGGCACTACTCCGAGGGCGTCCTGAAGACCGCGATGCCCCAGGACGCGCAGGGGAACTTCGCCGTGGCGGGCCACCGCAACACGCACGGCGAGCCCTTCCGCTTCATCAACCGGCTCCGCCCCGGCGACCCCATCGTGGTCGAGACCCGCGAGGCCTACTACACGTACGAGATGGCCTCGATCCTGCCGCAGACCCCGCCGACGAACATCTCCGTGCTGGAGCCGGTCCCCCGGGGATCCGGGTTCACCGGCCCGGGCCGCTACCTCACCCTGACCACCTGCACCCCCGAGTTCACCAGCACGTACCGCATGGTCGTGTGGGGCAGGATGGTCGAGGAGCGGCCGCGCAGTGCGGGCGTCCCGGCGGCCCTCTCCGCCGGCTGACGGGGATCGGGAGTCGCAGTCTTGGCAGCCAGGAGTACACGCGCAGCGGGGGCTGCGCGCGCCGCCGGCGGTACGCGCAGCAGGCTCGCGGTGGTCCTCGGCCTCACCGGCGAGCTGCTGATCACCACCGGTCTGGTGCTGGGCCTGTTCGTCGTCTACTCGCTGTGGTGGACGAACGTGCTCGCCGACCGGCAGGCCGCGCGCGGCGGCGACGCCGTGCGCGAGAGCTGGCGGGCGGCCGCCGCGGGCGGCGCCGCCGCCGGGCCGGGCGCCCTCGACACCCGCGGCGGGATCGGCTTCCTCCACGTGCCGGCGATGGGCGGCGGCGAGGTGCTGGTCAAACGGGGCACCTCCCCGGAGGTGCTGGACGACGGCGTGGCCGGCTACTACACCGAGCCGCTGAAGTCGGCGCTGCCCTGGGACCCGTCCGGCAACTTCTCCCTCGCGGCGCACCGGGACGGGCACGGGGCCAGGTTCCACAACATCCACAAGATCCGGACCGGGGACGCGGTCGTCTTCGAGACCCGGGACACCTGGTACGTGTACAAGGTCTTCGCCGAGCTGCGCCAGACCTCCAAGTACAACGTGGACGTCCTCGCCCCGGTCCCGAAGCAGGCGGGCCGGGAGCGTGCGGGCCGGTACATCACGCTGACGACCTGCACCCCGGTCTACACGTCCAAGTACCGGTACGTCGTATGGGGCGAGCTGGTCCGCACGCAGAAGGTGGACGCGGACCGGACGCCCCCGGCGGAGCTGCGCTGAGCCCGGCCGGACCCCGGGTGCACGGAGAAAGGGCCCGGTTCCCCCTGTGAGGGGGGAACCGGGCCCTCGTGGGCTCCGGGGGCTCCGGGGGGCCGGAAGGGGCTAGTTGCCCCCGCGGAGGCCTCCGAGGAAGCCTCCCTCGTCCCCGTTGTTGCCGCCGTTGTTGTTCCCGCCGTCCTGCTGGCCGGGGACCGTCCGCACGTTGACCACGGTGCCGGGGGCGACCGGGGTGTTGGCGCCCGGGTCGGTGGCCAGGATCAGGGCGTTCTCGTCCTGCGGACCCGACAGCACCGAGCCGAAGCTCAGGTTGTTCTGCTGGAGGATCTGCCGGGCCTCGGCGACCGTCTTGTTGAACAGCTGCGGCACCTGGACCTGCTGGGCCGCCTTGGCGATCTCCACGTTGACGGTCGAGTCGGGGGCGACCTGCTGGCCGGGGGCCAGGCTCTGCTTGACGACCGTGCCCGCGGTGGCCGTGGAGTCGACCTCGGTGGTGGTGCCGAGCTGGAGCCCGGCGTCCTCCAGGGCCTTCTTCGCCTCGGCCTCGCTCTTGCCCATCAGGTCCGGGACGGTGGACTTCTCGGCCTCCTTGGCCACGGTCAGGGTGACCGTGGAGCCCTTCTCCACCGAGGAGCTGCCGGGCGGGTTCTGCTTGAGGACCGTGCCGGCGGTGCGGTCGGACTCCTCGTTCTTGCGCTCGACGGTGAAGCCCTTGTCGCGCAGGGTCTTCTCGGCCTCGTCGAAGGACACGTTCAGCACGTCGGGGACCAGCACCTTGGGGGCGCCGGTCGAGACGACGACGTTGATCGTGCTCTCCTTCTCGACCTCGGTGCCCGGCGCGGGGTCCTGGCTGCAGACCTTGCCCTCGGGCTGGTCCTCGCAGGGCTCCTTGCCGGCCTCGACCACCTTCACCCCGGCGTTCTCGCCGTTCTTGACCGCCTGCGCGAAGGTGTCGCCGACGAGGTTGGGCGCGGAGACGGGGTCGCTGCCGTTTCCGCTGGTCAGCGACTGCCCGATGAGGATGGCGCCGATCAGCACCAGGACCGCCGCCGCGGCGAGCAGCACGGTGGAGGCGCGGCTCTTCTTCTGGCGGCGGCCGGACCGGCCCCCGTCGTCGTAGCCGGGCGGCGGGTAGCCCTCGCCGCCGGGCGGCATGGGCGGCATCATCGAGGTCTGGCCGGGGTCGGCGGTGCGCAGGGCCGTGGTGGGCTGGTCGTAGCCGGGGTGGCCGTGCCCGTGGCCCTGGTCGTAGCCGTACCCGCCGTAGCCGGGGGCGCCGAGGGCGGCGGTGGCCGCGACGGGCTGGCCGTCGAGGCAGGCCTCGATGTCGGCGCGCATCTCGTCGGCGGACTGGTAGCGGTAGTTGGGGTCCTTGACCAGGGCCCTGAGGACGATGGCGTCCATCTCGGGCGTGATCTCGGGGTCGAAGTTGCTCGGCGGCTGAGGCTCTTCCCGCACGTGCTGGTAGGCGACGGCC
Organism: Streptomyces sp. NPDC038213; assembly: GCF_055600495.1. Lineage (NCBI taxonomy): Bacteria > Bacillati > Actinomycetota > Actinomycetes > Kitasatosporales > Streptomycetaceae > Streptomyces > Streptomyces sp. NPDC038213. The sequence continues at coordinate 225,886 of NZ_JBVJYM010000005.1, forward strand.
ACGGGGGAGTCGCCGACGAACGGGGGCCGGACGGTGAGCAGCTCGTACAGCAGGCAGCCGGTGGAGTACAGGTCGGAGCGGGCGTCGACCTGCTCGCCCTTGGCCTGCTCGGGGGAGAGGTACTGGGCGGTGCCGATCACGGCGGCGGTCTGCGTCATCGTCATGCCGGAGTCGCCCATGGCGCGGGCGATGCCGAAGTCCATGACCTTCACCTGGCCGGTGCGGGTCAGCATGACGTTCGCGGGCTTGATGTCGCGGTGCACGATGCCGGCGCGGTGCGAGTACTCCAGGGCCTGGAGGATGCCGATCGTCATCTCCAGCGTGCGCTCGGGCAGCAGCCGGCGGCCGGAGTGCAGCAGCTCGCGCAGCGTGGACCCGTCGACGTACTCCATCACGATGTACGGGATGGAGATGTTGTCGACGTAGTCCTCGCCGGTGTCGTAGACCGCGACGATCGCCGGGTGGTTGAGCGAGGCGGCGGACTGGGCTTCACGGCGGAACCGGGCCTGGAAGGACGGGTCGCGGGCCAGGTCGGCCCGCAGCGTCTTCACGGCCACGGTGCGGCCGAGCCGGGTGTCGTGCGCGAGATAGACCTCGGCCATGCCACCACGGCCGAGCACCGAGCCCAGCTCGTACCGGCCGCCGAGGCGACGCGGCTCTTCCATAACGTCTCCAGCCCTCTCCGTCAGTCCCGACCGCACCCGTGTGTGGTCCGGCGGTGTGCTGTCCGCGCAAAGGCTACCGGCCGCGGATGTGTCTGCCGTCCGTGACCGCAGGCTGATACAGGACCGGTACCGTACGCCGCCGGGCCCCGGCGGCGTACGGGCGGGTCACCCGGGGGTCACCCCTGGCTCTTGAGCACGGCCTTCATGACGTCCTTGGCCACCGGAGCGGCCAGGCCGCCACCGCTGATGTCCTCGCGGGTGGCGCTGCTGTCCTCGATGACCACGGCCACGGCGACCGCGCCCTTCTCGGTGGTGGCGTACGAGATGAACCAGGCGTAGGGGCGCTCCTTGTTCTTCTCGCCGTGCTGCGCGGTGCCGGTCTTGCCGCCGACGGTGGCGCCGCTGATCCGGGCGTTCGTGCCGGTGCCGTTCTCGACGACGTTGACCATCATCTCCTGGAGCTTCTGCGCGTTCTCCGGGGAGAGCGGGCGGCTCATCTCCTCGGGCTCGGTCTGCTCGATGACGTCCAGGTTGGGTGCGGTCAGCTGGTCGACCATGTACGGCTTCATCAGCTTGCCGTCGTTGGCGACCGCGGCGGCGACCATGGCCATCTGGAGGGGCGTGGCCGCGGTGTTGAACTGGCCGATGGAGGACAGCGCGTTGCTGGGGGCGTTCATGTTCTTGTCGTAGACGCTGGCGAAGGCGCGGACCGGGGTGTCGATCTTCGGGTTGTTGAAGCCGAAGCTCTCCGCCGCCTTCACCATCTCGTCCCGGCCCACCTTGTTGCCCAGGTTGGCGAACACGGTGTTGCAGGAGACCTCCATGGCCCTGTTGAGGCTCGCCTTCTCGCAGCCGCCGTGCTGGTTGATCAGCCTGGTGTCGGGGCTGGGGACGGTGCCGGGCAGGAAGTACGGCTCGGGGGTGTCGGTGGGGGCGTTGATGTCCTTGACGACCCCCTTCTCCAGCGCCGCGGCGGCGGTGACGACCTTGAAGGTGGAGCCCGGCGGGTAGGTCTCGCGCAGGGCGCGGTTCACCAGCTCCTTGTTCTTGCTGTCCTTGAGGGCGACCCAGGCCTTCTCGTCGTTCTTGGAGTTGCCGGCGAAGACGGACGGGTCGTACGAGGGGGCGCTGGCCAGGGCCAGGATGGCGCCCGTGCGCGGGTCGAGGGCGACCACGGCGCCCTTGTTGTTGCCGAGCGCCTTGAAGGCGGCCTTCTGCGCGGCGGGCACCAGGGTGGTGACCACGTTGCCGCCCTGCTTCTTCTCGCCGGTGAACATGCCGATGGTGCGGTCGAAGAACAGCCGGTCGTCGTTGCCGGTCAGGATGCCGTCGTGGAGGTTCTCCAGCTGGGTGGAGCCGAAGGCCTGGGAGGCGAAGCCGGTGACGGGCGCCCACATCGGGCCGTCGAGGTAGGTGCGCTTGTACTTGTAGTCGCTGCCGTCGGTGACGGCGGAGCCGGTGATCGGCTTGCCGTTGACGATGATGTTGCCGCGCTCCTGCGCGTACTGGGCGATGGCGACCCGGCGGTTCTCCTTGCGGGTGCTGAGATCCTGGGCCTGGACGTACTGGAGCCAGTTCGTCCGGACCAGCAGCGCCAGGATCAGCAGCCCGCAGAAGATCGAGATGCGGCGCAGGGGCTTGTTCATGAGGGTCGGACCACCTGGGTCATCTCGGCGTCGGGGGACGGGGCGGGGGCCGGTGCGGGACGGCGCGCGGTGTCGCTGATGCGGATGAGGATGCCGATGAGGGCCCAGTTCGCGAGGACGGAGGAACCGCCCGAGGCGAGGAAGGGCATGGTCATGCCGGTGAGGGGGATGAGGCCCATGACCCCGCCCGCGACCACGAAGACCTGGAGGGCGAAGGCGCCGGAGAGCCCGATGGCGAAGAGCTTGCCGAAGGGGTCGCGGGCGGCCAGGGCGGTGCGGACGCCGCGCTCGATGATCAGGCCGTAGAGCAGCAGGAAGGCCATGACCCCGGCGAGCCCGAGCTCCTCGCCGACGGTGGAGAAGATGAAGTCGGAGTTGGCGGCGAAGCCGATCAGGTCGGAGTTGCCCTGTCCCCAGCCGGCCCCGAGGACCCCGCCGGAGCCGAAGCTCATGATCGACTGGCCGACCTGCTCGCAGGCGCCGGAGGTGGTGTAGCAGGCGAAGGGGTCGAGCCAGGCGTTCACGCGGTAGGCGACGTGGCTGGAGAAGGAGGCCACGACCACCGCGCCGCCGACCGACATCAGCAGGCCGATGACGATCCAGCTGGTCCGCTCTGTGGCCACGTACAGCATGATCACGAACATGCCGAAGAACAGCAGCGAGGTGCCGAGGTCGTTCTCGAAGACCAGGATGAGCAGGCTGACGGCCCAGATCGTCAGGATCGGCCCGAGGTCGCGCCCGCGCGGCAGGTAGAGGCCCATGAAGCGGCGGGAGGCCAGGGCCAGGGCGTCGCGCTTGACCATGAGGTAGCCGGCGAAGAACACCGCCAGGACGATCTTCGCGAACTCGCCGGGCTGGATGGAGAAGCCGCCGACGCTGATCCAGATCTTCGCGCCGAACACGTCGGCGCCCAGGCCCGGGACGATCGGCAGGATCAGCAGCACGAGGGCCGCCGCCATGGAGATGTACGTGAACCGCTGGAGGGTGCGGTGGTCCTTGAGGACCAGCAGCACGCCGGCGAACAGGCCGATGCCCAGCGCCGTGTACAGCATCTGGTTCGGCGCGGACTCGGAGAAGGTGCCGAAGGCCCGCTTGGCCAGGTTCTGGAGGCGCTCGGACTGGTCCAGGCGCCAGATCAGCACCAGGCCGAGGCCGTTGAGCAGGATGCCGAGGGGCAGCAGCAGCGGGTCGGCGTACTTGGCGTAGCGGCGTACGACGAGGTGGGCGATGCCCGCCACGACCGCGAGGGCGAGGCCGTAGAACAGCATGCCCGGGGGCAGCTTGCCGTCGATGGCCAGGCCCACGTTGGCGTAGGCGAAGATCGGGATGACCACGGCGAAGCCGAGCAGCATCAGCTCGGTGTTGCGCCGGCTCGGCAGCTCGATGGCGCCGATGGTGGTCGTGTTGGTGACAACGCTCATGGTGTGGCAGGCCCCCTGTGCCCGCTGGCGGCTCCGGCTGTTACTGGCCGCACTGGTCGACCAGCTTCTTCTCTTCTTCGGTGAGAGCGGGGCCGGGTGTGGGTGTCGGGTTCGTCTGGGTGGCCGTGCCGTCGGGCGCGGGCTTGGCGCTCTCCTCGGCCTTGCGCCGCTGCTCGTCCTTCTTGCAGGCGGTGACCTGGGTGCCCAGTTCGCGGATCTTGGCCAGCGCGCTGTCGCGGTCGCCCTCGCTGATCGTGGCCTCGACCTGCTTGCGCTTGAAGTCCGGCAGGTACTTCAGTTCGATCTCGGGGTGGTCCTGGTCGACCTTGGACAGGCTGATCCAGGCGAGGTTCTGGCTGATGCCGCGGTACAGCGCCACGTGCTGGTCCTTGACCCCGACGTAGTACTGGGTCTGGGTCCAGCGCCAGCCGCCGTAGACGGCGCCGCCGACCACGCCGAGGGCCACCAGCAGCAGGAGGGAGCGCTTGAGCCACGCGCGGCCCTTGCGGGGGGCGTAGTCCTCGTCGTCCTCGTCGAACTCCCCGTGCTCGGGATCGCCGTACGAGCCGTACGCGCCCGGGGCCGCGCCGTAGCCGGGGGTGGAGCCGCTGCCGGGCGGGCCGAAGCCCGGGGCCGGGGCGGCCTGGCGGCCGAGCCCGGCGGCGCGGCCGGCGGGGGTCTGCATGGCCCCGCCGTCGAAGAGCTGGTGCTGGTTCTCGGCCACGGCGCCGACGACCACGGGGGTGTCGGTGTACTGGGCGGCGAGGGTGTCGCCCGTGTCCCCGTCGAGGACGTCCGCGACGATGCAGGTGATGTTGTCCGGGCCGCCGCCGCGCAGGGCGAGCTGGATCAGCGCCTGCACGGTCTCGTACGGACCGTGGTAGCCGGCCAGGGTCTCCTCGAGGGTCTGGTGGGAGACCACGCCGGAGAGGCCGTCGGAGCAGATGAGGTAGCGGTCGCCGGGCCGGACCTCGCGGATGGACAGGTCGGGCTCGACGTGGTCGCCGCTGCCGAGGGCCCGCATCAGCAGGGAGCGCTGCGGGTGGGTGGTGGCCTCTTCCTCGGTGATGCGGCCCTCGTCGACCAGGCGCTGCACCCAGGTGTGGTCCTGGGTGATCTGCGTGAGCAGGCCGTCGCGGAGCAGGTAGGCGCGGGAGTCGCCGACGTGGACGAGGCCGAGGCGCTGGCCGGTCCACAGCAGGGCGGTGAGCGTGGTGCCCATGCCCTCCAGCTGGGGGTCCTCCTCGACCATGACGCGCAGCCGGTCGTTGGCGACCTGGACGGCGCTGCCGAGGGAGGTCAGGACGTCGGAGCCCGGGACGTCGTCGTCGAGCGGCACGAGGAGGGAGATCACCTCGGAGCTGGCGACCTCGCCGGCGGCCTGGCCGCCCATGCCGTCGGCGATGGCGAGGAGGCGGGGGCCGGCGTAGCCGGAGTCCTCGTTCCCCTCGCGGATCATGCCCTTGTGGGATCCGGCGGCGAAACGCAGGGACAGACTCATGCGCACCTCGCCGGTCGGGTCCGGGTACAACCGGTCTCGAGCCACACTGCCCACCCTCCGGTCGGGAGCGCGCTCGGGTCCGCTGTGGGGACCGCCGCGGCTCGCTCGCTCCGCTCGCTCATTCTCGTACTACTTCCGCAGCTCGATGACGGTCTTGCCGATGCGGATCGGGGTGCCCAGCGGAATGGGTGTCGCGACGGTCAGGCGGGCCCGGTCGAGATACGTGCCGTTGGTGGACCCGAGGTCCTCGACGATCCAGTTGCCGTCGCGGTCGGGGTAGATCCTGGCGTGCCTGCTGGAGGCGTAGTCGTCGTCCAGGACGATGGTGGAGTCGTGGGCGCGGCCCAGGGTGATCGTCTGCCCCTGGAGGGCGACCGTGGTGCCCGTCAGGGTGCCCTCGGAGACGACCAGCTTGGTCGGCGCCCCGCGGCGCTGGCGCTGCTGCGGGGGCGCGGCCTGCCGGCCGCCGCCGCCCTGCGGCTGCGTGCGGGTGTCGCTCCCCCCGCGGCGGGACCCGCGCTGGGTCACGCGGGTTCCGAAGAGGTCGCTGCGGATGACCTGGACGGCCACGATGACGAACAGCCACAGGACGGCCAGGAAACCCAACCGCATGACCGTCAGGGTCAGCTCTGACATTGCCCCCGCTTCACCCTTCGGCTTGCCGGTAAATGATGGTCGTGCTGCCCACGACGATCCGCGAGCCGTCGCGGAGCGTAGCGCGGGTGGTGTGCTGCCCGTCCACCACGATGCCGTTGGTGGATCCGAGATCCTGGATCGTCGGGGGCGTTCCGGTCCGGATCTCGCAGTGCCGGCGCGATACGCCGGGGTCGTCGATCCGCACGTCGGCCTCGGTGCTGCGGCCGAGCACCAGCGTCGGGCGGGAGATCTGGTGGCGGGTGCCGTTGATCTCGATCCAGCGCCGCGTGACCGCGCCGCCCCCGGGGACGGGAGCGGGGCCGCCGCCGCTGCGGCTGCGGCCGGGCTGGGGGCCGCCGCCCGCGTACCCGCCGCCGGGAGGCGGGCCGGGTGGCATGGGCGGGGTCCCTGCCGGAGGATAGCCGTAGCCGCCCTGGGCGGGCTGCTGCTGCTCCGGCTGGGACTGGGAGGTGGAGGAGGCCAGGGTGCGGCTGCGCACGCGGTAGAGGCCGGTGTCGAGGTCGTCGGCCTTCTCCAGCTGGACCTTGACCGGGCCCATGAACGTGTAGCGCTGCTGCTTGGCGTAGTCGCGCACGAGCCCGGCGAGCTCGTCGCCGAGCTGGCCGCTGTAGGGGCTCAGGCGCTCGTAGTCGCCGGCGCTGAGCTCCACGATGAAGTCGTTGGGGACGACCGTCCGCTCGCGGTTCCAGATGGTGGCGTTGTTGTCGCATTCGCGCTGGAGCGCGCCCGCGATCTCGACCGGCTGCACCTCGGACTTGAACACTTTGGCGAAGGTGCCGTTCACCAGACCTTCGAGTCGCTGCTCGAACCTCTTCAGGACTCCCATGGGGCACCTCCTCCGTCGTTGTCGCCCTGGTACTGCTTACTGATCGTATCCACGCGCGGGGAAATCGGCTGGTTCCCCTTATCTGTCCGGCAGACGAGTGTTGCCCCTCACAAGGGATCGTAGAGGCGGCCCCGGGACAGTGTCCCGCACCGGGCGGTTCCCGTGGGAGGGGAGGTGCCGCCGGGCCCGCCGGGGGGCCTCCGGCGGGGGGTGCGGGGGCCGCCGGGGGGCGGCCGGGAAAGCGATGTGATTCCACCCCGTCCGACGTGCTAATGTTCCGGTGTCGCCAGGGGAACGGCCCGCAAGGGAAAGACCACTGGAGCTACTCGGGCGAGTGGCGGAACGGCAGACGCGCTGGCTTCAGGTGCCAGTGTCCTTCGGGACGTGGGGGTTCAAATCCCCCCTCGCCCACAGCGGAAGCCCCGCGGACCATCGGTCCGCGGGGCTTCTTCGTATGCGGCCGGGCGCGACTTTGGTCGGTGCGGGACGCGACGAAAGGTGATGGGGGCGGCGGGCCCCCGTTGCCTAGGGTCGGGGGCGTGGACGTGCGCGAGGAGCTGAGGCGGGGCTGGACCTGGCTGAAGGGGCCCGACCCCTGGAGCCGGCGCCGGCTGGCGGGCGAATGCGTGCTGGCCGGGGTGCTGGCGCTGATGGGCGCGGGCATCGCCGACGTGATGGAGGAGCCCGGCTGGCAGGTGCTGGCCACCACGGCCGGTGTGGCATTGCTCTCGCTGCTGCGGCGCCGGCTGCCGGCCGGGGTGCTCGTGGTCTCCTGCGCCCTGTCCGGGGTGCTCGTGGGCATGGCCCCGATGACGATCCTGGCGGGCTGGACCGCCGGCCGCCGGATCGTCGGGGTCGGCAGGGCGCTCGGCGCCTTCACCCTGGCCTTCGTCCTGAGCACGGTCACCTCGATGGCCGCCGACGGGGCCTGGCCGCGCCCGCTGCCGCTGGTGCTGCTGTCCACGCTGTTCTTCCTGGCGACGACCGTGATGCCGGGTCTCGCCAGCCGGTACTGGAACCAGCGCCGGACCCTGCTGCACGCGATGCAGGAGCGCAACGCCCAGCTGCTGCGCGAGCGGGAGATGGTGGCGGGACAGGCCCGGCTGCGGGAGCGGCAGCGCATCGCCCAGGACATGCACGACAGCCTCGGCCACCAGCTGGCGCTGATCGCGGTGCACACGGGCGCCCTGGAGGTGGACCCGGAGCTGACCGGCCGTCAGCGCGAGGCGGTGGGGGTGCTGCGCCAGGCCTCGGTGGCGGCCATGCACGAGCTGCGCGAGGTCGTGGGGATCCTGCGGGACGGGGTCGAGGCCCCGGCGGGCGGCGAGGAGGCGCAGCCTGCGGCCCGCGGGGTGGCCGGTATCGCGGGCGTGGTGGAGGCGGCCCGGGCGGCGGGCACGCGGGTCGACCTGGCGCAGAGCGGGCAGCCGCGGCCGCTGGCGGCGGCCTGCGACCACGCGGCGTACCGGATCGTGCAGGAGGCGCTGACGAACGCGTACAAGCACGCGCCCGGTGCGGCGATCGCGGTGGAGCTGCGGTACGAGGACGACTCGCTGGTCGTGGAGATCGTCAACGGGCCCGGGAGCGGTCCGGGCGCCGGCGAGGTGGTCAGCGGGGGCCAGGGGCTGACCGGGCTGCGCGAGCGGGCCCGGCTGGTCGGCGGGATGGTCTACACGGGGCCCGCCGAGGACGGCGGCTTCCGGGTCGCGGGCGTCCTGCCGTACGGGGCGGAGCCGGCCGGGGCCGCGCCGCCGCGGGTGGACGCGGCCGACGACTTCGGGCAGCAGGCGCAGGCCCTGTCCGGGGACGGGCGGGGCGGCGGGGCCGCGGTGGACTGGAGCGCCGTGGACCGCGAGCTCGCGGGCCGGATCGGCGGCGGCCGGTCCCGGGGGCTGGCCCTGGGCTGCGGGATCGCCGCGGCGGTGGGCCTGGTGCTGGTGCTGGCGGGCGGTGCGGCGCTGTTCATGATGGTGGGCTCGGCGCAGAAGTCGATGGTGGGCCGCGCGGACTACGACGCGGTGCGCGTCGGGCAGTCCGAGGAGCAGGTGCGGGCGGCGCTGCCGGAGGGCGATCCGCTGCTGACGCAGGGGCTGGAGCGCTCGGGGCCGCCGCGGCCCGAGGGCGCCCGGTGCCTGCTGCTGCTGTCGGACGAGACGGTGGACTCGTTCAACGAGGAACCGGTTTTCCGCTTCTGCTTCCGGGACGGCAAGCTGATCGAGAAGTCGTCTTACAACGCGAAGAGGTAGGGACGCCCGTGGCGAGCGGTGTGGTCAGAGTGGTGATCGCCGACGATGAGCCGCTGATCCGTGCCGGGATCCGGATGATCCTGACCTCGGATCCCGGCATCGAGGTGGTCGCGGAGGCGGCGGACGGGCGCGAGGCGGTGGAGCTGGCGCGCTCCCACGCCCCCGACGTGGTGCTGCTGGACATCCAGATGCCCGTGATGGACGGGCTGTCGGCGCTGGGCGAGCTGCGCCGGGCGGTGCCGGGGGCGCGGGCGCTGATCCTGACGACCTTCGGGGAGAAGGAGAACGTGCTGCGGGCCCTGGCGGAGGGCGGCGCCGGCTTCCTGCTGAAGGACTCGGCCCCGGCCGAGCTGATCGGCGCGGTGCGGGCGGCCGCGGCCGGGGACGCGTACCTGTCGCCGGGGGCGACCCGGCACGTGGTCGACCAGCTGGCCGCGGGCGGTGCGGGCCGGGCCGGCGGGCGGGCCGGGGAGGCGCGGCGGCGGGTGGCGGAGCTGAGCGAGCGGGAGCGGGGGGTGCTGGCCCTGCTCGGCGAGGGGCTGTCCAACGCGGACGCGGGGCGGCGGCTGCACATGAGCGAGGCGACCGTGAAGACGTACGTGAGCCGGATCCTGGCCAAGCTGGGCTGCGAGAACCGCGTGCAGGCGGCGCTGCTGGCGCGGGACGCGGGGCTCTGAGGGGCGCCGGCGGGGTGCTGCCGGGGCCTGCCGGTCGCGGGCGGGCCGTCCGGGGGTGTGACGAGGGCGGGGCGTGTGGTCCCTTCCGCGGGCGGTCCCGTGGTGGGTACGGTCGCCGCTGTTGATCGACGGGTACGTGCGACAGGGCGGGGACGGGCATGGGCGAGCGGATTCCTCAGGTGGCGGGGTTCGCTCCGCGCGAGGCGCAGGGCGCTCCGCGGGCGGAGGGCAGGGCGCTGCGGCTGCGCGCGCCCCGGGGGGACCACGGCCGGCTGGATCCGGTGGCGGGGCGGCCCGACGCGGTGCGCGCGGTCGAGGAGTCGAACGCCGGGCGGGTGCCGGAGCTGACGCCGATCCGGGTGGGCCGGATGGCCGCGAACCCGTTCGCCTTCCTGCGGGGTGCGGCGGGGCTGATGGCGCACGACCTGGAGGGCACCCCGGTCACGGGGGTCGGCGCGCAGATCTGCGGGGACGCGCACGCGGCCAACTTCGGGCTGTACGGGGACGTGCGGGGCCGGCTGGCCATCGACCTGAACGACTTCGACGAGACCGTGTTCGGCCCGTGGGAGTGGGACGTGAAGCGGCTGGCGGCCTCGCTGGTGCTGGCCGGGCGGGTGGCGGGGCTGTCCGAGGGCTCCTGCCGGGCGGCGGCGTACGACGCGGTGGGCGCGTACCGGCGGACCATGCGGATCCTGGAGGGGCTGCCGGTCCTCGACGCCTGGAACGCCGTCGCCGACGAGCAGCTGGTCTCGCGGCGGGACGTGCGGGACCTGGTCGGGCTGATGGAGAAGGTGTCGGAGAAGGCCCGCAAGAACACGAGCGCGCGGTTCGCGGCCAAGGCCACCACGGAGCTGCCGGAGGGCGGCCGGGCCTTCGTGGACGCGCTGCCGGTGCTGCGGCGGGTCGGCGACGGGGAGGCGGCGGCCGTCGCGCGGGCGCTGGGCGGGTACCTGGGCACGGTGGGCGCCGACCGGCTGCCGCTGCTGGCCCGGTACGCGATCCACGACGTGGCGTTCCGGGTGGTCGGCACGGGCAGCGTGGGCACCCGCTCGTACGTGGTGCTGCTGCTGGACCACCGGGGCGAGCCGCTGGTGCTCCAGGTGAAGGAGGCGCGGCCCTCGGTGCTGCTGCCGCACCTGAGCGCGGTGGGCTTCGAGAACGCACCGGTGGACCACGAGGGGCGCCGGGTGGTCTCCGGTCAGAAGCGGATGCAGGTGGTCTCGGACGACCTGCTGGGCTGGACGACGGTGGAGGGGCGGCCCTTCCAGGTGCGGCAGTTCCGCAACCGCAAGGGGAGCGTGGACCCGGCGGCCCTGTCGGCGACGCAGATAGACGACTACGGGCGGCTGACGGGCGCGCTGCTGGCGCGGGCGCACGCGCACAGCGTGGATCCGCGGCTGGTCGCCGGGTACCTCGGCAAGAGCGAGGAGTTCGAGGAGGCGGTGGCGCGGTTCGCCGTCGCGTACGCGGACCGGACGGAGGCCGACCACGCGGAGCTGGTGGCGGCCGTGCGGGCCGGGCGCATCGCGGCGGAGGAGGGGGTCTGAGCAGGCCGGGGCGGCGGGGCGGCGGGTTCGTGCCCGTACCCCGGCCGACCCCCTAGGCTGGACGGGTGAGCGAGGAAACTGCCGGGGAGACCCGTGCCCCCGAGGACGCCGAGCGGCCGGAGGCCCGGCTGGCGCGGGCCGTGCGCGCTGCCGAGCAGGCGCTGATCGAGTTCGAGATCGCCGTCGAGACCTTCCGCGTGGAGGTGGAGAACTTCTCCCGCCTGCACCACCAGAAGCTGGGGCCCATGTACACCCGGCTCGACGAGCTGGACGCGCTGATCGCGGAGGCCAGGGCCGCCCGTACCGGCGATCCGGAGGACGTGCGCCGGGCCGCCGAGGCCCGGTCGCTGGTGATGCCGATGCCGGGCGTGGAGGAGCTCTTCGAGGGCTGGATCGGCTCCGACGGGATCGGCGACGACGCGTCGGCCATGCTCGGCGGGCAGCCGGTGCGCCCGCCCGAGCGGGTGCGGCCCTCGGAGGAGGCCCGCCGCCTCTACCGCGAGCTGGTCCGCCGGGCCCACCCGGACCTGGCGCAGGCCGAGCCGGAGCGGGCCCGCCGGGACGGGTTCCTGGTCCGGGTCAACGCGGCGTACGCGCGCGGGGACGAGGCGGAGCTGCGGGCGCTGGCCGAGGAGTGGGAGGCCGGTCCGGGACCGCAGGAGCCGCAGGTCACGGAGGCCGAGGAGCTGTACGCCCGGCTGGAGTGGCTGGCGCGGCGCAAGGAGCTGCTGACGGCGGTCGCGGCCGAGCTGGAGGAGAGCGCGATCGGCGCGATGCTGCGGATGGCGCCGGAGGACCCAGACCGGCTGCTGGACGAGATCGCCGAGCAGCTGCTCGCGCAGGTCGGCGAGCGCGAGGCGGAGCTGGCGCAGCTCGCCGGATAGGTTCGGCTGGTCTGCTTGGTCCGGCTGGTTCCGGCTGGTTCGGTCGGGGCCGGATACGGCAGAACGTCCCGGAAACGTCCTGAAACGTCCGGAAACATCCGGACACGGAAAAGACAACCAAGAAAGAGAAGGCGTTATGAACTTCGGTCCGCTTCCCTCGGTGGGTGCCGCGGCGGTCCCGGCCGACGGCTTCGTCCTGGACGTCCGCGAGGACGACGAATGGCGGGCCGGTCACGTCGAGGGCGCGCTGCACGTCCCGATGAGCGACTTCGTGGCCCGCTTCGGCGAGGTGACGGAGGCCGTCGAGGACGGCCGCCGGGTGTACGTGATGTGCCGGGTCGGCGGCCGTTCCGCCCAGGTCACGCAGTACCTGGTGCGCCAGGGCATCGACGCGGTGAACGTGGACGGCGGGATGCAGGCCTGGGACGGCGCCGGGCGCCCGATGGTGGCGCAGGACGCGGGCAGCCCGGCCTTCGTGCTGTAGTCCGGCGCGGTCCGGTACGGGCGTGTACGCGGAGCGGCCCTCCCTGCGGGTGCCCGGCGCGGTGCTCTGGCGCTCCGGCGGCGGGCCCGCCGGCCCGGTGCTGCCGGACGGCTGCATGGACCTGCTGTGGGTGGACGGCCGGCTGCTGGTCGCCGGGCCGGACACCCGGCCGCACCCGGCCCGGGAGGTGCCGGGCGCGGCCTTCGCCGGGATCCGCTTCGGGCCCGGGGCGGCGCCGGCGCTGCTCGGCGTACCGGCGGACGTGCTGCGGGACCGCCGGGTGGAGCTGGCGGACCTGTGGCCCGCGGCGCGGGTGCGGGCCCTGGCCGGGCGGGTGGCCGCGTACGCCGATCCGCTCGACGGGCTGGAGGCGCTGGCCGCACCGCGGACGGCCGGGACCGGGCCCTTCGCGGCGGAGGTCGTGGCGCGGCTGCGGGCCGGGGAACCGGTGGCAGCGGTCGCGCGGGCCATGGAGCTGAGCCCGCGCACGCTGCACCGCCGCTCCCTGGCCGCCTTCGGGTACGGGGCCAAGACCCTGGACCGGGTGCTGCGCTTCCAGCGGGCGCTGGCCCTGCTGCGGGCCGGGGTGCCGGCCGCGGCGGCCGCCCAGAGCACCGGGTACGCCGACCAGGCGCACCTGGTACGGGAGTTCAGGGCCCTGTCGGGCGGGACGCCCGCGCGCTACGCGCCGAGCCGGGCGAAGAGGGAGACCCCGCAGCCGTCCGGGTCGGCCACGACGGCGTAGCGCTGGCCCCAGGCGGCGTCCCAGGGCGCGATGAGCCCCTTGGCGCCCGCGGCGGTGAGCTCGGCGTAGAGGGAGTCGACCTCGGCGGGCGAGTCGCAGAGGAAGGCGAGGCCGATCCGGTCCCCGCCCTCGGGGCGGGTCCAGTGCGGGTCGAAGGAGCGGATCACCTCCTCGGTGTCCCAGCCGATGCGCAGGCCGCCGGGGAGATCGGCCTCCACGTGCTGCTCCCGGTCCGCCGCGGCCGGGAGGTCCAGGCCGAGGCGGCGGTAGAAGGCGAGCGAGGCGGCCATATCGCTGACGACCAGGCCGATCATGTCGAGTCGAGGGGTCATGGGGGCAGGCTAGGCCGCTTGCGGGCGGCCGGTATTGAAGAAAACGGCCACGGGCGTGCTCCGGCCGGGGTCAGGACAGCGGATGGGCGGCCAGCAGGTCGCCGAGGGCCTCCTCGTGGGCCGCGGCGGGGCCGAGGGAGAGCTCCAGCTGCTTGGCCCAGGCGTGGTAGCGGTGCAGGGGGTAGTCGGTGTCGGCGCCGAAGCCGCCGTGCAGGTGCTGGGCGGTCTGTACCACGCGCCGGACCCCTTCCGAGGCCCAGATCTTCGCCACGGCCACGTCGCCCGCGGCGGGCAGCGGGCCGCCCGCGCCCGCACCGCTGCCCAGGCGCCAGGCGGCCTGCCAGAGGGTGGCCTCCATGGCGCGCAGGTCGATGTAGCGGTCGGCGGCCTGGACGGCGACGGCCTGGAAGGTGGCCACGGGGAAGCCGAACTGCTCGCGTTTTCCGGTGTATTCGCTGGTCATCGCGAGGACGGCGGTGCCCAGGCCGAGGGCGAGGGCGCAGGTGCCGGTGGTGAGGAGGAGCCGCAGCTCCTCCCAGGCGCCGGGCCGGTCGACGAGGTGGTCCGCGGGGACGCGCACGGAGTCGAGGGTGAGCTCGGCCAGGCGCTCCCCGCTGGTGGAGTACTGGTCGGCGAGGGTGAGCCCGGGGGCGTCCCGGGGGACCAGCGCGAGCACGGCCGCGCCGTCGCCGGTGTGGGCGGGTACGGCGATGTAGTCGGCGCCGTGGGCCCAGGGGACGGAGGTCTGGAGCCCGTCGAGGATCCAGGCGGGGGCGGCCGGGGCTTCGGTGGGGCTGCCGGGGCGGGCCGGGTCGCCGGTGTGCTCGGGGCGGGCGGTGACGGCGAGTTCGGCGGGGTCGTGGCCCGTGCGGCCGCTCGCGGCCGCGGTCAGGACGAGTTCGCCGCGGCCGGCCGGGCCGAGGAGGGCGGCGGCCAGCGCGGGGCTGCCGTGGGCCTGTACGGCTGCGGCGGCGGCGCAGTGCTCCAGGAGCGGGACCCGGGCCAGGACCTTGGCGGACTCGCGCAGCAGCAGGCACAGGGCGATGGCGTCCAGGCCGGAGCCGCCGTGCTCGGGGGCCAGGGTGAGGGCCAGCAGGTCGGAGGCGGCCAGCCGGGCCCACAGGGGGCGGTCGAAGTCCTCGGCGACCGCCCCCGGGGTGAGCGCGGGGCTGGGCACGCCGTCGGGGGCGACGTCCGCGAAGACGGCCCGTGCCGCCTCGACGGCCGCCTGCTGTTCCTCGGTGAAGGTGAAGTCCACTGCCTGTCCTCCCGCGCGCGCACCGGATCCGGCGTCCGTCCTGTCCGACGGCCGTCTGCCTGACGGGTCGTCAAGATAGAACAGGTTCCTGTAATTGCACAGGGTGCGGCGGTGCGCTGCGCGGGGGAGGGCCGCCGCGGGGCGGCCGGGGGTCAGCGGTCGAAGTCGATCTCCACCTCGTCGGTCACCGCGTGCGACTGGCAGGCCAGGACGAATCCGGCCTCCGTCTCCTCCTCCTCCAGGGCGAAGTTGCGGTCCATCCGGACCTCCCCCTTGACCACGAAGGCCCGGCAGGTGCCGCAGACCCCGCCCTTGCAGGCGTACGGCGCATCCGCGCGGTTGCGCAGCACCGTGTCCAGCAGGGACTCCCCGTCCTGCACGGGCCAGCTGCCCGAGCGGCCGTCGAGCCTCGCGGTGACCTTGCCGTGCGCCGGGCCCGCGGGGCGGGACGCGGCCGCGCCGCCCGTGCCCTCGCTGTCGGAGACGTGGAAGACCTCCTCGTGGATCCGCGCGCGGTCCACGCCGAGCCCGCGCAGGGCCCGCTCGGCCCCCTGCACCAGCCCGTACGGACCGCACAGGAACCAGCCCGCGACGGAGTCCACCGGCAGCAGCGCGGGCAGCAGCGAGGACAGCCGCTCCTCGTCCAGGCGCCCGGAGGGCAGCCCGGCCTCCTGCTCCTCGCGGGAGAGCACGGTCACCAGCTGGAACCGCTGCGGATAGCGGTCCTTGAGGTCGGCGACCTCCTCCAGGAACATCGTCGAGGCCGCGGTCCGGTCCGTGCGGACCAGGCAGAACCGGGCCTCGGGCTCGGCCGCCAGCAGCGTGGCGGCGATGGACAGCACCGGGGTGATCCCGCTGCCGCCGACCACCGCCGCGAAGTGCCCGGGGCGCGGTTCGAGGACGAACCGGCCGGCCGGGACCATCACGTCGACCAGGTCCCCGGCGCGGACCTCGTCGTGCGCGTACGTGGAGAAGGCGCCGCCGTCCACGAGCCGCACGCCGACCCGCAGCCGCTCCGGGCCCCGGGCGCCGGGCGCGGGCGAGCAGATCGAGTAGGTCCGGCGGACCTGGTCCGCAGCCGCGCCCGCGGCGGCGGTGCGGCGCAGGGTCAGGTGCTGGCCGGGGGCGTGCCGGTACGCCTCGCGCAGCGGCGGGGGCACCTCGAAGGTCAGGGCCACCGCATCCTCGGTGAGCCGGTCGACAGCGGCCACCCTCAGCTGGTGGAACGCGCCGTGGCGGGCCGCAGCCATCTACAACTCCTTGAAGTGGTCGAACGGTTCGCGGCAGGAGACGCAGCGCCGCAGGGCCTTGCAGGCCGTGGAGGAGAACCGGCTGAGCAGCTCGGTGTCGGTGGACCCGCAGTGCGGGCAGCGCACGGACAGGGTCAGCGGGACCGGGCTCCCCGCCGCATGCGGCCGGGGCGGGGCTATGCCGAACTCCTCGAGCTTGCGGCGGCCTTCGGCCGTGATGTCGTCGGTGGTCCAGGCGGGGGTCAGCACCGTCCGCACCGAGACCTCGGGTATGCCGTGCTCCACGAGGGTCCGCCGGATGTCGGCCGACATGGCCTCGACGGCGGGGCAGCCGGTGTACGTCGGCGTGAGGTCCACCTCGGCGTGGCCCGGGGCGAGCATCCGGACCCCGCGCAGCACGCCGAGCTCGGTCAGCGTCAGGACGGGCAGCTCGGGGTCGAGGACCGAGCCGGCGAGCGCGGCCAGCTCCTCTTCGAGGCGGGTGGCGGTCACCACTGGGCTCCCGGGTGGCTGCGGTGCAGGTGCTGCATCTCGGCGAGCATCCGGCCGAAGGACTCCGTGTGCAGCCCCTCCCGTCCCGCCCCCGCGCGCCAGGCCCCCGAGCGGGGGCCCTCGGGCAGGGTCAGCCCGGCCTGCCGTACGGTCTCGGAGACCGCCGTCAGCCAGGCCGTCTCCAGGGCGTCCATGGCCGCCGGGTCCAGGCCCAGGCCCTCGACGTGCCGGAACATCTCGCCGGTGTACCGCCACAGCGCGGTGAGCCCGGCCTGCATGCGGCGCCGGCTCTCCTCCGTGCCGTCGCCCAGGCGCAGGGTCCACTGCTCGGCGTGGTCGCGGTGGTACGCGGTCTCCTTGACGGCCTTGGCCGCCAGCGGGGCGAAGGGGCCTTCGCCCGCGGCCAGTTCCGTGAACAGCAGCTGCTGGTACACGGAGAAGTACAGCTGCCGGGCGATGGTGCGGGCGAAGTCCCCGTTGGGCTGCTCGGCCAGCTGCACGTTGCGGAACTCGCGCTCCTCGCGCAGGAACGCCAGCTCGTCCTCGTCCCCCGCCAGGGAGAGCAGGACGCGGGCCTGGCCCAGCAGGTCCAGCGCGATGTTGGCGAGGGCGACCTCCTCTTCGAGGACGGGGGCGTGCCCGGCCCACTCCCCCAGGCGCTGGGCGAGGACCAGGGCGTCGTCCCCGAGGGCGAGGGCGGCCTCGCGCGCGGGTCCGGTCAGCAGGCCGGCCGCGCCGGTACCGGTCGTGGTGCTCACAGGTGCCGCACCCCCTCGGGGATCTCGTAGAAGGTCGGGTGCCGGTACGGCTTGTCGGCGGCCGGGGCGAAGAAGGGGTCGCGCTCGTCCGGCGAGGAGGCCGTGACCTCCGCGGAGGGGACCACCCAGATCGAGACGCCCTCGCTGCGCCGGGTGTACAGGTCGCGGGCGTTGCGCAGGGCCATCTCCGCGTCCGGTGCGTGCAGGCTGCCGGCGTGCGTGTGCGACAGCCCGCGGCGCGAGCGGACGAACACCTCCCACAGCGGCCATTCCGACGAGCTCATGCCTTCACCCCTCCGTGCTTGCGGGCGTACTCAGCCGCCGCGTCCCTTACCCAGGCGCCCTCTTCGTGCGCCGTGCGGCGCTGCGCGAGGCGCTGGTCGTTGCAGGGGCCGTTGCCCTTCAGGACCTCCCAGAACTCCGCCCAGTCGATCGGGCCGAAGTCGTGGTGCCCCCGCTCCTCGTTCCATGTGAGGTCGGGGTCGGGGAGGGTCAGGCCCAGGGCCTCGGCCTGCGGCACCGCGATGTCCACGAACCGCTGGCGCAGCTCGTCGTTCGAATGCCGCTTGATCTTCCAGGCCATGGCCTGCGCCGAGTGCGTGGACTCGGCGTCCGGCGGGCCGAACATCATCAGCGAGGGCCACCACCAGCGGTCCACCGCGTCCTGGGCCATCGCGTGCTGCGCGTCCGTGCCCTTCGACAGGGCCATCAGCAGCTCGAAGCCCTGGCGCTGGTGGAAGGACTCCTCCTTGCAGATGCGGACCATCGCGCGGGCGTACGGCCCGTAGGAGCAGCGGCAGATCGGGACCTGGTTCGTGATCGCCGCGCCGTCCACCAGCCAGCCGATGGCGCCCACGTCGGCCCAGGTCAGCGTCGGGTAGTTGAAGATCGAGGAGTACTTCTGCTTACCGGCGTGCAGCCGGTCGAGCAGCTCGTCCCGGCTGGTGCCCAGGGTCTCGGCGGCGCTGTACAGGTACAGCCCGTGCCCCGCCTCGTCCTGCACCTTGGCCATCAGGATCGCCTTGCGGCGCAGCGAGGGCGCGCGCGTGATCCAGTTGGCCTCGGGCTGCATGCCGATGATCTCGGAGTGCGCGTGCTGGGCCATCTGGCGGACGAGCGAGGAGCGGTACTCCTCGGGCATCCAGTCCCGGGGCTCCACCCGCTCGTCGGCCGCCACGGCCGCTTCGAACGCGGCGACGAGCGCCGGGTCGGGCACCGCTCCGGCTGCCGCGTCCGGCGCTCCCGCCGTCCTGTGGGTCGTCGCCGTCATTCTGGCCCCCTGCCGCTTCCTGCCGAGTGCGCCCGTCGGGGCGCCTGTCGAGTTGTGCCGAAACCTGACGAGTCCTGCGCGTTCCTGCCGTCAGCCTACCGACCGATCGTTCGGTTCATGCTCTTCAATGGTGAGACGGCGGCCCGTAGGGTGTCAACCTCTGTGGATGGCTCCCTGGGCACGGCCGAGGATCGGTGGGGATGGATTCGAACGAAAACGCGGGTGGGAGTGAGGGCGCACCCGAGGGCGTGAGCGACGGCGGGGACGGTACCGCCGGGGCGCCCGAAGCCCCCCGCGCCCCCGGCATCGCCGGGCTGTCCCGCCCGTACCGCATCGCCGCCGGCCTGGCCCTCGCGGCCGTCGCCACGGCCGCCTGCTGGCACCTGGCGATCGTGTTCCTGCACGTCGCCCCGTCGAACACGCTCAGCAAGCGGTACGCGCAGAGCGTCGACGACTGGATCTACCCCGAGTTCGAGCAGAACTGGAAGCTGTTCGCCCCGAACCCGCTCCAGCAGAACATCGCCGTCGAGGTCCGGGCCCAGATACGCACGGCCGACGGCAGACGGGCCACCACGACCTGGCGCGACCTGTCCGCCGAGGACGGCGAGGCGATCCGCCACCACCCCCTGCCCAGCCACGTCCACCAGAACGAGCTGCGCCGGGCCTGGGACTTCTACACCGGCTCCCACGACGACCAGAACCGCGCCAGCGGCGAGCGCGGCGCCCTCTCCGAGGCCTACCTGCGCCGGATCGCCGTCCGCCGGCTGGCCGTCCCCGCTCCCGGCGCCCCGGCCGGCGAGGTGCTGAAGCTCCAGCTCCGCTCCGCCACCACCTCCGTGGACGCCCCGCCGTGGAGCAGCGAGACGACCGACACCAAGACCTACTACCGGGAACTGCCCTGGTGGGACGTGACGGAGGCCGACCGATGAGCACCGCTGCCCCGCGCACGGCGGTCCGCGACCGGCTCGCCCCGGCCCTCCGGAAGGCCACCGGGCAGGCCCTCGGCCCGTACCAGAGCGCCGTCGTCCGCATCGGGATCTCCGCGACCTGGCTGTTCTTCCTCCTGCGCGAGTTCCCGCACCGCCGGGAGCTGTACGGACCCGAGGGCCCGTGGAGCTTCGGCCTCGCCGAGCGGCTGATCTCCTCGAACAACGCCTTCACGGTGCTGCTGTGGCGGGAGGGCGCGCTCTGGTTCGAGCTGGTCTACGCCCTGGCCGTGCTCAGCTCCGTCCTGCTGATGCTGGGCTGGCACACGCGGGCCACGTCCGTCTTCTTCATGGTCGGCGTGCTGTCCCTGCAGAACCGGTCCGTCTTCATGGGCGACGGCGGGGACAACGTCATCCACCTCATGGCCGTCTACCTGGTCTTCACCCGGTGCGCGCAGGTGTGGTCCCTCGACGCCCGCCGGGCCGCCCGCGCGGCGGCGGGAGCGGGTCCGCAGCAGCGGCTGCGCGGGGCGGTCGGGCCGCTCCTGTGGGCCGTGCTGGGCGCCGTACTGATCGTGACCGCGCAGCGCGGGGCCACGAGCGGGGCGCTGATCGCGCTGTTCTCGGCGCTGTGGACGGCGCACGCCGTGTGGTGGCTCGCGGAGCGCACGGATCCGCGCGGCGAGGCCCGCGCCCTCTTCGACGTGATCGGCAACATCGTCCACAACGCCGCCCTGCTGATCGTCATGGTCGAGGTCTGCCTGATCTACGCGACCGCCGGCTGGTACAAGGTCCAGGGCTCCCGCTGGCAGGACGGCACGGCGCTCTACTACCCGCTCAACCTCGACTACTTCACCCCCTGGCCCTGGCTCTCCGGGATGCTCGCCGCCAACGGCGTGATGGTGATGCTGCTGTCCTACGGAACGGTCGCCGTGCAGGTGGCGTTCCCGTTCACCCTCTTCAACCGGCGGATCAAGAACGTCCTGCTGGCCGTGATGATCGCCGAGCACGCGGCGATCGCCGTGGTGCTCGGGCTGCCGTTCTTCTCGCTGGCGATGATCGTCGCGGACTCCGTCTTCCTGCCGACGGCCTTCCTGCTGTGGCTCGGGGCGCGGGCGGGCCGGGCCCGGGACCGGCTGCTGCCGGCCGGCCGCGGACCCGCGCGCGAGCCGGACCCCGGGCGGGATCCGGCGGCGGAGACGGCGGCGGACGAGGGTCCGGGCGAAGGCGCCCCGGCCGCGCCTCCCGCGACGGTCGGCTGAGGCCGGAGGCCCGGACCGCCCGCACCCGGGGCCGTGCCGGAGGCCCGGACCCCGGCCGGGTCAGTTCTTCCGGTAGGCGCGCGCGTCCTCGCCCGCGGCCAGTACGGCGTCCAGGTCGCCGCCCACCGAGGCGGTGAGCACGATCGCCACCGCACCCTCCAGGAACGGCGCGTCCACGATCCGGGTCCGCGGGGGCAGCCCGGCCGCCGGGGCGTCGCCCAGCAGGGAGCGCACGGTCAGCACGGCCGAGCCCATGTCGCACAGGACCGCGACGCCGCCGCCCTCGTCCACGCGCGCGGCCGCGGCGCGGATCAGCTCGGCGCTGGTGCCGATGCCGCCGTCGGCGGTGCCGCCGGCCACGGCGACGGGGGCCGGCTCCGCGGAACCGAGCAGGGCGGTCGCGAGGGCCGCCGTGGACTCGGCCACCGCCCTGCTGTGCGAGACGAGCACGATGCCGACGCGGCCGGTGGGGGCGGGGGCGCCGCCCGCCCGGCCGCTGTCCGAACCGGCGTCCGGCGCCGTACCCGTACCCGCGTCCGTACCCGTGCCGCTCACGGGAGCCGCAGCCTCAGCCGCAGGGGTCGCCTCCGCAGCCTCGTCGGAGCCCTCCGGCGCGTCCACCGCCGTGCGCAGCGCCTCCACCAGCAGGGCCACGGAGTTCGCCCCCGCGTCCTGGTGGCCGATGCTCCGCTCGCCCAGGTAGCTGGCCCGGCCCTTGCGGGCCTGGAGCTCCGCGGTGCCGTCGGCCCCGCTGCGCGCGGCCTCCCGGGCCCGCTCCAGCCCCTCGCGCAGCGGGAGGCCCGCCCCGGCGGCCTCCCGGAGGGCCGAGACGGCCGGGTCGAGGGCGTCGACCATGGTGGCGTCCCCGACCTCGGCCCCGCCGAGCCGCCGTACGGAGCCCAGCCCGCCGGCCAGTGCCTCGGCCAGTTCGGCGCCGGTGACGGCCGGGGCCGGGCCGAGGGCCTTGCCGGTCCGGCGCAGGGCGGTGCCGAAGAGGGGCCCGGAGGCCCCGCCGACGGTGTTGGTGAGGGTGCTGCCCGCGAGGGAGAGCAGCTCGCCGGGGCCCGCGGGGTCGGCGTCCGCGACGGCTGCGCGGGCCGCGCCGAAGCCCCGTACGAGGTTGGCCCCGTGGTCCCCGTCCCCGATCACGGCGTCGAGCTCGGTCAGCAGTGCGCTGTCGCGCCGCACCAGCCGGGTGGTCTCGGCCAGCCAGCGGCGGAAGAAGACGGCGTCGAGGACGGGCGCGTCCAGGGCCGCGTCGGAGGGGATCGGCTCGGAGGCGGGCGCGGGGGCGGCGGGAGTGGCGGTGGTCATGCGGGGTGTCTCCAGAACGGGGTGGGCCGGGCGGGTTCGGGTACGGGTACGGCTTGGGGCGCGGGGGCGTACGGGTACGGGTGGGGGATCCGTACGGGCGCGGGGCTGGGCGCGCGCGGGTTCAGCGGCCCCAGCGCAGGGCGGGGGTGTCCACGGGGGCGTCCCACAGCCGCAGCAGCTCCTCGTCCGCGCGGCAGAGGGTGAAGGTGCAGCCGGCCATGTCGAGGCTGGAGACGTAGGTGCCGACGAGGCTGCGGGC
Organism: Streptomyces sp. NPDC038213; assembly: GCF_055600495.1. Classification (NCBI taxonomy): domain Bacteria; kingdom Bacillati; phylum Actinomycetota; class Actinomycetes; order Kitasatosporales; family Streptomycetaceae; genus Streptomyces; species Streptomyces sp. NPDC038213. Next base: position 248,306 of record NZ_JBVJYM010000005.1, read on the forward strand.
CACGGTGACCCCGTGCTCCGCCAGCACCTTCCCGGCCTCGGCCCGCATCACGTACAGCTCGATCGGCGGGGTGCCGCCCAGCCCGTTGACCAGCAGGATCACCGGGTCCGCGGCGCTCGCCTCTGCGCGCACGTCGAGGATGTCGAGCTCGGTGAGCAGGGGGGCGAGCATCGCGCGGGCGGTGTCGGCGGCGGACATCAGCGGGCGGCGCTCGCGGCCCGGCTCGCCGTGGATCCCGATGCCGAGCTCGATCTCGTCGGGCCCGAGCGTGAAGTTGGGGCCGCCCTTGGCGGGGGTGGTGCAGGAGGACAGGGCCACGCCGTAGCTGCGCGAGCGGGCGTTGACCTTGCGGGCGACCGCGGCGACCTCCGCGAGGGGGGCGCCCTCCTCGGCCAGGGCGCCGGCGATCTTCTCCACGAACAGGGTGGCGCCGGTGCCGCGGCGGCCCGGCCCGCCCTCCGCGGCCGAGACGGCCACGTCGTCGTCCACGACGACCTGCGCCACCTCGACGCCCTCGTCCTGCGCGTCCTCGGCGGCCATCGTGAAGTTGAGGATGTCGCCGGTGTAGTTCTTGACGATGTGGAGCACCCCGGCGCCGGCGTCGGCCTCCACCGTGGCGCGGGTGACGGCGGCGGGGACCGGGGAGGTGAACACCGGTCCGGCGACGGCGGCCGTGAGCATCCCCGTACCGACGAACCCGGCGTGCAGGGGCTCGTGCCCGCTGCCGCCGCCCGACAGCAGGGCGACCCTGCCGGGGGCGGGTCCGGCGGCGCGCGTGACGATGCCCGCCGCGGCGTCCACGGACAGTTCCGGATGGGCCGCCGCCATCCCGCGCAGCGCATCGGCCACCACGGTCTCCGGGGAATTGATCAGCTTCTTCACGAACGCCTCCGCTCCTTCCGGCCGGGGGCGCGGAAGGGTTTGTCAAGGCCGTCCGTCCGGGCCGGGGCATTTCCTTCCGCGCCGAAAGGGAAAAGGGGCGCCGAAGGGGTTCCGGGGGACGGGCGCCGGACCGGACTGCGCTTCGGTCTGGCTCTTCCAGGCCGTCGTTCCGGTGCTCCGCCTTGAGACTAAGACGCCGGACACGGGCCCACCGGGGGGACTTTCGTCCCTACATTCCTTTCCTTGGGCCCCGCCGGGGGAATTCTCCGGCGTGTTCGGATGGGCGTGTTCCCAGGAATTCGGCCCAGGAGGTAATTCGCCGTGGACACCGTCCGTACCCGCATGATGATCAGCCCCCCGAAGTACGTGCAGGGCGCGGGCGCGATGCACGGGCTGGGCACCCACGCGGCCCGCCTCGGGGAGCACGCCCTCGTCCTCGCGGACCGCGGGGTCTGGGGGTTCGTCGACCAGACCGTCACCGAGTCGCTGGCGGCGGCCGGGGTGAAGCTCACCAGGGAGGTCTTCGGCGGGCTGTGCACGCAGGCCGAGATCGACCGCATCACCGGGGCGGCCCGGGCGGCCGGCGCGGACGTGGTCGTGGGCATCGGCGGCGGCACCGCCATCGACACGGCGAAGGCCGTCGGGCACGCGTGCGGGGACATCGCGGTGGTCAGCGCCCCGACGGTGGCCTCCACGGACGCGCCGACCAGCGCGCTCGCCGTGGTCTACACGGAGGAGGGCGCCTTCGAGCGCTACGCCTTCTTCCAGCGCAATCCGAACCTGGTGCTCGTCGACACCGCGTACGTCGCCCAGGCGCCCAGCCGGTTCATCGTGTCCGGCATGGGCGACGCGCTCGCCACCTGGTACGAGGCGCGGGTGTGCGTGGCCGCGGACCGCGTGGCCATGGCCGGCGGGCTGGCCACCGGCGCCTCGCTGAGCCTGGCCCGGCTGTGCTGGGAGACCCTGATGGAGTACGGCCCGCAGGCCCGCCTGGCCGCGGAGCAGCACGTGGTCACCCCGGCCCTGGAGAAGGTGACCGAGGCCAACACCCTGCTGTCCGGGCTGGGCTTCGAGAGCTGCGGGCTCGCCGCGGCGCACGGCATCCACAACGGGCTCACCGTCTCCCACCGCACGCACGGCATGATGCACGGCGAGAAGGTCAACCTCGGGACCCTGGCCCAGCTGGTGCTGGAGGGGGCGCCCACCGAGGAGCTGGACACCTGGCTGCGCTTCAGCCGCGCGGTGGGGCTGCCGACCACCCTCGCGGAGATCGGGCTGTCCGACCCGGACCGTGAGGAGCTGCTCGCCATCGGCCGGGCGGCCACCGCGGAGGGCGAGACCACGCACAACATGCCGTTCCCCGTGACCCCCGAGACGGTCGCCGACGCCCTCCTCGCGGGGGACGCGTACGCCCGCGCCTCGAAGGCGGCGGCCTGAGCCGTCCCCGGGTCGCCGCGGGATCTTAGGCTGGGGGGATGAGCGAGCGCGGCGGGACGGACGGCGGTACGGGCGGCGGGTACGGCGGCAGGGCGGCCGGGGGCGGCGGCGAGGCCGCGGAGACGGTGCTGCGCTGGCGGCAGGCCGCCCAGGGCGGCGCCGTGCTCCTCGACGGCTTCCACGCGCTCAAGCACGCGCTGCGCTTCGGCGCGCGGGTCGGCATCGGGATCGCCGACGACCGGGCCGCGCTGCGGGCCCTGGCCGGGGAGCTGGCCCCCGATGTGGCGGACGCGGTCGACGCCGTGGTCCGCGAGGTGCCCTCGCAGGTGCTGCACGAGCTGCTGCTGCGGGTGCACCCCACCGGCGTGGCCGCCCTCGCCGTCCGGCCCGGCCGGGAGGAGAACCTCGCGGCGCTGGCCCGGCGGCCGCGGCGCTCCCCCGTGGTCGTCCTGGACAACCCCCGGCACCTGGGGAACGTCGGCGCCGTGGTACGGCTGGCGGCCGGGTTCGGGGCCGCGGGCGTGGTCACCACCGGCGACCTCGACCCCTGGCACCCCAACGTCGTACGGGCCGGGGCGGGGCTGCACTACGCCACGGCCGTGGAGCGGCTGGCCCTCGCGGAGCTGCCGGCCGGGCCGCTGTTCGCCCTCGACCCGGAGGGGGAGGACATCAGGTCCTTCACCCTCCCCGACGACGCCGTGCTCGCCTTCGGCTCGGAGCGGCACGGGATCTCCCCGGAGCTGCGGGGCCGGGCCGACCACCTGGTCTCGCTGCCGATGCGCCCGCAGGTCTCCAGCTACAACCTGGCCACGAGCGTGGCCATGGCGCTGTTCCACTGGGGAGGCCCGCCGGCGGATGCCGCTGACCCGGCGGATCCGGCGGCGGACCTCCACGCCCCCTCCTGAGGAGGGGACGGGCTCAGGCCTGGCGGCGCACCTCGACCACGCGGAAGCGGTTGGCCACGAACGCCGCGTCGCACAGGGCGGCGTTCGCGGCCGGGTTGCCGCCCGAGCCGTGGAAGTCGGAGAACGCGGCGGTCTGGTTCACGTACACCCCGCCGGTCAGATTCAGCGAGAGCTGCGCCGACTCCTCCAGGCAGACCTCTTCGAGGGCCCGCTCGGTCTCCGCGGAGGTGGTGTACGCCCCCACGGTCATGGCGCCCTTCTCGCGCACGGTGCGGCGCAGCAGCTCCAGGGCGTCGGCGGTCGAGTCCACGGCCACGGCGAAGGAGACCGGGCCGAAGCACTCGGACAGGAAGGCGGCGCCGTCCCCGGTCTTGGCGGCGTCGGCCTTGACCATGACGGGGGTGCGCACCACGGCGTCCGGGAACTCCGGGTTCGCCACCTCGCGGGAGGCCAGGGCCAGCTCGCCCAGGCCCGCGGCGGCCTCCAGCCGCTCCTTGACGCCCGGGTTGACCAGGGCGCCCAGCAGCGCGTTCGCCCGGGCGTCGTCGCCGAGCAGGCCGCCGACCGAGGCGGCGAGGTCCGCGACCACCTCGTCGTACGTCTTGCGGCCGGCGTCGGTGTCGATGCCGTCGCGCGGGATGAGCAGGTTCTGCGGGGTGGTGCACATCTGGCCGCTGTACAGGGACAGGGAGAAGGCCAGGTTGGAGAGCATGCCCTTGTAGTCGCCGGTGGAGTCGATGACGACGGTGTTGACGCCGGCCTTCTCCGTGTAGACGAGGGCCTGGCGGGCGTTGGCCTCCAGCCAGTCGCCGAACTCCGTGGAGCCCGTGTAGTCGATGATCTTGATCTCGGGGCGGAGGGCCAGGGTCTTCGCGATCCCCTCGCCCGGGTGCTCGGCGGCGAGCGCGACCAGGTCGGGGGAGAAGCCGGCCTCGGCGAGCACCTCGCGGGCGACCTGCACGGTCAGGGCCAGCGGGAGCACGGCCCGCGGGTGGGCCTTCACCAGGACGGCGTTGCCCGTGGCGAGGGAGGCGAAGAGGCCGGGGTAGCCGTTCCACGTCGGGAAGGTGTTGCAGCCGATGACCAGGGCGATCCCGCGCGGGACGGCGGTGAAGGCCTTGTCGAGGCGCAGCGGGTCGCGCTTGCCCTGCGGCTTGGACCACTCGGCCAGGCCGGGGACGCGGGTCTGCTCCGCGTACGCGTACGCCACCGCTTCGAGGCCGCGGTCCTGCGCGTGGGGGCCGCCGGCCTGGAAGGCCATCATGAAGGCCTGGCCGCTCGTGTGCATCACCGCGTGCGCGAACTCGTGGGTCCGGGCGCCGATGCGGGACAGGATCTCGATGCAGACCAGGGCGCGGGTCTCGGGGCCCGCGTCGCGCCAGGCCGGCATGGCGGCCTTCATGGCCGGGAGCAGCACGTCCGGGTCCACGTGCGGGTACTCGACGCCGAGCTCGGGGCCGAAGGGGGAGACCTCGCCGCCGGCCCAGCCGTCCGTACCGGGCTGGCCCAGGTCCAGGCGGGTGCCGCGGACGGCCTCGTGCGCCGCCAGGCCGTCCGCCGGGGCGGTCTCGCCGTACGCCTTGGGGTGCTCGGGGTGCGGGGACCAGTAGGCGCGGGTGCGGATCGCCTCCAGGGCCTGGTCGAGGGTGGGCCGGTGCTTCTCGGACAGCTGGGGGACGGTGAGCTCGGCGGCCATCAGGGACCAACTCCTCGTTGAGCCGGGCGGATCGGGCGGATCGGCGGATCGGACGGATCGGGGCGACCGGGCTGCTGCGGCGGTCCCGGCGGGCCGGCCTCCGGGGCCGGGGGCCGGGCGGGATCGCGCAAGAGCGGGGTCGGCGGAGCAGACTGGAGTTAGAGTAACCGAACGATCGGTCGGGACAAGAGGGCCTGGCGCTCCTTGTGGACAAGTCATGCGAGAGGATCGGGGTCATGACAGGAATCGAGCGCTCCCGCACCGTGGCGGTCATCGGGGCCGGAACGATGGGCCAGGGCATCGCCCAGGTCGCCCTCCTCGCAGGTCACACCGTGCTGCTGTACGACGCGGACGGGGACCGCACCGCGGCCGGCGTCCGCTCCGTGCAGGACCGCGTCGCCCGGCTCGCGGCCAAGGGCAGGATCGACCGCGCCGAGGCCGATGCCGTGAACGGCCGGATCGCGCCCGCCCCGGACCTGGCGGCCCTGGCCCCGGCCGGGCTGGTCGTCGAGGCCGTCGTGGAGGACGTACGCGTCAAGCAGGAGCTGTTCCGCGCCCTGGAGGACGTGGTCGCCGGGGACTGCCTGCTCGCCACGAACACCTCCTCCCTGTCGGTGACCGAGCTCGCCGCCGGCCTGCGCAGCCCCGGCCGGTTCCTCGGGCTCCACTTCTTCAACCCGGCCCCGCTGCTGCCGCTGGTCGAGGTCGTCAGCGGGTTCGCGACCGACCCCGCGACCGCCGACCGGGCCGTCTCCACGATGCTGAGCTGGGGGAAGACCCCGGTCCGCTGCGCCGACACCCCCGGGTTCATCGTCAACCGCATCGCCCGCCCCTTCTACGCCGAGGCCTTCGCGGTGTACGAGGAGCAGGGCGCGGACCCCGCCACCATCGACGCCGTGCTCCGCGAGAGCGGCGGTTTCAAGATGGGCCCGTTCGAGCTGACCGACCTGATCGGGCAGGACGTCAACGAGGCCGTGACCCGCTCGGTCTGGGACTCCTTCTTCCAGAGCCCCAAGTTCGCCCCCTCGCTGGCCCAGCGCCGCCTGGTGCAGTCCGGGCGGCTCGGCCGCAAGTCGGGCCACGGCTGGTACCCGTACGGGGAGGGCGCGCAGGCCCCGGCCCCGCACACCGCGGCCCCCGAGGAGGCCCCCGGCAAGGTCACCGTCTACGGCGGCGGCCTGGGCCCGGCGCAGGAGCTCGTCCCGCTCATGGAGCGGGCCGGGATCGAGGTGGCGGTCGTCGAGGGCGGCGGCCCGCGGATCGAGCTGCCCGGCGGCGGCGAGCTGGTCCTCGCCGACGGCCAGACCTCGGTGGAGTTCGAGGACGTCGTCTACTTCGACCTCGCCTTCGACTACGGGGCCGCGACCCGCATCGCGCTCTCGGCCTCCGAGGACACCGACCCCGCGACCCTCGCCCACGCCGTCGGCCTCTTCCAGGCCCTGGGCAAGCAGGTCAGCGTCATCGGGGACGTCCCCGGCATGATCGTCGCCCGGACGGTCGCCATGCTGATCGACCTGGCCGCGGACGCCGTGGCCAAGGGCAGCGCGAGCGCCGGGGCGATCGACACGGCCATGCGGCTGGGCGTCAACTACCCCGCCGGGCCCTGGGAGTGGCACCGCAGGCTCGGCCGGGACTTCGCGCCCGCCCTCCTCGACAACCTCCACCGCCGCTGCCCGAGCGGGCGGTACGCGCCCTCGCTGGCCCTCTACAAGCTCTCGTACACCGAGGACGCCGACATCGAGCCGGTCGAGGGCGCCTCGCAGGGGGACGCGTGAGCACGCCGAAGCGGGACACGTACACCCCCGAGACCCTGCTGACCGTGGCCGTGCGCGTCTTCAACGAGCGCGGCTACGACGGCACCTCGATGGAGCACCTGTCCAAGGCCGCCGGGATCTCCAAGTCCTCCATCTACCACCACGTGGCGGGCAAGGAGGAGCTGCTGCGGCGGGCGGTCAGCCGGGCCCTCGACGGGCTGTTCGCGATCCTCGACGAGCCGGGCGCCGGCCGCGGCCGGGCCATCGACCGGGTCGAGTACGTCACGCGGCGCACGGTCGAGGTGCTGGTCGGCGAACTGCCGTACGTGACCCTGCTGCTGCGGGTGCGCGGCAACACCCGCACCGAGCGCTGGGCGCTGGAGCGGCGCCGCGAGTTCGACCACCGGGTCTCCGACCTGCTGAAGGCCGCCGCGGCCGAGGGCGACCTGCGCCCCGACGTGGACCTGCGGCTCGCCACCCGGCTGCTGTTCGGCATGGTCAACTCGCTGGTGGAGTGGTACCGGCCGCACCCCGAGGGCGGGGCGGGCGCCGATGCGGAGACGGTGGCCGAGACGGTCGTACGGATGGCCTTCGACGGGCTGAGGGCGCCTTAGACGCGAGCGGCTGGGCGCACCCTGCCCCCCCTGGGGCGGGCCGGGTGCGCCCAGCGGGAACGGGGCCGGTCAGGCGGCAGCCGGGAAGTCGTGGGTGCCGGTGTAGCGGGGTGCCCAGAACGTGGGGCCGTTCGTGCTCCCGTAGGTGCAGTAGTCCAGGGTGAGGGCCTCGCGCCGGCCCGAGTCCCGCACGCAGAGGCCCCGGGTGCTCACGAGCTCCCAGCGGGTCGCGGACGCACTGTCGCGCTCGATCCAGTTGAAGACGGCGCAGTCGTTGCCGCTGGGACCCTGGACCAGGGTCGTGGGCCCGCCGAAGGGGGCGGGCTCCTCCTTGAGGCACTGGGTCCCGCCCCAGGTCCCGATGGTGAACGACCAGCTGACCATGTTCAGCCGGTGGAAGGTGAACCGCTGGTGGAGCCCGCCCTTGCAGTCGAAGGCCTGGATGCGGGTGCCCGGCTGCTTCGACTCGCCCGCGATGTCCATACAGCGTCCGCTGTCCGAGCTGCGGATCTCGTAGATCGGGGCGTTCTCCAGGCCGGTGCTGTACCGGATCGACGGCCTCGTGTCGGCGTGCGCGGTCTGCGGCAGCAGCATGACGAACGCGGCCGTGAGGGCCGCGGCGAGCGCCGCGCCGAAGCCGTTGCGGCGGAGGCGGATGCGTGTGTGGGCCATGTGTACTCCTGGCTTGAATGAGCTGTCCTGACAGGTTCTTGACGCCGGGAAAGTACAGAGATCCACTGGTCCACCGGTACCCGCCCGTTCAGGGGGGTGTTCACTGAAGAGGCTGGTTGTGGAGGGTGTGGGGGCGGGCGTGCAGCGCGCCCGGCGGTTCATGATCCTGGCGACCGGGCTCAACCGGACCAGCCATCTCGCGGTGGCGGCGGTGGCCGCGGCGCGCCTGCCGGATCCGGCGGCCGGTCCCGTCGTGCCGGTCGTCCCCGCCGCCTCCTGGACGCTGTTCGCCCTCGCCGCCGCCTCCAGTGCACTGCTCTACGGCACCGCGTACGCGCGCGGGCGGTTCCGCCGCCGCTGGGTCTGGGCCGACGTGCTCCTGATCGGCTGCGCGCTGCCCTGGCTGGCCCTCGGGTGGGTGGGCGGTACGGCGGCCTCGGCGCACGGCTGGGTGGTGCTGCTGGGCGGCTCGGCGACCGCGGCCGCGGTCGAGGGCCTGGGGCGCCGCGGGGGCGCGGCCGCCGTGCTGCTCCTGCTGGCGACCTCGGCCGCGGTGCAGTTCGCGGCCCCGGACGGGGGCGCGGCCGTCCTGCCCGGCCACGTCAACGCCGTGGTCACCTCGGCGCTGCTGGCCGGGGTGCTGTCGCGGTACCTCCGGCGCGAGGGCGCCCTCCTGGACTCCGCGCAGCGCCGGGCCGTGACGGCGGAGGCGGAGCGGGCCCGGCAGGCCGAGCGGACGGCCCACCATGCGGCGCTGCACGACACCGTGCTGGCGACGCTGACGGCGATCGCCGCGGGGCGGGTGGACGCGGAGGCGGGGCCGGTGCGGGAACGCTGCGCGCGCGAGGCGGCGTACCTGCGGCGGCTGGTGCAGTCCGATGAAGGGGCCGGTGCCGGTGCCTGGGGGAGTCTTCCCGCGGCTGCGGGCGCGTCCCTGGGGGACGCCCTGGAGGAGGCGGTCCGTTCCGCCGAGTGCCTGGGCCTGGCGGTGACCGCGCGCTACCACGGGCTGCCCGCGGTCCCCGGGGACGCGGCCGCGGCGCTGGGCGCGGCCGTGACGGAGGCCCTGAACAACGTCCGCGTGCACGCGGGCACCGGCCGGGCCTATCTGACCGCCGTGGGGCGCGGAGGGGGCGTGGTGGTGACGGTCGTGGACCGCGGAGCGGGCTTCGACGCGGGCGCGGGCGACGACGCCGTCCCGTCCCCCGGCCCCGACGCGGGCGCGGGCGACCGGGCCCGCGGGACGGGACTGCGCCGGTCCGTGTACGGCCGGATGGCCGCGGCCGGCGGGCGGGCCGGGGTGGAGAGCGTGCCCGGGGAGGGCACCCGGGTCGACCTGTGCTGGCCGGCGTGATCACGGTGGCGGCGGTCGACGACGACCGGATGCTGCTGGACGGGCTGGGGTCGTGGCTGGCGGCGGCGGGCGGGCTGCGGCTGCTGGACGCGGTGGCGACGGTGGACGCGCTGCTGGCCGGGCCCGGCCGCGGGGCGGACGTGGTCCTGCTGGACCTGCTGCTGCGGGACGGCTCCACGGCCGAGGACAACCTGCGCCGGGTACGGGCCGCCGGCAGCCGGGTGCTGGTGCTGAGCACGGTCGCCGACCCGGAGCGGATCCGGGCCGCGGTGACGGCCGGGGCGGACGGCTACCTGACCAAGGACCACGCCCTGGAGGAGCTGGTCGAGGCCGTCGCGACGGTCGCTGCGGGCGCCACCGCCCATTCGGCGGACCTGGCCTTCGCCTGGGTGTGCGACCCCCGCCCGGACCGCCCGCAGCTCGCCCCCCGGGAGCTCCAGGTGCTCCGCGACTACGCGTCCGGCCTGACCCTGAAGGCCACCGCGCGGCGGGCCGCCATCAGCCCCCACACGGCGAAGTACTACCTCGACCGGGTCAAGGAGAAGTACCGGGAGGCGGGGCGCCCGGCGTACACGAAGACCGACCTCGCACAGCGGGTGCGGGAGGACGGGCTCGGGGACCCGGGGGACGGGTGACCTCGGGCGGCCGCCCCCGGTCCCTCAGCCCCCGGTCCTCCAGCCACCGGTCCTCCAGCCCCCGGCCCCTCAGCCCTCGGCGCCCGGCTCCGGCGGCCGTACCGGGGCCGGGTCCCCGGCGGCGTCCGTCGAGAGGTCGGTCTCCTCGAAGACGAGCAGCGTGCGGGTGCTGAGCACCTCAGGGATGGCCTGGAGCTTGGTGAGGACCAGCTCCCGCAGGGTCCGGTTGTCGGGGGTGTGCACGAGCAGCAGTACGTCGAAGTCCCCGCTGACCAGGGCGATGTGGGCGGCCCCCGGCAGCTCGCGGAGCTTCTCGCGGACCGTCCGCCACGAGTTCTGCACGATCTTCAGGGTGATGTAGGCGGAGGCGCCCTGCCCGGCCCGCTCGTGGTTGATGCGCGCCGAGAAGCCCCGGATCACCCCGTCGTCGATCAGCCGGTTGATGCGCGCGTACGCATTGGCGCGCGAGACGTGCACCTGCTCGGCGACGGAGCGTATCGAGGCCCGTCCGTCGGCCTGGAGCAGCTGCACGATCGCGCGGTCGATGGGGTCGAGGGGGCGGGGCGGGGCAGCCTGGGGCACCGGGCCCGTCGCGGCCATTTGTTCATCCGTCATTGCCCCCGGCCTCCCTGCATTGGACGTCCTGCGCCTATCTCAGGCCGTGGCCACCCGTTTGTCCACAGCCTCGGACCGCCTGTAGCCAAATTGCGCCCACGACCGAACAATCGGTAGGTGAGGCGCCTCACACGGCCCTCCGTCCTGCCCGCTTCCCACGAGGAGGTGTACGCCGCCATGACGGTCCAAGAGCTGCCCGGTGCCGGTGCGGACTACCGCCCCACCCCGCCCCCTGCCTGGAGGCCCCGCGTCGACGCCGCCCCGCTGCTCCCGGACGCCGAGCCGTACCGCGTCCTCGGCACCCCGGCCGCGGCCGGGCTGGACGCGGACCTGATGCGCAGGCTGTACGCCGAGCTGGTCCGCGGCCGGCGGTACAACGCCCAGGCGACCGCGCTGACCCGGCAGGGCCGCCTGGCCGTCTACCCCTCCACCGTCGGGCAGGAGGCGTGCGAGATAGCCGCCGCCGCCGTTCTGGAGGAGCAGGACTGGCTCTTCCCGAGCTACCGCGACACCCTGGCGGCCGTGGCCCGCGGGCTGGACCCGGTGCAGGCCCTGACCCTGCTGCGCGGGGACTGGCACACGGGGTACGACCCCCGCGAGTGCCGGATCGCCCCGCTGAGCACCCCGCTCGCCACCCAGCTGCCGCACGCGGTGGGCCTGGCCCACGCCGCCCGCCTCAAGGGGGACGACGTGGTCGCCCTCGCCATGGTCGGCGACGGCGGCACCAGCGAGGGCGACTTCCACGAGGCGCTGAACTTCGCCGCCGTCTGGAAGGCCCCGGTGGTCTTCCTCGTGCAGAACAACGGCTTCGCGATCTCCGTGCCGCTGGCCAAGCAGACCGCCGCCCCCTCCCTGGCCCACAAGGCCGTCGGGTACGGGATGCCCGGCCGCCTGGTCGACGGCAACGACGTCGCCGCGGTGCACGAGGTGCTCGCCGAGGCGGTCCGCAGGGCCCGCGCCGGCGGCGGCCCCACCCTGATCGAGGCCGTCACGTACCGCATGGAGGCGCACACCAACGCCGACGACGCCACGCGCTACCGCACGGACGCCGAGGTCGAGGCCTGGAAGGCGCACGACCCGATCCTGCTGCTGGAGCGCGAGCTGACCTCCCGCGGCCTCCTGGACGAGGCGGGCATCCAGAGCGCCAGGGACGCGGCCGAGACCATGGCCGCCGCCCTGCGCGACCAGATGAACGCCGAGCCGGCGCTCGACCCGATGGACCTGTTCACCCATGTGTACGCGGAGCAGACGGGGCAGCTGCGCGAGCAGGCCGCACTGCTGCGTGCCGAGCTCGAAGCGGAGGCCGAGTGATGGCCACGGCGACCGCGGCCAAGCCCGCGACGATGGCCCAGGCGCTCAACGCCGCGCTGCGCGACGCGATGGCCGACGACCCCGCGGTCCACCTGATGGGCGAGGACGTCGGCGCCCTCGGCGGGGTCTTCCGGATCACCGACGGGCTCGCGAAGGAGTTCGGCGAGGACCGGGTCACGGACACCCCGCTCGCGGAGGCCGGCATCCTCGGCACCGCGGTCGGCATGGCGATGTACGGGCTGCGCCCGGTGGTCGAGATGCAGTTCGACGCCTTCGCCTACCCGGCCTTCGAGCAGCTGTTCAGCCACGTGGCGAAGATGCGCAACCGCACCCGCGGCGCGATGCCCCTGCCGATCACGATCCGGGTGCCGTACGGCGGCGGCATCGGCGGCGTGGAGCACCACTGCGACTCCTCCGAGGCGTACTACATGGCCACCCCCGGACTGCACGTGGTCACCCCGGCCACGGTGGAGGACGCGTACGGCCTGCTGCGGGCCTCCATCGCCTCCGACGACCCCGTGGTCTTCCTGGAGCCCAAGCGCCTGTACTGGTCCAAGGCGGACTGGAACCCGAAGGACCCCGCCGCGGTCGGCCCGATCGGCCGCGCCCTGGTGCGCCGCCCCGGGACGAGTGCCACGCTGATCACGTACGGCCCCTCGGTGCCGGTCTGCCTGGAGGCGGCGGAGGCCGCCAAGGAGGAGGGCTGGGACCTGGAGGTCGTGGACCTCCGCTCGCTGGTGCCCTTCGACGAGGAGACCGTGGCCGCCTCCGTCCGGCGGACCGGGCGCGCGGTCGTGGTCCACGAGTCCACCGGCTTCGGCGGTCCGGGCGGGGAGATAGCGGCCCGGATCACCGAGCGCTGCTTCCACCACCTGGAGGCCCCGGTGCTGCGGGTGGCGGGCTTCGACATCCCGTACCCGCCGCCGATGCTGGAGAAGCACCACCTGCCGGGCGTCGACCGGGTCCTGGACGCCGTGGCCCGTCTGCAGTGGGAGAACTGATGCCGCAGGTGCTGGAGTTCAAGCTGCCGGACCTCGGCGAGGGCCTGACCGAGGCCGAGATCGTCCGCTGGCTGGTGCAGGTCGGCGACGTGGTCGCCGTGGACCAGCCGGTGGTGGAGGTCGAGACGGCCAAGGCCATGGTCGAGGTGCCCTGCCCCTACGGCGGGGTGGTCACGGCCCGGTTCGGCGAGGAGGGCGCGGAGCTGCCCGTGGGCGCCCCGCTGATCACGGTCGCCGTGGGCGCGGCCACGCTGCCGGCGGAGTCCGCGGACGGCGCGGCGGCCCCGGAGGGCGCGGGTACGGGCTCGGGCAACGTGCTCGTCGGCTACGGCACGGACCACTCCCGCCCGGCGCGCCGCCGCCGGATCCGCCCGGAGGCCGCGGCACCTGCCGCGGTTGCGGCGGCGCCCGTGCCCGCCGCCCCGGCACCCGTACCGGTACGGGCGGCTGCCCCGGCCGGACCCGTCGCGGTGGTCTCGCCCCTGGTCCGCAAGCTGGCCAAGGACAACGGCATCGACCTGCGCGCCCTGTCCGGCAGCGGCCCCGAGGGGCTGATCCTGCGCGCCGACGTCGAGGGGGCGCTCGCGGCCCTCGCGGCCCCGGCCCCCGCCCCGGCCGGACCCGCCCGGTCGCTCTCCGGCGAGCGGATCCCGCTCAAGGGCCTGCGGGGAGCGGTGGCGGACAAGCTGTCCCGCAGCCGCCGCGAGATCCCCGACGCCACCTGCTGGGTGGACGCGGACGCGACGGAGCTGATGGCGGCCCGGGCGGCGATGAACGCCGCGGGCGGCCCGAAGGTCTCCGTCCTCGCCCTCCTGGCCCGGATCTGCACGGCTGCGCTGGCCCGCTTCCCGGAGCTCAACTCCACGGTGGACACGGAGGCGAACGAGATCGTCCGCCTCCCCTCGGTCCACCTGGGCTTCGCCGCCCAGACGGAGCGCGGGCTCGTGGTTCCCGTGGTCCGCGAGGCGCACACCCTCAGTGCGGAGGGCCTGTCGGCCGAGTTCGCCCGCCTGACCGAGGTGGCCCGCAGCGGCAGGCTGGCCCCGGCCGACCTGACCGGCGGCACCTTCACGCTGAACAACTACGGCGTGTTCGGGGTGGACGGCTCCACGCCGATCATCAACCACCCCGAGGCGGCCATGCTCGGCGTGGGCCGGATCGTGCCCAAGCCCTGGGTGCACCAGGGCGAGCTGGCGGTCCGCCAGGTGGTCCAGCTGTCGCTGACCTTCGACCACCGGGTCTGCGACGGCGGTACGGCGGGCGGCTTCCTGCGCTACGTGGCCGACTGCGTGGAGTCCCCGGCGGTCCTGCTGCGCGCGCTCTGACCGCGGCGGTCCGCTGCCCGGTGGTACGGGCCGGTTCCCCCCTCCCGGAGGGGGGAACCGGCCCGCCGGGGCCGCCCTCCCGGCAGCACCGGGAGGAGACCGCCGCACCGCCTGCCCGCCGCACCGCCTGCCCGCCGCACCGCCTGCCCGTCGCACCGAACTGCCCGCTACACCGCCTCCCCGCTACGCCGTGAGCAGCACCTTGCCGACGTGCGCGCCGGACTCCACGGTCCGGTGCGCCTCGGCGGCCTCGGCCAGCGGTACGGAGGAGTGCACGACGGGGCGCACCCGCCCGGCCTCGACCAGCGGCCAGACGTGCTCCCGTACGGCGGCGACGATCGACGCCTTCTCCTGCGCGGGCCGGGCCCGCAGGGTGGTGGCGGTGACCGCCGCCCGCTTCGCCATCAGCGCGGCCAGGTCCAGTTCGCCCTTGCGGCCGCCCTGGAGTCCGATCACGGCCAGCCGCCCGTTGAAGGCCAGGGCGCGCACGTTGCGCTCCAGGTACTTGGCCCCGATGACGTCGAGGATGACGTCCGCGCCCGCCCCGCCGGTGGCGGCCCGGACCTCCTCGACGAAGTCCTGCTCGCGGTAGTCGATCAGGATGTCCGCACCCAGTTCGGCGCACCGGGCGAGCTTCTCCCTGCCGCCCGCGGTGACCGCGACCCGGGCGCCGACCGCCTTGCCGAGTTGGACGGCCGTGGTGCCGATGCCCCCGGCCCCGCCGTGCACGAGCAGGGTCTCGCCGGGCCGCAGGTTCCCGATCATGAACACGTTCGACCAGACCGTGCAGACGGTCTCGGGCAGGCCCGCCGCCTCGACCAGGCCGGTCCCGGCCGGTACGGGCAGCAGCTGGCCCGCCGGTACGGCCACCTTCTGCGCGTACCCGCCGCCGACGAGCAGGGCGCACACCTCGTCGCCCACGGACCAGCCGGAGACCCCCGGCCCGAGGGCCGCGATCCGGCCCGAGCACTCCAGCCCCGGGTAGGGGGAGGTGCCCGGCGGCGGGTCGTAGAACCCCTGCCGCTGGAGCAGGTCGGCGCGGTTCACGGCGCTGGCCGCGACCTCGACGAGGACCTCGCCCTCGCCGGGTACCGGATCGGGTACTTCGGCCCACACCAGGGCCTCGGGGCCGCCGGGCTGGGGGATCGTGATCGCATACATGGCCGGAGGGTACGCCAGCCCCCGGCGGCTACTCGTTCAGCGGGCCCAGGGTCGCGGCGGCCGGGGCGGCGCGCACGATCACGATGAGACGGTCCGTCAGCTGGAGCGGGCTCGCGTGCGGATCGTCGTACGGGAGCAGCCGGTGCCCGCGCAGCACGCTGACCACCAGGTCCTCGGTCTCGCGGACGCTGCGGCCGGCCTCCGCCCGGGTCACCGGGCGCTCCAGCATGTCGAGCCCGCTGCCCTGCTGGATCAGGTCCTCCATCACCGTGCCCGCGCTGGGGCTGAGCACGGACAGGCCCAGGAGCCGGCCGGCCGCGCTCGCACTGGTGATGACGGCGTCCGCCCCGGACTGGCGCAGCAGCGGGGCGTTCTCCTCCTCGCGCACCGCGGCCACGATCTTCGCCCCGCGGTTGATCTGGCGGGCGGTCAGGGTGACCAGGACGGCGGTGTCGTCCCGCTGGGTGGCGATGATGATCTGACGGGCCTTCCGGAGCTCGGCGCGCAGCAGCACGTCGGAGCGGGTGGCATCGCCGACGACTCCGGTGAGCCCTTCGGCGTTGGCCGCTTCGATCACCTTCGCGCTGGGGTCGACGATGACCACGGACTCCTTCTTCAGCCCCGTCGCGAGCAGGGTCTGGAGTGCCGAGCGGCCCTTGGTGCCGAAGCCGATGACGACGGTGTGGTCACGCAATTGGTTCCTCCAGCGGTTGAGCCGCCATTCCTCTCGGGTCCGCTCGGTGAGCACTTCGAGGGTGGTGCCGACCAGGATGATCAGGAAGAGCACCCGCAGCGGGGTGATCAGCAGGACGTTCACGAGCCGCGCGGTGTCGCTGTACGGGACGATGTCGCCGTAGCCCGTGGTGGAGAGGGTCACGGTCGCGTAGTAGACGCAGTCGAGGAAGTCGACGCTGTCGTTGGCGTTGTCGTGGTAGCCCTCGCGGTCCACGTAGACGAGCAGGACCGTGGTCACCAGCACCATCAGGGCCATCAGGAGCCGCTTGGTGACCTGCCGGATCGGCTTCTCGACCTCCCTGCGCGGGAGTTTGACCCGGCGTGAGGCCTGTTTCTCGTCGGCCGTTCTGGCCATGGCGTCGTGGCCGGGCAGTTTCACGTGAAACATCCTCCCGGGGCCCACGGCAGATCGAGGATCTCCAGCTCCCGCCCGGCCCGCGCCCCTTCGGGGGGTACGACGGCCAGGGCGTGCGAGGCGGCGATCCCGCGGAGCATCGCGGGCCCGTTGTAGTGCAGCGGCACGGCGTACTCGCCGTGCAGGGCCACCGGGACCAGGCGGGTGTCGTGCGGGTGGCCTTGGACATCCTCGCGCACGGGTGCCGTGAACCGCGGGCGGGGGGTCAGTCCGGCCCGTACGCGCAGCAGGGGTTCGGCGAGGGTGAGCAGACCGGAGACGGCCGCGAGCGGGTTCCCGGGCAGTCCGACGAGGTGCCGTCCGGGCCCGAGCCGGGCGAGCAGCATGGGGTGCCCGGGGCGTACGGCCACCCCGTCCACGAGCAGTTCGGCCCCGGCCCGGTGCAGGACGGGGTGCACGTGGTCCACGGGGCCGGAGGCGGTGCCGCCGGTGGTGAGGACCAGGTCCGCGGTGGAGCCGACGACGGCCCGGTACAGGGCCTCGGCGTCGTCCCCGATCCGCCGGGTGGCGGTCACCTCGGCGCCGAGTGCGGTCAGCCAGGGCCCGAGCATCGGACCGAGGGCGTCCCGGATCAGCCCGTCGTGCGGGAGCCCGGAGGAGAGCAGCTCGTCCCCGAGCACCAGGATCTCGGCCCGCGGCCGGGGCAGGGTCTCCAGTACGTCGTACCCGGCCGCGGCCGCCAGTCCCAGCACGGCGGGGGTCACGGGGGTGCCCGCGGGCAGCAGCAGGTCGCCCGAGCGGCACTCCTGACCGCGCGGCCGGATGTCCTGGCCGGGGATCACCTCGCGGTCGGGGTGAAGCCGCTGCTGCCCGTCGGTGCGGGCGTGCTCGCTGCGGAGTACGGCGGTGGCCCCCTCGGGGATGCGGGCGCCGGTGGCGATGCGCACGGCCTCCCCGTCGGCCAGCGGCGCGGGCCGGTCCCCGCCGGCGAGGGCGCCGCCGCCCTCCCGCACCTCCCAGGGCCCGGGCCCCGCCACGGTCCAGCCGTCCATGGCGGAGGTGTCGAAGGAGGGGAGGTCGGTGAGCGCGGCCAGCGGGGCGGCGAGCACCTCCCCGAGGGCGGAGCCGAGGGGCACCGGCCGGGGGGCGGCGGGTACGGGCCCGGCGCAGCGCGCGGCGGTCCGGCGGGCCTCCGGCCAGGAGGTGGCGCGCGGCCGGCCGCCGCCGGTCGCGGGGCCGCTCTGCGCGGCCGGGGCGCCGGGCCGCAGACCGTGGTTGACCAGGGCGAGCGCCTCCTCCACGGCGGAGTCCACCCCGGAGGCCCGGCCGGACCCGGATCCGGCCGGGCCCCCGGCCGCTGCACCGCCCGGCGCGCCCTTCTCCTCCGCTTCCCCGGCGGTCCGGCCCCCGGGGGTCATCCGGTGCCGGGCCCGGAGGCGGCGGGTCCCGATTCGGCGGCCCAGCGGTTCGCCAGCGCGGCGGCCCGGGCGGTGGCCTCCTCCAGGCTGAGGCCGCCCCGGCCGGCCGCGTACCCGACGAGGAAGGTCGTCAGGGGGGCGGCGGGGCGGGCGACGCCGTGCGCGGCGTCACGGGCGAGGTCGAGCAGGGCGGGGATGTCGACGTCGAGGTCGATGCCGAGCTCGGTCTTGACTGCGGTGATCCATTCGTCCAGCACGTTCCCATGCTCCCTGATGCGTGCCCGGGCGGCCGCGAGATCCTCCCAGGTGTCGCAGTCGAACGCGGACAGGGGCGCGGCGGCGGGGGTCCGTACGAGGTCCAGCTCGGCGGTCAGCAGGCGCAGCGGCAGTCCGCTCAGGGTGCCGTGCTCGGTGGCGATCAGGGCCAGTTCTCGGCGCAGCGGCTCGGCCCGGTAGGCGGCCACCAGCGGCTGGTCGCGGCCCTCGGGGTCGACGAGGAGCACCCCCTCGGGACCGCCGTCGTCCGGTGCGCCCGCCCCGCCGCCGGCCCGTCCGTCCGCCCCGCCGGGCGCACCGGGTCCCAGACCGGCCAGCAGGGTCCGCACGGTGTCCGGGCCGAGGAAGGGCAGGTCGGCGGAGAGGACGAGCACCCGGTCCGCGCCGGAGTACCGCAGTCCGGCGTCCAGGGCGGCCAGCGGGCCGCCGCCGGGCGGCTGTTCCCGGGCCCAGGTGACGGGCCGCGCGGTGGCCCGGCGGCCGCCGACGACGACCGTGGCGGAGGCCTCCCGGCAGGCGTCGAGCACCCGGTCGAGCAGGGCGCGCCCGCCGACGCTCAGCCCGGGTTTGTCGGCCCCGCCGAGGCGCCTGGCCGCGCCGCCGGCCAGGACGATCGCGTCAAAGGTCATGCCCCCGAGTATGCGCGTCGCACCAGCCCTCTCCCAGGCCCCACTTACCCCTTCCTTACCGGCACCTGCCGAAGTCGCGGCTTCTCGTGCACCCCCGGCAGGCCGGGCCCGGCAGTCCGCAGCCGGCCCGTACCGGCCCCGGACACGCCTCGGGGCCCGCACCGGGCGGGCCCCGAAAGCAGCGACTGCGGGCCGGACCGGCGCAGGGCTGTGGCGGTACTACAGGTACGGGCCCGAGCGGACCGGGCCGTGCTGCCCGTCCTCATCCTCGTGCGAGGCCCCGGGCGGCAGGGCCCGGCGCATCTGCTCCAGCTGGGCCCGCGCCGCCATCTGCTGCGCGAACAGGGCCGTCTGGATGCCGTGGAAGAGGCCCTCCAGCCAGCCCACCAACTGGGCCTGCGCGATGCGCAGTTCCGCCTCGGACGGAATGGCCTCGTCCGTGAAGGGGAGCGACAGCCGCTCCAGTTCCTCGACGAGCTCGGGGGCGAGCCCGTCCTCCAGCTCCTTCACCGAGCTGGCGTGGATGTCCTTGAGCCGGACCCGGCTCGCCTCGTCGAGGGGAGCCGCTCGTACTTCTTCCAGAAGCTGCTTGATCATGCTGCCGATGCGCATGACCTTGGCGGGCTGTTCGACCATCTCCGTCACCGGGACCTCGCGCGACTCGTCATCGGCGCCGCCGACCGCCGTCCCGTCCTGGCCCACGATCAGAACCTGCGGGGGGCTGTCCTGCGACCGTTCACTCCTCGGCATCTCCATGCCGACATTGTCTCCCACACCTCCGTCTCCACACGGTGTGCCCCCGCGCGGGCGTGATCCACCCTGCGCGGGGGTACGAAGCCCCGAGGGCGCGGAGCCGATCGCGCTCCCCCGGGGACCCGCCCGGCCTCAGACGGCCGCGCGCCGCGCCAGCGCCCCGTTCGACCTGGTGACCAGGGCCGCCAGCAGCCCGGCGCCCAGCGGTACGAGGACCAGCAGCGCACCGAGGGTCGCCCACGGGACCACCACCGGGACCACCGGCACGCTGAGCCCGGCCTCGGCGCCCTGCGCCACGGCCTCCTCGTACCAGCCCATCTGCTGCCGGCGCTCGTTCAGCCGCAGCCCGATGGCGGGCACCACTCCGGCCGCCGCGCCGAGGACCACGCCCATCGCGGCCACCAGCCCGCACTGGAGCCCGCTGAGGGCCCGGCGGACCCCCGGCGGCGCGCCCACGGCGGCCAGGGTCCGCAGATCGGCCTCCGCGTCGGCCTGCGCCAGACCGGTGGCGATCCCGGCCGCGCCGACCGTCACCACCCCGGCGAAGACCGTCAGGGCGAGCAGGATGAGGCTGCCGGAGCTCTCGTAGCCGTCCTCGACGTACACCTCGGCGTCGGAGCCCATCGTGTCGAGGGCCCCGTCGAGCCGCTGCCGCTGCTCCCCGCTCGGCGGCCCGTCCAGCGTGTAGTACGAGCCCAGGGGCGCGGTCGCCAGCCCGGCGGCCTTCACCGCGGCCGGGGGCAGCACCAGCTTGATGCCGTACGCCGTGCTGCCCGCGGAGAAGTGCACGGGGAAGGCCTTCCGCTCGCCCGGCAGCTCCTTGCGCTGCTCCTGGGCCCGCTCGGCCTTCTCCCGGTCGGTGACCACCACCAGGGTCACCTTCCCGTCCTTCACGTACCGCCGGTCGAAGGAGACCGCCGTGCCCGAGGCCAGGGCCCGGGCCGCGGCGCCGTCCCGGACCGCCAGGGCGGTCATCAGCTTCTCGTCGGCGACGACGGTCTCGTTCTCGGCGAAGAAGTCCACGGACGCGCAGCGCCAGTCCTTGCCGAGCTTGCGGCGCTCCTCGGGGCTGAAGACCTCCGGCCCGTGCTCCGGGTCGTCCCACAGCGGGCACTCCTGGCCCTCGGGGATGACCGGCTGGACCTGCCCGCAGCCCTGCACGACGCCGTACCGGTCGCAGTCGGGGCGGCCCACGACCACCCGGTCCACATCGGCCCGCACCTCCACGGGGAACTCCCGGCTCAGGGCCGCGCGCACGGCCGGCATCTCGCGGAAGCCGCCCGCGTCCGCCGTCAGCACCCGCCCGGTGCCCTCGGGCAGCTGGGCCCGGTACTCGTGCCGGTACTGCGCGTCCTGGCCCGCCTCGTACGTGGCCACCGCGACCGTGCCGGCCACGGCGGCCAGCACGGCCGCCACCGCCGGGGCCGTACGCCCCCTGTTGCGCACCGCGTCGCGCAGCGCGATCCGGGGGGACAGCGGCAGCAGCGAGCCGAGCCGGCCGAACAGCCCGACGAGCGCGGGGGTCAGGGCGACCAGGCCCAGTTCGGCCAGCCCGCTGCCCGCGGCCACCACCGTGAACCCGAGTCCGGTGACCGTGCCGAGCAGGGCGATCGCGGTGCCGCCCGCCACGGCGAGGAGGCCGATCACGGGCAGCACCCGGTTGGCCCGGCGCACCCCGCGCCGACCCGTGAGCGAGGCCAGCACGGTCTGCCGGGAGGCGGTCACGGCCGGGACCATGGCGGCCAGCAGACCGGTGATGACGGCCACCAGCGCGATCCCGAGCAGCTCCAGGGGCCGTACGTCGAAGCTGCCGAACCGGGAACCCAGTTGGGCCTCCAGCACCGGACGCAGCCCCAGGGTCAGGGCGGTGCCCAGCGCGGTCCCGACCAGGGCCGCGGCGGCGCCGATCACCAGGCCGCCCGCGAGGACGATGGCGCGGATGTGCCGCCGGTCGCCGCCGTTGGCCCCGACCAGGCCCAGCTGGCGGCGCGAGCGCCGGGCGCCCACGGCGAAGGCGGGCCCGGCGAGCAGGCAGATCTCCAGGAGGGCCAGGCCGACGACCGTGGCCGCGGAGGCCAGCTCGGCGGCGTGGTCGGCCATGCCCGTGTCGTACCCGCGGGACTCCTGCCGGTACAGCGGTACGTCGGATTCGGGCGGGGGGTCCAGCGTGACGGCCCGTGAGGTCACCACGACCCCCTTGGCGTTGGCCGCCTTGACCATGTTCCACGTGAAACCTTCGCCGCGGCCGGCGCCCGCGCCCCGACCGCCGAGGCCCACCAGCCAGGTGGTGGACGAGTCCACGGCGGAGAGCCCGTTGCGGGCCTGCGCCGCGCCGAGCGGGGCCAGGAAGCTGCCCGGCGGGGCGAGCAGCACATCGCCCTTCAGGTCGTCCGGCAGCTCGTACGCGCCGGTGATCACGTACGGGCGCTCCAGCCCGCGCGGGACCACCTTCGAGCCCACGTACAGCCCGGAGGCCTCCAGGAAGTGGGTGGTGGCCGCGACCTCGCCCGCCTTCTGCGGGAAGCGGCCGCGGTCGAGGGTCATCAGCCCCTCGGCCAGGGGGTCCGCGGGGTCCAGCTCGCGGACGGCGACCTGGAGCAGCCCGTGCCGGGTGCGGACCTTGGCCGTGCCCTGCACGTCCTTCAGCAGCCGGGCCCCGGCGGGGGCCACGGAGGCGACGGCGGCCTCCGACGCGGGCCGGGGGGCCCAGCGCTCCCCGTACCCGCCCACCGGGGCGTAGTCGTCGCCGCCGGGGGACTGGTAGACCGCGGCCCCGGCCAGGCCGGGGTCGGTCAGCCGGGCGTCGGCCGCGCCGAGGGTGCGGTCCAGCTTCTGGCCGGGGGAGAGCTGGGCGCTGCGCAGGGTCAGGTCCGCGGCGCTGACGCCCACGATGGGCAGCGCGATCATGGCGAGGACCAGGGCGCTGCGGCCCTTGGCGCGGAGGGCGTCGCGGCGGGCTATGCGCAGGGCCGCGACCCAGGAGTGGTACCGGGAGTTCACGCTCACGCCCGTCCGGTGAGGAGGGAGTCCGCGCCGGTGCGCAGGGTCTCGTCGACGACGCGGCCGTCGCGCAGGAAGACCACCCGGTCCGCCCAGGCCGCGAAGCGGGGCTCGTGGGTGACGAGGACCCCGGCGGCGCCGGCGTCGCAGCGGGCCCGCAGCAGGGCGAGCACCGACTCCCCGGTCTCGGAGTCGAGCGCTCCGGTGGGCTCGTCGGCCAGGACGAGGCGGCGGTCGCCGACCAGGGCGCGGGCGATGGCCACGCGCTGCTGCTGGCCGCCGGACATCTCGTCGGGGAAGCGGTCGGCGAGCTCGGACAGGCCCATGGCGGCCAGGGCCTTCAGGGCCGAGGTGCGGGCCCGGCGGGCCGGGACCCCGTCGAGCTCGCGCGGCAGGGCCACGTTCTCGGCGGCGGTCAGGGCCGGTATGAGGTTGTAGTCCTGGAAGACGTAGCCGATGGAGCGGCGGCGCAGGGCGGCCAGCTGCTTCGGCGAGGCGCCGGTGATGTCGGTGCCCTCCACGAGGACCTGGCCCCCGGAGGGGGAGTCGAGGCCCCCGGCGAGGGTCAGCAGCGTGGACTTTCCGGAGCCGGACGGGCCCATGACGGCGACGAGTTCGCCGGGGTACACCGCGAGGTCGATGCCGCGCAGGGCGTGCACCTCGGTGGCGCCGCTGCCGTGGACGCGGGTGAGCCCGCGCAGCTCCAGTACGGGCGCGGGCGCGTGCTGCGGATCGTGCATGAGGTCCCCCCTGGGACGGGCGTCAGCCGCGGCGGGTGCGCGCGGGCCGGACCGGTGCGGTCGGTGTGCGGTCGGTGGCGGCGCCGCCGCCGGGTGCGGCCGGTGGCGGCGCGGTCGGGGCTTCCCGTTCGGCCAGGACGGAGAGCCGGACCAGCCGGGATTCGGAGTGGTCCAGCCAGCGGGCCTCGGCCTCGGTCTGGAAGATCAGCTGTTCGAGTACGAGCAGCCAGGCCACGTCGTCGCGCTCGCCGGCCGACCCGCTCTCGACGGCGGTCAGGGCCTGGGCCTTGAGCCGGGTGTAGTCCTGCATGGCACGGATGGTCGCGGAGCGCTGGGCCTGGATGACGGCGCGGATGTCCACGCCGGGGGCGCCGACGGCCATGGCGAGCTTGATGGAGAGCTCGTCGCGCGGCGGGTTGGTGCGGTCCACCGGCCGCTCGTACCACTCGTGCAGCTCGGTGCGGCCGGCGTCGGTGATGGCGTACAGGGTGTGGCCGGCCCCGTCCGTCCCGTCGGGGAGGACGAGCCCGTCGCGTTCCAGCCGGGACAGGGTCGTGTAGACCTGCCCGACGTTCAGGGGCCAGGTGGCGCCGGTGCGGGATTCGAATTCGGTACGCAGCTGGGAGCCGTACCGGGGTCCGCGCTCCAGGAGGGCGAGGAGTCCGTGGCGGATCGACATACTGAGTATGTATACCGAGTATGCTGCCGGATGCAAGCGGTCGGGGTCGGGCGGGGGGTGCGGGGAAGGGCCAGCTCAGGAGGGGTGCGGACCGGTGGGCACGGGGGTGTCACCGGCGCAGCCGCATGCCCAGGAAGCCGAGGCCGAGGCCGACGAGGGCCACGCCGGCGCCGAGCGGGAGGACGTGTTCGGCGAGGTTCGCGGCGCGGGAGTTCGGGCGGCCGTCGAGGGCGGAGACGAGTGGGGGCGGGCTGGGGTCGGCCTGCGGGGGCTCCTCGCGCGGGGGCGTGCGGGGGGCGGGGCGGAGGGCGGGGGCGGCGTCCCGGGCGGGGGCGGGGCCGGCCGGGACGACGTACTCGGCCGCCGGGCGGCCGGGGCGTTCCCGGCCGGCGCCGGCGGGGGTTCCGGCGAGCTCCTCCGCCGCCTCGGTGGCGGGGGAGGTGAGGGCCGCGGGGGCGGGCCCGTGGGCGCGGGCGGGTGTGGGGGCGGCGGGGAGCAGCAGTCCGGCCGCCAGGGCGGCCCCGGCGGTCCATTGGAGCGCGCGGAAGCGTTGGTGCACGGGGGCCCCTCCCGTCCCGGGCGGGTCGGATCGCGGAGATGTCAGGGCCAGGTTCACATGGCGCGGCAAATCCGGCATCTTGGACACCCGGGTGGGTGGCGGGGGTTGCTCCCCCACCCGCCCCTTCGCGAAACCGGGGCGCCGCCCCGGCCCCCGCGCCTCAAGCGCCGGCGGGGCTGGTTGTCGGGGCTCCGCCCCGGACCCGGTTCCGTGCGCTCCGCGCCCGGCGCGCTCAAACGCCGCGCGGGCTGGATTTCGCTCCGGCCCGGTGCGCTCAGTCGCCGTGCGGGCTGGATTTCGCTCCGGGCCCGGTGGGCTCGAACCCCAGAGTTCGTCCGGAGGGAACCCCGCGCGGCCGGAGTGGCCTACTCCGGGTCGCCCGTGGAGACGTGCAGGGTGAACTGGGTGTCCTTCGGGTCGATGTCCTCGCCCGCCTCGGGAAACTGTTCCAGGACCGTGCCCTCGCCCCAGACGGCCTCGTTGCGCGGGGTCTCCTTCACCGTCCAGCCCGCGGCCTGGAGGCAGGCCTTCACCGAGATGATGTCCTTGTAGC
Organism: Streptomyces sp. NPDC038213; assembly: GCF_055600495.1. Classification (NCBI taxonomy): domain Bacteria; kingdom Bacillati; phylum Actinomycetota; class Actinomycetes; order Kitasatosporales; family Streptomycetaceae; genus Streptomyces; species Streptomyces sp. NPDC038213. Next base: position 273,365 of record NZ_JBVJYM010000005.1, read on the forward strand.
GGAAGCCCGGGGCCTTGACCTTGTCCGGGTCGTTGTAGGCCTCCTGCGGGTTCTTGCAGTCGTCCACGTCGATGGTCCGGGTCCGGTCCGGGCCCTTGTGGCCGGGCTTCGCGGACTGGCTCGCGCTCGAGCCGCCGCCCGGGCCCTGCGGGTCCTCGTCGCCGCCGGTCATCTTCAGCGCGTACACCAGCCCGGCGACCGCGGCCACGCCGACCACCGACGCGAGCACCACCGTCCCCGTACCGCGCCGGCGCCCGCCGCCGCCCGCGGCCGGGGCCTGCGGGGAGAGCGAGTACGGCGGCGGGGTCTGGGACTGCTGCGGCACCGGCGCGTGCGGCGCGGCGTACGGGGACGGGGCCGGCTGCGGCGGGTACGCGTACCCGCCCGACGGCGGGGCCTGCGGCACCGGCTGGTGCGGGGCGGGGTGCGGGGTGTGCGGGGCGGCGTACGACTGGTACGGCTGCTGGACGGACTGCGGCGGCGGGGCCTGGAGGGAGGCGTCCACCGGCGGGAAGACCGTGGAGCCGACCCCGGCCCCGCTGTTGCGCGGGCCCCCGCCCGGCACGATCACCGGCGCCCCGGTCTGCCCGGCCGCCAGCACGCGGTCGCAGGCGTCGCGCATGGCCGCGGCCGTGGGGAAGCGCTCGTTGGGGTTCTTCTTCAGCGCCCGCGCCACCAGCGCGTCCATGGCGGCGGTCACCGACCGGTTCACGGAGGAGGGCGCGACCGGCTCCTCCTGTACGTGCGCGTACGCGATGGCCAGCGGGGAGTCCGCCTCGAAGGGCAGCCGCCCGGTCAGCAGCTGGAAGAGCATGATGCCGACCGAGTACAGGTCGGAGCGCGCGTCCACCCCGCGGCCGAGGGCCTGCTCCGGGGAGAGGTACTGCGGGGTGCCGACGACCATGCCCGTCTGGGTCATCGAGGTGACCCCGGACTGCATCGCACGGGCGATGCCGAAGTCCATCACCTTGACCAGCCCGCGCTTGGTGATCATCACGTTGCCCGGCTTGATGTCGCGGTGGACCAGGCCCATCTCGTGGCTGGCCTCCAGCGCCGCCAGCACGTCCGAGGTGACCTTCAGCGCCCGGTCCGCGGGCATGGCGCCGTACTGCGCGATGTCCGCCTGGAGCACCGAGCCGAGCGGCCGGCCCTCGACGTACTCCATGACGATGTACGGCATCGGGGCGCCGCCGTCGGCCTGCGTCCCACCCAGCGAGACGGTGTCCTCGCCGGTGTCGAAGACCGACACGATGTTCGTGTGCGACAGTTTGGCAACAGCTTGGGCCTCGCGCCGGAAGCGCTCGCGGAAGGACTGCTCGCGCCCCAGCTCGGTGTGCATGGTCTTGATGGCGACCTGCCGGTCGAGCGAGGCGTCGTAGGCGAGGTACACCGAGGCCATGCCGCCCTCGCCCAGCAAGTCCCGTAGCTGGTAACGGCCACGGGCCAGGGAACCGCCTGCGTACCGGCCCTGAGTGCCGTCCTGGCTCATGACTGTGCTTCCCCTCGGGCGCTGCTGCGGGACCTGCCGGTCCGTATGACGCGGCCCAGTCTGCCGGAGGGCAAGCACACGTCAAGCCGGGGTTCCCGTTCCGTGACCACCTGCGGACCGGGTGTTAACAGTCGGTCGACGGTGCGTCGACGCGGCGTCGACGGGCCGTCTACAGGGCGTCCGCGGGGCTCTTATCCCTGACCGGTCGGGGGCCGGGAGGCTGTAGCGTTCACCGGAGCACTCTGCACACAAGACCGCATCCGCCACCGGACGCGGCCAGAAACGACGGCGAGGACCGATGGCACCCGAACCCGACGGAAACGGCGCCGGGATGTCTGACGTCCCCGAGCAGTTCGGAGCGGGCGGGCTCGTCGGAGACGGCCGCTACCGGCTCACCCACCGCCTCGGCCGCGGCGGCATGGCCGAGGTCTTCGCGGCGGAGGACGTACGGCTCGGCCGCACGGTCGCCGTGAAGCTGCTGCGCGCGGACCTGGCCGAGGACCCGGTGTCCAAGGCCCGCTTCACGCGCGAGGCGCAGTCGGTCGCGGGGCTCAACCACCATGCGGTCGTGGCCGTGTACGACTCGGGCGAGGACCGGGTCGGCGCGAACGTCGTCCCCTATATCGTCATGGAGCTGGTTGAAGGCCGTACGATCCGGGACCTGTTGATCAGCGCCGAGGCGCCCGGGCCCGACCAGGCCCTGATCATCGTCTCCGGGGTGCTCGAAGCCCTCGCGTACTCGCACCAGCACGGCATCGTGCACCGCGACATCAAGCCCGCGAACGTCATCATCACCAACACGGGTGCCGTGAAGGTGATGGACTTCGGCATCGCCCGCGCCCTGCACGGCGCCCAGTCGACGATGACGCAGACCGGCATGGTCATGGGCACCCCGCAGTACCTCTCCCCGGAGCAGGCCCTCGGCAAGGCCGTGGACCACCGCAGCGACCTGTACGCCACGGGCTGCCTGCTGTACGAACTGCTCGCGCTGCGGCCCCCGTTCACCGGGGAGACCCCGCTCTCGGTGGTCTACCAGCACGTCCAGGACGCGCCGGTGCCGCCCTCCCAGATCGCGCACGGCGTCCCCGCGGAGCTCGACGGCCTGGTGATGCGCTCGCTCGCCAAGGACCCGGACGACCGCTTCCAGAGCGCCGAGGAGATGCGCGGGCTGGTCCAGTACGCGCTCCAGATGCTCCAGGAGCAGGGGCCCCACACCGGTACGTGGAACACCGGCCCGGTCACCATGGCGCTGCCGCACGGCCAGGGCGGCGGGCACGCGCCCACCACCGCCATGAACCCCGTCGGCGGCCCCGGCCCCCAGCAGCACTACCCCTCGCACGGCACCACCAGCCAGTTCGGCCAGCCGATGGTGCCCCCGCTGAACCCCGACGACGGCTCGGCCTTCCCCGGCGGCGGCGGGTACAACGACGGCGGCACCGGCGGGTACGGCTCCGGCGGCGGCCGGGGCGAGGGCGGCGGCCGCTGGAAGATGGTCCTCTTCGCGGTGCTCGCGGTCCTCGCGGTCACGGTGGGCGTGGTCTACGCGGTCACGAAGGCCGGCGGGGGCGGCAGCCCCTCCGAGGGCCCGGCCAAGAGCCCCGGCGTCACCGGTTCGAAGAGCCCGTCGAAGGAGGCCCCGGAGCCGGAGAAGTCCTCGAAGACCCGCGAGGAGACCGATCCGACGCGGGGCGACTGGACCCGGGAGCCCACGACCCGGCCCACCTGGACCAAGCCGGTCACCCCGACGCAGGAGCCCACGCACACCGAGGAGCCGACGCAGGAGCCCACGAAGACCGTGGAGCCCACGCAGGAGCCCACCGAGGAGCCGACGCAGGAGCCCACCCAGGAGCCCCCGACCACCGACCCGGACCCGGGCGGCGAAACGGCGGGCGGCGACGGCGAGGGCCAGAGCCAGCGCGGCAACGGCTAGGACGTCTCTTCCCGATCTCAGCGGGTCCACGGAGCCCGGGCCCGGAGCCCGGGCCCGGAGCCCGGGCCTCACAGCACGTGCTGGAACTGCCGCTCCACGTTGCCGGCCAGGGTGTGGACGGTCACGAACTGGGGGTCGATCCGCATGTAGACGGGCTCGAAGAGCTCGTCGTCCACGTAGTGCGGGCCCGGTCCGAAGAGCTCCAGCTCCGCCGTGGTCGGCTCCACGATCTCGGCCGTACCGGTGAACTGTACGGACCACAGCCGGCGGTCCCCGGTGTTGAAGTTGTCCGCGCCGTACGCGACCACGCTGCCGCTGCACGCCTGGTGGTACCCGAAGCCGGCGTGCATCCGCAGCACCACCCTGCCGCCCACGACCACGTGCCGGGCGGCGGCGATGAAGGGCAGCGCACGCATGCTGGTGGCCACGCGGCCGTAGGGCACCGTGCGCAGCAGCTCGATGGCGTGGAGTTCGTCAGGCGACATGGGTCCACTGTCCGGGTGCCGACACCGTGCCGGAAAGAGGACCCCGCCCTCATGATCGAGGACGTTGGTCCCGAATTAAACCGACATAAGCGTGGAATCAACGCTTCTACGCTTCAGTGCTTCAGTGCTTCAGCGCTTCTCGGCCTGGAGCCGGGCCACGTACGCGGCCGCCTGCGACCGGCGCTCCATTCCGAGCTTCGAGAGCAGGCTGGAGACGTAGTTCTTGATCGTCTTTTCGGCCAGGTGCAGCCGCTCGCCGATCACCCGGTTGGTCAGGCCCTCGCCGATCAGGTCGAGGATCTTCCGCTCCTGGTCGGTCAGGTTCGCGAGCCGGTCGTCACCCTTGCCGTTCTTGCCGTCGCGCAGCCGCTCCAGCACCCGCGCGGTGGCCACCGGGTCCAGGAGGGACTTCCCCGCGGCCACGTCCCGCACCGCGTTGAGCAGCTCGTTTCCGCGGATCGCCTTCAGCACGTACCCCGAGGCGCCGGCCATGATCGCGTCGAACAGCGCCTCGTCGTCCGCGAAGGACGTCAGCATCAGGCACTTGATGTCCTCGTTCTGGGAGCGGACCTCCCGGCAGACCTCCACGCCGCTGCCGTCGGGCAGCCGGACGTCCAGGACCGCCACGTCGGGACGGGTGGCCGGAATCCGCACCAGTGCGTCGGCCGCGGTACCCGCCTCGCCGACCACTTCGATGTCCGATTCGCTGGAGAGGAGCTCATAGACGCCCCGACGCACCACTTCGTGGTCGTCAAGGAGGAATACCGTGATTTTTCCATCTTCGCGCACAAGGTCAGTTTCACATACTCACCCCTTCCCTGCCGCAGTTACCCGGGATAACGTGCCGTTGTTCCGGCCCCCTGCAAGGCTGTGACCAGTGGTTGTTCCAGCTCCGGCGAATTTACTTGGAAATCCAAGCAAAAACGCAGGTCAGGTGGGGTTTCGCAGTTATGCGGAGCACTGGGTAACGTGATTGCGCAGGGCACTCGCCGGGGCGACTGTCACGCCTGGATCCCGCCGAATCGCACCCACCCCGTGCGAGCGCAAGGACCGGGCGAGCCGCACTGGTCCCCGGACGACCCCGGGTGCCGGACCGACGGAGGAGCACACGTGACCGTGGAGAGCACTGCCGCGCGCAAGCCGCGCCGCAGCAGCGGCACCAAGCGGACGGCGGGCGCGGGAGCCCGCAAGACCGCCGCTGCCGCCCAGAGTGCAGAGCCCCAGCTCGTACAGCTGCTGACGCCCGAAGGGGAGCGGGTCGAGGACGCCATGTCCTCGGAGTTCGCCCCCTACGTCGCCGACATCACCGCCGACGACCTGCGCGGGCTGTACCGCGACATGGTCCTGACCCGGCGCTTCGACGCCGAGGCCACCTCCCTGCAGCGCCAGGGCGAGCTGGGCCTGTGGGCCTCGCTGCTCGGCCAGGAGGCCGCGCAGATCGGCTCCGGCCGCGCCCTGCGCGACGACGACTACGTCTTCCCGACCTACCGCGAGCACGGCGTCGCCTGGTGCCGCGGGGTGGACCCGGCCAACCTGCTCGGCATGTTCCGCGGGGTGAACCACGGAGGCTGGGACCCCAACGGCAACAACTTCCACCTGTACACCATCGTCATCGGCTCGCAGACCCTGCACGCGACCGGCTACGCGATGGGCATCACCAAGGACGGCGCCGACTCCGCCGTGATCGCCTACTTCGGCGACGGCGCCTCCAGCCAGGGCGACGTCAACGAGGCCTTCACCTTCTCGGCCGTCTACAACGCCCCCGTGGTGTTCTTCTGCCAGAACAACCAGTGGGCGATCTCCGAGCCCACCGAGCGCCAGACCCGCGTCCCGCTCTACCAGCGCGCCTCCGGCTTCGGCTTCCCGGGCATCCGCGTGGACGGCAACGACGTCCTGGCCTGCCTGGCCGTGACCCGCTGGGCCCTGGAGCGGGCCCGCAACGGCGAGGGCCCGACCCTGGTCGAGGCCTTCACGTACCGCATGGGCGCCCACACCACCTCCGACGACCCGACGAAGTACCGCCGGGACGAGGAGCGCGCCGCCTGGGAGGCCAAGGACCCGATCCTGCGCCTCAGGGCCCACCTGCTGGCCTCCGGCGCGGCCGACGAGGCCTTCTTCGAGGAGCTGGAGGCCGAGAGCGAGACCCTCGGCAAGCGGGTCCGCGAGGCCGTGCGCACCATGCCCGACCCCGACACCATGGCGATCTTCGAGAACGTCTACGCGGACGGGCACGCGCTCGTCGACGAGGAGCGCGCCCAGTTCGCCGCCTACCTCGCGTCCTTCGAGGAGGGCAACTGACCATGGCCATCGAAAAGATGTCGATCGCGAAGGCGCTCAACGAATCGCTGCGCAAGGCCCTCGACTCGGACCCCAAGGTCCTGATCATGGGCGAGGACGTCGGCAAGCTCGGCGGCGTCTTCCGCATCACCGACGGTCTCCAGAAGGACTTCGGCGAGGAGCGGGTCATCGACACCCCGCTCGCCGAGTCCGGCATCGTCGGCACCGCCATCGGCCTGGCCCTGCGCGGCTACCGGCCGGTCGTGGAGATCCAGTTCGACGGGTTCGTCTTCCCCGCGTACGACCAGATCGTCACGCAGCTGGCGAAGATGCACGCCCGCGCGCTGGGCAAGGTCAAGATGCCGGTCGTCGTGCGCATCCCGTACGGCGGTGCCATCGGCGCGGTCGAGCACCACTCCGAGTCCCCCGAGGCGCTGTTCGCGCACGTGGCGGGCCTGAAGGTGGTCTCCCCCTCGAACCCGTCCGACGCGTACTGGATGCTCCAGCAGGCCATCCAGAGCGACGACCCGGTGATCTTCTTCGAGCCGAAGCGCCGCTACTGGGACAAGGGCGAGGTGGACGTCGAGGCGATCCCCGGCGAGCTCCACAAGTCCCGCGTGGTGCGCGAGGGTTCGGACCTCACCCTGGCCGCGTACGGCCCGATGGTGAAGGTCTGCCTGGAGGCCGCCGCGGCCGCCGCCGAGGAGGGCAAGTCGGTCGAGGTCCTGGACCTGCGCTCGATGTCCCCCATCGACTTCGACGCCATCCAGGCCTCCGTGGAGCGGACCCGCCGGCTCGTCGTGGTCCACGAGGCCCCGGTGTTCCTGGGTACGGGCTCGGAGATCGCCGCCCGGATCACGGAGCGCTGCTTCTACCACCTGGAGGCCCCGGTGCTGCGCGTCGGCGGCTTCCACTCCCCGTATCCGCCCGCCCGCCTGGAAGACGAGTACCTGCCCGGCCTGGACCGGGTGCTCGACGCCGTCGACCGCTCGCTGGCGTACTGAGGAGAGGGGCGATGACGACGATGACGACGACTCTGCGCGAGTTCAAGATGCCCGACGTGGGCGAGGGGCTCACCGAGGCCGAGATCCTCAAGTGGTACGTCCAGCCGGGTGACACGGTCACCGACGGGCAGGTCGTGTGCGAGGTCGAGACCGCGAAGGCGGCCGTCGAGCTGCCGATCCCCTTCGACGGGGTCGTGGCCGAGCTGCGCTTCCCGGAGGGCACCACGGTCGACGTGGGCCAGGTGATCATCGCGGTCGAGACCGGTGACGGGGGCGCTGCCGCTCCCGCGGAGGTCCCGGCCGCCGCCGCGGCCCCCGAGGCCGAGGAGCCCGCCCCCGAGGGCCGCCAGCCGGTCCTGGTGGGCTACGGGGTCTCGCAGGGCTCGACCAAGCGCCGGCCCCGCAAGGCCGCCGCAGCCCCGGCCGGGTCCGCCCCGGCGGCCACCGTGCCCGCCCCCGCGGCCCCGGTGTTCGAGCCCGCCCCGGCTGCCGCCGGCGGCCAGAACGGCCTGAACGGGCACGGCGGCGAGCGCCCGCTCGCCAAGCCCCCGGTCCGCAAACTGGCCAAGGACCTCGGGATCGACCTCGCCGCGGTGGTCCCGACCGGCCCCGGCGGGATCATCACCCGCGAGGACGTGCACGCGGCCGCCGCGCCGGCCCAGGCCCCCGCGGCCGCCCCGGCCCCCGCCCAGGTCCCGGCAGGCGCTGCCGTACCGCAGGCGCAGGCCGCCCCGGCGGCGGCCCCGGCCGCCCTCGCGGAGCCCGGTGCCCGCGAGACCCGGATCCCGGTCAAGGGCGTGCGGAAGATGACCGCACAGGCGATGGTCGGCTCGGCCTTCACCGCCCCGCACGTGACGGAGTTCATCACCTTCGACATCACGCGCACGATGAAGATGGTCGCGGACCTCAAGGCGGACCCGGACCTCGGCGGGCTGCGGATCAACCCGCTGCTGCTCATCGCGAAGGCCGTGCTCGTCGCGGTCCGCCGCAACCCGGACGTCAACGCGGCCTGGGACGAGGCGAACCAGGAGATCGTGCTCAAGCACTACGTGAACCTGGGCATCGCGGCGGCCACCCCGCGCGGCCTGATCGTCCCGAACATCAAGGACGCCCAGGCCAAGACCCTGCCGGAGCTCTCGGAGGCCCTGTCCGCGCTGGTCGCCACGGCCCGCGAGGGCAGGACCTCCCCGGCGGACATGTCGGGCGGCACGCTCACGATCACCAACGTCGGCGTGTTCGGCGTGGACACCGGCACCCCGATCCTGAACCCGGGCGAGTCCGCGATCCTCGCGGTCGGCGCCATCCGGGAGCAGCCCTGGGTGCACAAGGGCAAGGTCAAGGTCCGCCAGGTCACCACGCTGGCGCTGTCCTTCGACCACCGCCTGATCGACGGCGAGCTCGGCTCCCGGTTCCTCGCGGACATCGCGGCGGTGCTGGAGCAGCCCAAGCGCCTGATCACCTGGGCGTAGCGGCCGCGCGAGCGCGCGCGAGCAGTCCGAACGGGCCCCTGCCGACCGGCGGGGGCCCGTTCGGGTTCTTCCGGCCGCGGCGCCCCCGGCAACCGCGGCCGGAACTGTTCGCCGCGCCCGCGGCTGACCGTATGTTCGACCCTGACGGCTCGGTGGTGCGGGGACGGTGGTGGCGGCGGTGGCGGTGCGGCGGGTGGACGGCCTGGTACGGGGCCTGGGGGCGGAGCAGCCCCGGATGCGGGAGCGGGCGGCGGACGAGGCCGCGGACCGGCCCGGCCGGCACTCGGGGGAGCAGGGCCGGCGACTGGTCCTCGCCCTGTCCGAGGCGGCGGCGCGGGAGACGGATCCGGATGCGCTGGAGTCCCAGCTGCACGCCCTCCTCCAGCTGGCGGCCTACGTGGACCGGGATTCGGCGGCCCCGCTGCGCTCCCTCGACCCGGCGGCCCTGCCGGGCGCCCTGCCGGAGTACCTGGCGGATCTGCTGGCGGAGGCCGAGGGGACGGCGTAGCGGTCCGGTCGGACATGACAGAGGGGCCGGCGGCGCGGGTGCGCTGCCGGCCCCCCGGGCCGTACGGGCTCGGGCCCGGTCGGGTCAGGTCAGTCGAGAACGTCCGGGACGGAGTTCATCGGGGCCTTGTAGGCCGTACCGAGCGACCAGTTCATGAGCTTTATCGAGTCCGTGTAGCGGTTCTGGTCGTTCAGGAGCACGCCGATCACGGTCTTGCCGTTGCGGGTGGCGGCGAAGACCAGGCACGGGCCCGCGGGGGTGTTGGTGCCGGTCTTGACGCCGATCGCGCCCGGGTAGGCGTATCCGCCGTCGGTCTTCGCGCGGATCAGGTTGTTGGAGTTCTTGAAGGTGTAGTAGCGCGGGCGGCCGTTGGGGGCGGTCGCCGTGGACTTCGAGTACGCGGTCTTCACGATGGCCGCGAAGGTCTTGTTCTTCAGCGTGTACTGGGTGAGCTTGGCCAGGTCGCGCGGGGTGGTCCAGTTCTTCTTCGTCGGCGAGTTCCCGTCGAAGGAGTCGAAGTTGGTGTTCGTCAGCTTGAGCGCCTTGGCCTTGGCGTTCATCTGCGCGACGAAGTTGGCCTTGCGGGCGGTGAAGGTGGTGCCCTTGCCGAACTTGTCGGCGAGCGCGACGGCCGCGTCGCAGCCGGAGGGCGCCAGCAGGGCCTTGAGCATCCCGTCGACGGTCAGGGTGTCCCCGACGATCAGGCCCGCGGTGCTGCCGTACACGGAGCGGACGTAGTCCGGGTAGGCCTGCTTGACCGTGATCTTGCTGTTCAGGTTCACGCCGGGCGTGGTGAGCACCACGAGCGCCGTCATGATCTTCGTCGTGCTGGCCATCGGGCGCCTGGTGTCCGCGGCCTTGCTGAAGAGGGTGGCGCCCGTAGCGTTGTTGAGCATGAACGCGCCGGAGGCGGTCACGGTCGGTGCGGCGGCCTGGGCGGGCGTCGCCAGCACCGTGCCGGCCGCGATGGCACCGGCGGTGATCGTGACGGCAGCGGCTCTGCGCACACGCGTGAGGCTCTGTATCAAAAGTCGTCCCCGAGTAGGTGGGCCCGCGGTCGGACCGGGGCCCACGGCGATCCAGTGGAAGTGTGTGGTGAGGGTCTGTCAGTACCGAAACCGGCAGAGGCCCTTAGACAGGAGACGCTTCCCGGTTCCCCGATGTTTCGCCCGGGTGGTCATTCTTGACCGTTCTGCAACCTTGGGCGTCCGATCAGTCGCTTCTGTACGGATTCCAATGGACCGTTCGTGAACTTCCGGAGCCACAGCACCGAACCCGCCGTCAGCAGGGCGCAGACCGCGGCCCACAGCCCCATCACCCACCACGGCCCGCTGTCCGCGAACCGCTCCGCCAGGCCCAGCCCGATCCCGTAGCAGGCCAGCATGCAGAGCAGGTTCTGGAGCACGTAGCAGGACAGGGCGGTCCGGCCGACCGAGCCCAGCCCCGCGACCACCGGCCCCGGTGTACGCATCCGGTCCAGGGCCCAGCCGATCAGTCCGAGGTAGCCGAGGGCCACCAGCGGGGCCGCGGCGTACCGGCCGAGGAGGAAGTACGCGTCGCCGCCGAGGGCCGCGGCGGCGTTCAGCGGCAGGCCGAGGCCGAGCCCCCAGGCCGCCAGCCGGCCGCGGATCCGCCGGCCGCGCCCGTCGGCGCCGAAGGCCCCGGCCCGGTAGAGCCGTACGCCGAGCAGGAAGAGGAAGAGCAGCAGCCCGAAGGAGAAGACGGGCTCGATGCGCAGGGCGACGGCGTTCTCCAGCCGGAACCGGACCTGGTCCACGTAGGAGCCGTGGGCGTACAGGTCCACGGCGGTCCGGCTCACCGGCTCGGGCCCCCCGCCGCCGGGTGCGGTGGCCAGGGCCAGGGTGGCCAGGGCCATGAGGGCCGCGTGCAGGCCCGCGGCGGTCCACATCACCCGCCGCTGCACCGCCTCCGAGCGGACCAGCAGCCAGGCCGTCAGCAGGGCGGTGACGGCGTAGCCCATCAGCACGTCCCAGGCGAAGACGAGCAGGAAGTGCACGCTGCCCTCGGCGAAGAGGAACAGCCCCCGGCGCCGGTAGGTGCCCGGCCAGGGCAGTCCGCGCCGCCGGGCGGAGTCGTACTGGATGGCGAGGCCGACCCCGAAGAGCACGGTCAGGAGGGAGAGGAACTTCCCGTCCGCGAGGAAGCGGAAGACGATCTCTGCGGGGTGGGCGCCCTCCAGGGAGAGGCCCTGGAGCACGCCCCACTCCGAGCCCGGCCCGGCGAAGATCCAGACGTTCGTCATCAGGGTGCCGAGGATGGCCGCCCCGCGCAGCACGTCGAGCAGCGGGAGCCGCCCGGCGGGTGCGGCTGCGGGTGCGGTCGCTGCCCCGGCTGCGGGGGCGGCTGCGGTCCCTGCCCCGGCTGTGGATGCGGGCTCGGGTCCGGCGGGCGCGGCGGCCCGGTGCGAGTTCGCCATGGATCCAGGCTCCCGGCGGCTGCGGCCCCGTTCCTCCTGCGCCCGGACGATCGGTACGTACCTCCTTCGGAGGAGCTGGTTTCCGGACACGGCCGGAATCCCGTGCTCCGCCGGGGGCCGTCCGGATGCCGATACGGTTCCCCGCGTGCACCCCTGTTGTATCTAAGCTGTGCCCATGCCTCCAGCCGCTCCCGCCCCCGCCAAGCAGCCGCCCGCCGCGGACCGCGTCTACCAGCACGTCAAGCAGGCCGTACTGGACCGCCGCTACGAGGGCGGGTCCCTCCTGACGGAGGGCGAGCTCGCCGAGGCCGTGGGCGTCTCCCGCACCCCCGTCCGCGAGGCGCTCCTCCGCCTGGAGACGGAGGGGCTGATCAAGCTGTACCCGAAGAAGGGCGCGCTCGTCCTGCCGGTCTCCGCCCAGGAGATCGCCGACGTGGTCGAGACCCGCCGGCTCGTGGAGGAGTACACGGTCCGCCGCGCCGTCCCGGCCCCGCCGGCCCTGCTGGAGCGCCTGGCGGAGCTGCTGCACGCCCAGGCCGGCCACGCCCGCAGCGGGGACCTCGCCGCCTTCGCCGTGGCCGACCGCTGCTTCCACGCCGAGATCGTCCGCAGCGCCGGGAACCAGATCCTCTCCCGCCTCTACGACCAGCTGCGCGACCGCCAGCTGCGCATGGGCGTGGCCGTGATGCACGTCCACCCCGACCGCACCGCGCAGAACCTCGCCGAGCACACCGAGATCTACGAGGCCCTGCGCGCCGGGGACGGGGACCGGGCCGCCGCCGCCGTGCTGGGCCACCTGGGCCGCGTCGAACTGCTCGTCCGCGGCGGTGAGCTCCGGTGAGCTCCCCTTCCCCGGCTCCCTCGCCCGCCCCCGCCCCGGCGCGCCCGCCGACGGCCCCCGAGCCCCCCGGCGGCCGCGGGGCCGCCCTCGTCTGGTCCATCGGCGTCGCCGTCTACTTCGTCGCCGTCATCTTCCGCACCAGCCTCGGCGTGGCCGGACTCGACGCCGCCGACCGCTTCCACGTCAACGCCTCCGCCCTCGCGGCCTTCTCCCTGCTCCAGCTCATGGTCTACGCGGGCATGCAGATACCCGTCGGCCTGATGGTCGACCGGCTCGGCACCAAGAAGGTGCTGACCCTCGGCGCGGTCCTCTTCACCGCCGGGCAGCTCGGCTTCGCGCTCTCGCCCTCGTACGGCATGGCCCTGGCCGCCCGCGCCCTGCTCGGCTGCGGCGACGCGATGACCTTCATCTCGGTGCTGCGGCTCGGCACCCGCTGGTTCCCGCCCCGCCGCGCCCCGCTGATGGCCCAGCTCGCCGGCCTCGTCGGCATGGCGGGCAACCTGGTCTCCACCCTGGTCCTGGCCCCCGTCCTGCACGGCATCGGCTGGGTGCCCGCCTTCGCCGGCAGCGCCGCCGCCGGCCTGCTGGTGCTCGTCCCGCTGGTGCTCTTCCTGCGGGACTACCCCGAGGGCCAGGAGCCCGAGCCGCCCCGGCGCGCCGGGGCGGCTTTCGTCCGCTCGCAGATCGCCGAGTCCTGGCGGGAGCCGGGCACCCGGCTCGGCCTGTGGGTGCACTTCACCACGCAGTTCCCCGCCATGGTCTTCCTGCTGCTGTGGGGGATGCCCTTCCTCGTCGAGGCCCAGGGCCTGTCCCGCGGCACCGCAGGCGCGCTGCTGACCCTGGTCGTCGCCTCGAACATGGTGCTCGGCCTCGGGTACGGGCAGCTCGTCGCCCGCCGCGCCGCGGCCCGGATCCCGCTGGCCCTCGGCACCGTCGCCGTGACCGCCCTGCTCTGGGGCGCCGTCCTCGGCTACCCGGGCGACCGGGCGCCGATGTGGCTGCTGGTCGCCCTGTGCACCGTCCTCGGGGGCTGCGGACCCGCCTCGATGATCGGTTTCGACTTCGCCCGGCCCGCGAACCCGGCCGCCCGCCAGGGCACCGCCTCCGGCATCACGAACATGGGGGGCTTCCTGGCCTCCATGACCACCCTGCTGTCCGTCGGGGTGCTGCTGGACGCCACCGGGGACGACTACCGGACCGCCTTCTCCTGCGTGTTCCTGCTCCAGGCCCTGGGCACCGCCCAGATCCTGCGGCTGCGCCCGCAGGCCCTGCGCCGGGAGCGCGAGCGCGCGGCCCCGGCCGCCGTCCCCGCCGTACCGCCCCGGGGAGCCGCCCCGGAGCCGCGCGTCACGGCGTGACCGCGAACTCCCGCAGGATGGCCTCCGCCAGCTCCGGATCGCCCTCGACCTTGATCCGGTCGGCGACCGACTGCCGCCGCACCCGGCCCGCGGCCAGCCGCGAGTACGTCTCCCAGTCCATGGCCAGGGTCACGGCAGGACCCAGCGAAGGGGTCCCGTCGATCGTGCCCCGGCCCTCCGCGTCCACGCGCACCGTCCGCAGGAACTCCAGCGGCCCGTGCACGTCCAGCACCACCGCCGTGCCCGCCGGAGCGCCCGCCTTCTTCGCGACCACCTTCGGCAGCCCGGCCAGCAGCAGGTCGCGGGCGATGTGGGCGCCGGGGGAGTCGAGGTTGCCCGGCACCCCGAGGGCCGCGCGCAGGTCCTGCTCGTGGACCCAGATGTCGAAGGCCCGCAGCCGGTAGGACAGCTCCAGGGTCACCTGCTCCCCGAACGGGCCCCGGACCACCGTCGTCAGCGGATCGCGCTTCTCGTTGCGGATCTGCCGGGTCCGCCGGATCACCGTGTACTCCAGCTCCGAGGTCATCTCCGGCGCCGTGTGGTGCCGGCGGACGTCCACCTGCACCTCCATGTACCGGCTCGGCTCGTCCACCACGTGCCGCAGGTCGCGCGGCAGGGTGTGGATGGGCCGCGGGTCCCCGAGCATCTCGCAGTCCACGCCTATGACGTGCGAGACGAGGTCGCGCACCGACCAGCCGGGACACGGACTGGGCCGGTTCCACTCGGCCTCCGGCAGGTGGCCGACCAGTTCGGATATCGCCTCGATGGAGTGGGTCCACGCGTCGGCATAGGGCTGAAGGCTGGGATGGACGGTCACGGGACCCCTCGTGCTGCTGTTCAGTGGCGACTTGAGCTCGTAGCGGAGTGGGAGGCTTGATTGCCAAAGTTACGCTGCTGGGACGCACCCCGGCAGTGCTTTCGTGTGACGATCGTAGGCCCGAGTTGACGGCCTACCGGCCAGGACGGTGGTACTGTGCGCGCTTCCCTCATCCAAATCGCGGTGAACGAGGGCGAGTCGGTGGAATCCCGGCGTGCCCGGGCCGCCTCGCTCGTCCGCGGACAGACCGCCTCCGACCTCGTCCTGCTGCCCGAGCTGTGGACCGTCGGGGCCTTCGCGTACGAGCAGTTCGAGAGCGGGGCCGAGCCACTCGACGGGCCCACGCACCGCGCGATGTCCGCGGCCGCCCGCGACGCCGCGGTCTGGCTGCACGCCGGCTCGATCGTCGAGCGCGGCGGCGACGGGACCCTGTACAACACCAGCCTCCTCTACTCCCCCGACGGCGGCCTGCACACCACCTACCGCAAGATCCACCGCTTCGGCTTCGACCGGGGCGAGGCCGTGATGATGGGCGCCGGCACCGAGCTGCGCACCGCCCGGCTGGGCCCCGCGGACGGGCCCGGCTCCCTCACCCTCGGCCTCTCCACCTGCTACGACCTGCGCTTCCCCGAGCTGTACCGCGGACTCGTCGACTCCGGTGCCACCGCCCTCGTGGTCTCCGCGGGCTGGCCGGCCCGCCGCCGCTCCCACTGGACCCTGCTCGCGCAGGCCCGCGCCGTCGAGAACCAGGCCTACGTCCTCGCCGTGGCCGGGTCCGGGACGCACGCCGGGGTGGAGATGTCCGGGCACAGCATCGCCGTGGACCCGTGGGGCGAGGTACTGGGCGAGGCGGGGGCGGGGGAGGAGGTCCTGACCGTGGACCTCGACCCGGAGCGGGTCGCCGCCACCCGCGAGCAGTTCCCGGCCCTGAAGGACCGCACCCTGGGCCTGGCCCGCCCCACCGCCCCCTGACCGTCCGCCCGGCCGGGCGGACCCCCTCCGCCCCTACCCCTCCCGCTCCTTCTCCGCCATCCGGATCACGCACACCGCCACCGCGATCAGCAGGGCCGGATCCGCGTCCTCCCGGACCAGGTTGACGGCGTACGTCTCCCGCAGCTGGAACCACCTGCGGGAGACGTGGGCCAGCAGCTCCCCGTCGTACTCGACCGTGAAC
Source organism: Streptomyces sp. NPDC038213 (assembly GCF_055600495.1). Classification (NCBI taxonomy): domain Bacteria; kingdom Bacillati; phylum Actinomycetota; class Actinomycetes; order Kitasatosporales; family Streptomycetaceae; genus Streptomyces; species Streptomyces sp. NPDC038213. The sequence continues at coordinate 289,154 of NZ_JBVJYM010000005.1, forward strand.
TCCCGGTCCAGGATCCGCCCGCTGACGTCCAGTTCGGTCCCGTCGACGAGCTGGACGACGTAGTGGTTGCGCAGCAGCGACAGGCGTCTGCGCTTCACCACCGCCAGCCTGCGGTCGTCGCGCTCCAGCGTCATCGCGTCGCGCAGGCTCAGCACCTTCTCGCGCAGCGTGATCAGGATGCGCCCGTCGGGGTCCTTGAGCTCGAAGGTGTCCCGCAGCCGCAGGGCCTTCCCGTCGACGAGGAAGGCGTACCGCCCCTCCTCGTTCTCGATCCAGTAGTCGTCGCCGATGGCCAGCAGTTTGTCCCGTACGAGGTACTTCACGCCCCAGAAGCTTCCCGGGTTAGCGTGGGACCATGTCACGGCACCCCGCTCGGCTCCTCTACGTCACCGACCTCGCCTACCCGGCCCGTGGCCGGCGCTACTGCGACGAGGACATCGCCCTGTCGACCCGGCTGCGCGGGGATTTCGCCCTCTCGCTGTGCCACCCGCTGGACGCCGCGGCCCTGATGGACTCCTACGACGCCGTGCTGGTCCGCAACAGCGGGCCCGTCCTGCACTACCAGCAGGCCTACGAGGACTTCCGCCGCGAGGCCCTCGCCCGCGGCACCCGCGTCTACAACCCGCTCACCGGCCGCGCCGACATGGCAGGCAAGCAGTACCTCCTCGACCTCACCGCCGAGGGCCTGCCGGTCATCCCCACCGTGGACGACCCCGCCGACCTGCACCTCCTGCCGCCGAGCGCCTCGTACGCCGTCAAGCCCAAGCAGGGCGCCGACTCGGTGGGGCTGGCCTTCACCACCACCCCGGAGACCGCCCCCGCCGGCCACCTGATCCAGCCGCGGATCGACTTCGTCCACGAGGTCTCCTTCTACTTCGTGGACGACGCCTTCCAGTACGCCCTGTACGCCCCCGACCCGGCCCGCCGCTGGGCCCTGGAGCCGTACGATCCCACCCCCGCCGACCTGGCCTTCGCCCACCTCTTCGCCGCCTGGAACACCCTCTCCCACGGCATCCAGCGCGTGGACGCCTGCCGCACCCCCGGGGGCGAGCTCCTCCTGGTCGAACTGGAAGACCTGAACCCCTACCTCTCCCTCGACCTCCTCCCCACCGAAACCCGGGAATCCTTCGCCACCGCCCTGACGGCCTCGCTGAGGGACTTCCTGGGCTGACGGCCACGGGAGGGTGCTGTGGGCCGGCGCCCGTCCCTGCACCCCGCCGCCGTAGCCGTGTCCGTGCCCCCGGGGCTCAACACCGGGGGGAAGGAGCTCACCTTCGCCGACCTGCGAGGGCGGATCAGGATCCTCGATTCCTAGATTTCCTGAACCAATGTGAGCACTCCTAGCTAGCGTTGGGTGTGTGCACCAACACACCACGGCCGACCTGTACTTGCGCCTGTCCCTGGACCGGGAGGGCAAGACCGCCATTGACCGTCAGGAAGCTGACTGCCGTGCCTGGGCGGAGCGCAACGGACTGACCGTCCGCAAGGTCCACATCGACCGTGGACGTTCCGGTTACAAGAACGTCAGCCGCAAGGGGTTCGACGCGGCAATCACAGCGGCCACGGCTGGCGTCGTGGGCGTTCTCATCGTCTGGAAGCTCGACCGCCTGTCCCGCAAAGGCATCGGCGAGGTCGGCAAGGCGCTGGACGACATAGGCCGGGCCGGCGGACGGCTGGTCTCCGTCATGGACGGCCTCGATACGAGGAACGACAGTGCCCGCGTCACCATCGCGATGCTGGCGGAATTGGCGCGCAACGAGTCCCGCAACCTCGGGATGCGCGTCGGCAACGCCAAGCGGTACCTACGCCAGCGGGGCCAGTGGATCGGCGGACAGCCGCCTTACGGGCTGCTGGTGGACCCGGAGACGAAGAAGATCGTCCACGACCCCGAGACCGCCGTCTACGCCCGCCTGATCGCCGACGAAGCACTGTCCGGGAAGGCGCTCGTCCACATCGCCCGGCTGCTGAACGAGCACGGGGTGGAGTCCGCCCGTGGAGGCGAGTGGAACTCGTCCAGCGTCATGCAACTCCTTCGCTCACCGGCCTTCGCCGGTCTCATGCCGCAGTCCGAGTACGAGGAGCAGCCGGACGGGACACGCAAGTATATGAACCGGGTCTCTCCCTACCGGGACCCGGAGACGCTGGAAACCGTGAGTATCGGCGAGGGAATCATCACGGTCGGGGAACGTGAACTCATCCTCCGCCAGCTTGAAGCGCGTACCTTCCCTCTGGCGGGGAAGCGGCACGGCCACAAGCAAGGGAAGTCACTGCTCACCGGGATAGCGCGCTGTGGGCTCTGCGGGGCCCGGATGAGCAAGGCCGGTACGTCGTACCAGTGCTCCAGCCACCGGATGGGGCGTGGATGCTCCGGCGTCTCGGCCAGGGTAGAGAGCATTGACGACTACGTGACCCGGGCGTTCCTCTCACGCCTGCCGTCCCTGGAGCCCCAGGACCCGCTGCTCGCCGTGATCGCCGATCGCTGGATGCAGAGGGAAGACCCGGAGGTTTTCGCGAAGAGAGACGCGATCGAGGCGGAGATCGCGGACGAGGGGGCTCGTCTGTCGGACCTGGAGGAGGCCAGGTACGTTCGTGGCGAGTTCACCGGCGCGGACGCCATCGACCGGTACAGCCGGCTCTCAGGACGACTCCGTACCCGGATCGAGGGGCTGCACGCGGACCTACTGCGGATGCCGACCCCTTCCGTGGACATCTCTCCTCTCCTGGACGCGGGCCTGCTACGTGAAGCTTGGGAGGCCGACGATACGGCCGGAAGACGTGAACGCCTTGGCCTCGCCATCGATCGAGTGGAAGTCCGGCGAGGCAGGGTGGGCGTGAGGTTCGACGGCGACGAGCGCTGCCGGCTCGTCTGGGCGACGAGAGACGGTGCTGGGGAGCAGGCAGCGGGTGACGAAGTGACGGAATGACGGTCGAAGTCCATTACCTCCTCGTCATTCCGCTATTCCGTCACTGGGCCGACCGAGGGTCGGTACGAAGTTGCGCTGTGGTCACCGTCCCGGCCCCGACCTCAGCCTGCCAAAGGCCGTAGCCGCCCGGCGGGCGGTGGGAGCGGGGGCTTCCGTCCGTTCGATGACAGTCCAAGCCGCTCGCCTGAAGGCCTTCCTGCGGCCGGACCGGGCATATGGCCTACCCCCGAGAATTCACGGAGGTCGCCGTGGTGGAGTGGATCCCGTAGCTACGCAGGACAACGGTGTCGTACGCCCGTGATCCGGTGTTCATGCGCCAATGGCAAGCTTGAAACATGAACGATGCTGCCTCGGCGCCCACCCCTGCGCCCGCACCCCGCAAGCGTGCCCGTGTCCGTGCCCCCGAGCTGATCGGCAAGGGCGGATGGATTAACACAGGTGGGAAGGATCTGACGCTCGCCGACTTCCGGGGTCGCACATTGATCTTGGATTTTTGGACGTTCTGCTGCATTAACTGCCTGCACGTGCTAGACGAGCTGCGGGAGCTGGAGGAGAAGCACAAGGACACCGTCGTGGTGGTCGGGGTGCACTCGCCCAAGTTCGTGCACGAGGCAGAGCACCAGGCCGTCGTCGATGCCGTGGAGCGGTACGGGGTGCACCACCCGGTGCTCGACGACCCCGAGCTCGCGACCTGGAAGCAGTACGCCGTGCGGGCCTGGCCCACGCTCGTCGTGATCGACCCCGAGGGGTACGTGGTCGCGCAGCACGCAGGGGAGGGGCACGCGCACGCCATCGAGCGGCTCGTCGAGGAGCTGGAGGCCGAGCACGGGGCCAAGGGGACGCTGCGGCGCGGCGACGGGCCGTACGTGGCCCCCGAGCCGGAGGCCACGCACCTGCGGTTCCCGGGGAAGGCGCTGCGGCTGGCGAACGGGAACTTCCTGGTGTCGGACACCACCCGGCACCAGGTCGTGGAGCTGGCCGAGGACGGCGAGGGCGTCGTGCGCCGGATCGGTTCCGGGGAGCGCGGGTTCGGGCCGGACGCGTTCAGCGAGCCGCAGGGACTGGCGCTGCTGCCGGACGGGAGCGTGATCGTCGCGGACTCCGTCAACCACGCGCTGCGCCGCATCGACCTCGGGACGGGGGAGGTCACCACCGTCGCCGGGACCGGCCGGCAGTGGTGGCAGGGCTCGCCGTCCGCCGGGCCCGCGCTGGAGGTGGACCTGTCCTCCCCGTGGGACGTGGCCTGGTGGGAGGGCCGGGTGTGGATCGCCATGGCCGGGGTGCACCAGCTGTGGACGTACGACCCGCAGGCCGGGACCGTGGAGGCCGCCGCGGGCACCACCAACGAGGGGCTGGTGGACGGGCCGGCCGCCGAGGCCTGGTTCGCGCAGCCCTCGGGGCTCGCGGCCGCCGGGGACCGGCTGTGGATCGCGGACTCCGAGACCAGCGCGCTGCGGTGGGTGGAGCGGGCTGCCGAGGGGGAGGGGTACGTCGTCAAGTCGGCCGTCGGGACCGGGCTGTTCGACTTCGGGCACCGGGACGGGGCCGCGGAGCAGGCGCTGTTGCAGCACCCGCTCGGTGTGACCGCCCTGCCCGACGGCTCGGTGGCGGTCTGCGACACGTACAACCACGCCCTGCGCCGCTACGACCCCGCCACCGGCGAGGTGACCACCCTGGCCACCGATCTGCGCGAGCCCAGCGACGCCGTGCTGGCGGGCGGGGACAGCGCCGAGATCCTCGTCGTGGAGTCCGCGCGGCACCGGCTGACCCGGCTGCGGCTGCCCGAGGAGGCCGTGCGGGTCGACTCGGTGGCGCACCGCACGCAGCGGGCCGCGACCGAGGTGGCCCCGGGCCGGCTGCGGCTGGACGTGGTCTTCGAGGCGCCGAACGGGCAGAAGCTCGACACCCGTTACGGCCCCTCGACCCGGCTGCTGGTCTCCTCGACCCCGCCGGAGCTGCTCGCGCAGGGCGAGGGCGCGGGGACGGACCTGTTCCGCGAACTCGTCCTGGCGGACGGGATCGCGGAGGGGGTGCTGCACGTCTCCGCGATGGCCGCGTCCTGTGACGACGACCCGGAGAACGAGTACCCGGCCTGCCATGTGCACCAGCAGGACTGGGGTGTTCCGGTGCGGGTGACCGAGGGCGGGGCGGCCCGGCTGCCGCTGGTCCTCGCCGGGCTGGACGAGGGGTAACGGGCGGGCCGGGGTCCGGGGGCCGGGCCCCCGGACCCTGCCGGCCGTCAGCCCTCCAGGAAGGCGACCAGGGCGTTCGCCAGGAGGTACGGGTCCTCGGCGCCGCACAGTTCGCGGGCGCTGTGCATCGACAGGATCGCGACGCCGATGTCGACGGTGTGGATCCCGTGCCGCGCGGCGGTGATCGGGCCGATCGTGGTGCCGCAGGGCATGGAGTTGTTGGAGACGAAGGTCTGCCACGGCACCCCGGCCCGCTCGCAGGCCGCGGCGAACACGGCGCGGCCGGCGCCGTCGGTGGCGTACCGCTGGTTGACGTTGACCTTCAGGATGGGGCCGCCGTTGGCCCGCGGGTGGTGCGTGGGATCGTGCCGCTCGCCGTAGTTGGGGTGCACGGCGTGGCCGGTGTCGGAGGACAGGCAGATCGTTCCGGCGAAGGCACGGGCGCGGTCCTCGTAGCTGCCGCCGCGGGCGAAGACGGATCGTTCCAGCACATTGCCGAGGAGGGGGCCGTCGGCGCCGGTGTCGGACTGCGAGCCGTTCTCCTCGTGGTCGAAGGCGGCCAGGACGGGGATGTGGTCGAGCTTGCCGCGCCCGGTGGCGACGGCGGCCAGCGCGGCCGTACCCGCGTGCACGGAGAGGAGGTTGTCCATCCGGGGGCCGGCGACGAGCTCCCGGTCGCGGCCGAGGTAGGTGGGCGGCTCGATGGAGTGGACCATCAGGTCCCAGCCGGCCACCTCGCCCTGGGGCAGGCCCTCTTCCTCCTCCAGGAAGGCGATCAGGTCGCCCTCCTGGACCTCGCCGAGGCCCCAGATCGGCTGCATGTGCCGCTGCTTGTCGAGCTTGAGGCCCTCGGTGTTGGCGGAGCGGTCCAGGTGCACGGCGAGCTGCGGGACGCGCAGCAGGGCGCGGTCGATGTTGACCAGGCGGTGGCTGCCGTCGCGCAGGGTGAGCCGGCCGGCGAGGCCGAGGTCGCGGTCGAGCCAGGTGTTGAGCAGCGTGCCGCCGTAGATCTCGACGGCGATCTGGCGCCAGCCCTGGGCCCCCGTGTCGGGGAGCGGCTTGACGCGCAGGTTGGGGGAGTCGGTGTGGGCTCCGACGATGCGGAACGGCGTGTGGGCCTCGGCGCCTTCGGGGACGTACCAGGCGATGAGGGCGCCGCCGCGCAGGACGTACTTGCCGCCCGTGCCCGCGTCCCAGGGGTCCGTCTCCGACAGCTGCCGGAACCCGGCCTTCTCCAGGCGCTCGGCCGCTTGGGCCACCGCGTGGTACGGCGACGGGCTGGCCGCCAGGAAGGTCATCAGGTCGTCGGTGTGGCCGCGGTCGAAGCGGGCGGGAGAGCTCATGTGGTTCACCTTAACGACGGTCGTGTGGGCCTTCGCCGCCCTGCGGTCGGCAGGTCTGGCGGCAGCGCGTGATGTGCGACTCGCGGGCCGGTCAGCCGTCTGCCCCGGTGGTGCCGGGGGTCTGCGGTCGGTCCTGGCCCGTCGGACGGTCGAAGCGGCGGCCCAGCTGCCGGCGCTCGCCGCGCCGGATGCGGGGCAGCATCGCGGGCGTGTCCGGGGAGCGCTGGGCGCGCTTCTTGCGTCCGGCGCAGAAGATACAGGCCTCGCCGGGGGGTGCGTCGGGGTCGATGGGGGCGCCGGGGTGCTCGGCGCAGCCGGAGGCGTTGCGCGGGCGGGAGAGTTCGCGGGCCACGATGAAGGCGCGGTGCAGGTCGTCGGCGATGCCGACGAAGGCCTCGCCGGGGGAGGTGACCCCCAGGTCGAAGCTGTCCTCGCCGACCTTGCGGACGAAGCCGCGCAGCAGGTCGAGGGTGTACGGGCCGTCGGGGACGGGGTATCCGAGGCGGCGGGGGGCGGCGGGGAGGGCGGCGCCCTGGCCCGCGGCGGGTCCGGCGCCGGTGATGCGCACGCCCTGGTCGCGCAGTCCGCGGCGGCGCCGGTCGTTGCAGATCAGGCAGCGGCCCCAGCCCTCGGGGGCCTCGGGGTCGAGGGCGCCGTTGGGGTGCTCGGGGCAGCCGGTGTAGCTCTTGGCGGGGGCGAGGGCGGCGGCGGTCTGGAAGGCGGTGTACAGGGCGTCGGTGACGGGCTCGAACTCCGTCGGGTGCGCGCCGTCGTACAGCTCCTGGACCTGGTCGCCGAGGGAGCCGAGCTTTCCGCGGAGCTCGGCGAGCTGGTACGGCCGCCCGGTCGGGACGGAGTACCCCCTGCCGTGCTGCCGGTCCTGAGGAGTCATGCCTACGAGCCTGCCACGGACCGCCGACAAAGGGGGAAACCTGTGGACAGGGCCTGTGGACGGGCGGGCTGCGGGCAGGCGTACGGGCAGGTCCCGGGCCTGCGTAGGGACGCGGGGCGGGCGCGGGCAGGCGTACGGGAAAGGGGCGGGGAACCGCGGCTGCGGCTCCCCGCCCCTTCCGTGCTCCGGACGGCCGGTCCGCTCGGGCCCGTGTGCAGGCCGTGCGTACGGGGGCCGTGCGCACGGGGCGTCGGACGGGACGCCCCGTACGGGACTGGCGGGCCCTGGCGGGCCGGTCGGCGGCCTCTTAGAAGGCGGCCTCGTCGAGGTCCATCAGCGTGTTGTCGACGGCCTCGGCCAGCTGCCGCTGGACGGACAGGCCCGGCAGGACCTGGGAGGCGAAGAACTTCGCCGCGGCGATCTTGCCCGTGTAGAAGGCCGCGTCCTTGGCGGAGGCGCCCGCCAGCTTCGAGGAAGCCACGGCGGCACCGCGCAGCAGCAGGTAGCCGACGACCACGTCGCCGGAGGCCATCAGCAGGCGGGTGGTGTTCTGGCCGACCTTGTAGATGTTCCTGACGTCCTCGCCGGTGGCGGTGAGGTCGGTGATCATCTGGCCGGTGATGGCCTCCAGGTCGACGGCGGCCTTGGCCAGCGCGTCGCGGGCGCCGGCCAGGTCCTCGCCGCCCTCGCCCGCGGCGAGGAACTTCTTGATCTCCTCGGAGAGCAGGTTCAGGGCGGCGCCCTGGTCGCGGACGATCTTCCGGAAGAAGAAGTCCTGGCCCTGGATGGCCGTGGTGCCCTCGTAGAGGGTGTCGATCTTGGCGTCGCGGATGTACTGCTCGACCGGGTACTCCTGCAGGTAGCCGGAGCCGCCGAAGGTCTGGAGCGACTGCGCGAGCTGCTCGTACGACCGCTCGGAGCCGTAGCCCTTCACGATCGGCAGGAGCAGGTCGTTCAGGCCGACCAGGGCGGAGGCGTCCTCGCCCGCGGCCTGCTTGACGGCGATCTCGTCCTGGACGGTGGCCGTGTACAGGACCAGGGCGCGCATGCCCTCGGCGTACGCCTTCTGCGTCATGAGCGAGCGGCGGACGTCGGGGTGGTGCGTGATGGTGACCTTGGGGGCGGACTTGTCCATGAAGTTCGCCAGGTCGGGGCCCTGCACGCGCTCCTTGGCGTACTCCAGCGCGTTCAGGTAGCCGGTGGAGAGGGTGGCGATGGCCTTCGTGCCGACCATCATGCGGGCGAACTCGATGATCATGAACATCTGGCGGATGCCGTCGTGCTTGTCGCCGATCAGCCAGCCCTTGGCGGGGTGCTGGTCGCCGAAGGTCATCTCGCACGTGTTGGAGGCCTTGAGGCCCATCTTGTGCTCGACGTTCGTCGCGTACACGCCGTTGCGCTCGCCCAGCTCGCCGGTCTCCCAGTCGAAGTGGAACTTCGGGACGAGGAAGAGCGACAGGCCCTTGGTGCCGGGGCCGTGGCCCTCGGGGCGGGCGAGGACGTAGTGGAGGATGTTCTCCTCCATGTCGTGCTCGCCGGAGGTGATGAAGCGCTTCACGCCCTCGATGTGCCAGGAGCCGTCCTCCTGGAGGACCGCCTTGGTGCGGCCGGCGCCGACGTCCGAGCCCGCGTCGGGCTCGGTGAGGACCATGGTGGAGCCCCAGCGCTTCTCGACCGCGATCTGGGCGATCTTCTTCTGGGCCTCGTTGCCCTCCTCGAAGAGCACGCCGGCGAAGGCCGGGCCCGAGGAGTACATCCAGACGGCCGGGTTGGAGCCGAGCAGGAGCTCCGCGTAGGACCACACGAGGGAGCGGGGCGAGGTGGTGCCGCCGATCTCCTCGGGCAGGCCCAGGCGCCAGTACTCGGAGTCCATGAAGGCTTCGTAGCTCTTCTTGAAGGAGGCCGGCACGGGGGCGGTGTTGGTCTCCGGGTCGAAGACCGGGGGGTTGCGGTCGGCGTCGGCGAAGGACTCCGCGAGCTCGTTCTCCGCGAGGCGGGCGATCTCGGACAGGATGTCCTTGGCGGTCTCGGTGTCCATCTCCGCGAACGGGCCGGTGCCGTACACCTTGTCGCGGCCGAGCACCTCGAAGAGGTTGAACTCGATGTCTCGGAGGTTCGACTTGTAGTGCCCCATGGCGACGGCTCCGTTAAGGCTCGGGAGGCGGGTCCTCGTGCGTACCAATCGGTAACGTACTCATGATGCTACCCGTCAGTAATAAGAATCAACCCTCGGCGGCTGTGACCAGCGTCAAGCCTGGCCCGAATCCGTGCTCTCCCGGCAGGGGCCGCTCGGTAGTCTGTCGCCCATGTACGGCTACGACCAGAACGTGAACGCCGGGCAGCAGTACGCCCCGCAGCCGCCGCCGCAGATGGCGGGCGGCTACGGCGAGCAGCCGCTGTACCCGGAGCCCTCGCCGCCGTCGCTGGCCGACGCCGTCCGGGCCTTCACGACCGGGTCGCTGTCCGCCGAGGACTTCCAGCAGATCTTCGCGACCTCCAAGGTCTACTGCCCGCGGGGCGACACCCCGGGGTTCCTGGCGCTGCACAACACCCAGCAGCCGGTGATCCCGATGTTCACCACCCTGAAGGAGCTGCGCCGGTACGCCGGCAAGGAGTCCAAGTACTTCGTGATCACGGGCGCGGAGGTGATCGACCTCCTGCCGACCGGCTACGGCTTCGTCCTGGACATGGAGGGCGACCACCGGATGGTCTTCGACGCGAAGGCCGTGGAGCAGATGGTCGACTTCGCCATGCGGAGGATGTACGGCTGACGGGACGCGCCCCGCCGGACGGACCCCGCCGCGGGCGGGACGCCGGGCGCCGCGAGGGAGGGGGGCCGCACGTGCTGCGGGTGCACTTCGGCGCGGAGGACCTCCTCGACGTGTCCTTCGCCGCCGAGCCGCTGCCCTTCGTCGAACTGGCCATGGTCCTCACCGCCGCCCAGCGCACCGACCGGGCGGCCGTCTTCGCCCGCTGGCGCAGCCGCACCGCGCGCGGGCTCCCCGCCCCCGTCCTCCCCCTCCTCGACCTGATCCGCCCGGACGGGGACAACCCGTCCTTCGTGGAGCCGCTCACCGCCGATTTCGCCGAGGGCCTGGAAGCCGTCCGGGAGGCCGCCGCGCGGCTGGCCCCCGGGGAGCTCGTACGGGCCGCGGCCCGCGCCCCGGGCCCGGCCGGCTGGCTGCGGCAGCTCTGGGACGGGGACCGGGAGGCCCTGCGGACCCTGGACCGGGCCCTGCGCACCGGGTACGGAACCCTCGTCGAACCGGCCCTGCCCCGGCTGCGCAGCTCCCTGCGGGCCGACGTGGCCTGGCGGACCCGGCTGATGGCCGCCCACGGCATCCGGGCGGCCCTGGCCAGCACCCACCCGGCCGCCCGCTGGTCGGGCACCACCTTCGAGGTGGACCTCCCGCCGGACTACGAGGTACGGCTCGACGGCCGCGGGCTGATGCTGCTGCCCAGTGCCTTCTGGACCGGCCGGCCGCTGCTGGCGGCGCTGCCGCAGGGCCGCCCGGTGCTGCTGTACCCGGCGCTGACCCCCTTCCCGCTGACCGACCCGGACCCGGCGCCGGGGGCGCTGGACGCCCTGCTGGGCCGTACGCGGGCGGCCGTGCTCCAGAGCCTGGTGCGGCAGCGGACCACCAGCGAGCTGGCCCGGGACCTCGACATCAGCCTCCCCTCGGCCTCCGAGCACGCCCGCACCCTGCGCGCGGCCGGGCTGGTCACGACGGAGCGCGACGGCAAGGCCGTCCTGCACGCGGCCACCGGACTCGGCGTGGAGCTGCTGCGCGCCCACGGCTGAGGCGGGCGGGGCGGGCGGGGCGGGCGGGAGCCGGTCCCGCGTCCGGGGGACGGTCCTGGCGACGGTTTCGGCGCCCCGCCCGGCCGATGGTTTCGGCGGGGGCCGAAAGCATCGCGGCGCCCCGCCCGGCGGGCGGACCATTGCGGCAGCGGGGGAGCTGCGGGAGTCACGGGGGATCCCACGGGGGAGCTTCCCCGCTCCGCCCCCCCACAGCGCGGCCCCGGCCCCTGGACCCCACCGGGGCCGGGGCCGTACGTCGTGGCGCCCCCTTCGCCTCTGCCTCTGCCTCTGCCTCCGCCCCGCCTCCGCCCGCCTGCTTCGCCCGCCTGCGCCCCCCGCCCGCTCCGCCTGCCGGGAATGCCCCGGAGGGACACACTGTTCTGCGGGTGTAGCAAGAAGTTCGAGTTTCAACTAAACTCGGAGCAGAAGGAGGTCAGACCATGCCTGCTGTGACCGTGGAGAACCCGTTGACCCTGCCGCGGGTGGCCGAGCCCCAGGGCGCCGCCGCGCGCCGGGTGCTGGCCGTGACGACCGCGCCGGGCGGCTTCGAGGGCGAGGGGTTCCCGGTGCGCCGCGCGTTCGCCGGGATCAACTACCAGTACCTCGACCCGTTCATCATGATGGACCAGATGGGGGAGGTGGAGTACGCGCCGGGCGAGCCCAAGGGCACCCCCTGGCACCCGCACCGCGGGTTCGAGACCGTCACCTACCTGATCGACGGGACCTTCGTCCACCAGGACAGCCACGGCGGCGGCGGGACCATCAACGGCGGCGACACCCAGTGGATGACCGCCGGCTCCGGGCTCCTGCACATCGAGGCGCCGCCGGAGGCCCTGGTCGTGAGCGGCGGGCTCTTCCACGGCCTCCAGCTGTGGGTGAACCTCCCCGCCAAGGACAAGATGATGCCCCCGCGCTACCAGGACATCGGCGGCGGCAGGGTCACCCTGCTCTCCACCCCCGACGGCGGCGCGCTGCTGCGCGTCATCGCGGGCGAACTGGACGGGCACCAGGGCCCGGGCATCACCCACACCCCGATCACGATGATCCACGCCACCGTGACCCCGGGTGCGCAGCTGACCCTCCCGTGGCGCGAGGACTTCAACGCCCTCGCGTACGTGATGGCCGGGCGCGGCTCGGTCGGTACGGACCGGCGGCCGGTGCAGACCGGGCAGACGGCCGTGTTCGGCGAGGGCGGTTCGATCACCGTACGGGCGGACGAGTCGCAGGACGGGCACACGCCCGACCTCGAGATCGTCCTGCTCGGCGGGCGGCCGATCCGCGAGCCGATGGCGCACTACGGGCCGTTCGTGATGAACAGCCGCGCCGAACTCCAGCAGGCCTTCGACGACTTCCAGGCCGGCCGCCTCGGCACCATCCCCACCACCGAGCGCACCGGCCTCGGCCACCGCGGCACGGGCACCCCGGAGTCCGAGGAGTCGTAGGAGCCGCAGGCGGGCAGGAGCGCAGCAGGAACGGCGAAGGCCCCCGGGACCCGCACCACGCGGGTCCCGGGGGCCTTCCCGTACAGCTGCGGCTGCCGCTGCGCGGTCTGCTCAGGCGGCGGCCGGTTCCGGGCCCGGGGGTTCCGGGGCCGTCGGGGAGTCGGGGGAGGCGGGGGAGTCCGGGGCGGGGGTGTAGCGGGCGCGGAGTTCCGACAGGACGCCGAAGGCGGCGGCCGTGACCGGGACGGCGAGCAGCATGCCGAGGATGCCGGCGAGGCTGGCGCCCGCCGTGATCGCCACCATGACCAGGGCCGGGTGCATCTGGACCGTGCGGCTCTGGACGACGGGCTGGAGCACGTTGCCCTCGATGACCTGGACGGCCAGGACCACGCCCAGCGCCCACAGGGCGATCACGGGGCCCCGGTCCGCGAAGGCGACCAGGACGGCGACGGCCCCGGAGAGGAAGGCGCCGAGGTACGGGATGTACGCCGTGACGAACACGAGGGCGCCGAGGCCGACCGCGCCGGGCACCTTCAGCACCAGCAGGCCCGCCGTGATCAGGACGGCGTCGATGCCGGCGACGAAGGTCGTCCCGCGCATGAAGCCCTCGACGGCCTCCCAGGCGCGCCGGGCCATCGCCTCGGTCATGTCGCCCGCCCGCTGCGGGGCCAGCGAGCGCAGCCCGCCGGCTGCGCGGTCGGAGTCGCGCAGGAAGAAGAAGATCAGGATCATGGCGAGCAGGGCCGTGCCGAGCATCTGGCCGACCACGCTCAGGCCCGTGATCACCCCGGACGCCGCCGTCCCGCCGAACTTGGACAGCAGGTCCTTCGAGTTCTTGGCGAGGTCCTCCAGGGAGGTCCCGGCCGCGCCGAAGTGCTCGGCGAGGTCCGCCCCGGCCTTGCGCACCGAGGCGATGATCTGGTCGCCCGTCTCGATCAGGGCGCCCACGACCACGTACGTCGCCCCGCCGACCACCGCGACCACCGCGAGGCAGGTCAGCGCGGCCGCCAGGGAGCGGTTGATCTTCATCCGGATCAGCCGGCGGTGCATGGGGCCCAGCAGGGCCGTGCCGAGCACCGCGAGCAGGACCGGGGTCACCACGGCCTTGAACGTGATGCACAGCCAGATGAGCACCGCGGCCACCCCGGTCACGAGGAGGAAGACGGCGCACCACGCGGCCAGCCGCCGTACGGGTTCGGGAAGCAGGGAACTCATCACGGCGTCATCCAACCACGCATGGGCCCCGATCAGATCAGCCTGTGGACAACCCGTTACGCGGCCGGTCCCCGCCCGGCGGGCCCACCGCCGGACCCGCCCCCGCCCGGCTCCCCGCCCGGCCTGCGCTCGTGCAGCTCGAACCAGATCGACTTGCCCTCGCCGCGCGGGTCCACGCCCCACCGGTCCGCCAGCATCTCCGTCAGCAGCACCCCGCGCCCGCTGGACGCCGTCTCGCCCGGGTGCCGCTTGTGCGGCAGCTCGTCGCTGGAGTCCGCCACCTCCACCCGCAGCCGGCGCTCCCCCAGCTCCCCGGCCGCCTCCGCGACCAGCAGGGCGTCCCCGTCGGTGTGCATGAGGACGTTGGTGACCATCTCGGAGACCAGCAGGACCGCCGAGTCCACCTGGTCCGGGTCCGCCCAGTCGTGCAGCAGGTCCCGCACCTGGTGCCGGGCGCCCGCGATCCGCTGCGGCTCCGCCTGCGCGACCGTGATGACCGTACGGCGCACCGGCCGCGCGGAGTGCTCCGCCGTGGACCCGCAGCCGCAGCCCGGCCCCTCCCGGCACAGCAGCACCACCGCTATGTCGTCCTCGCGCCGGTCCGCGAGCGGTCCGGTGCTGTGGTGCGAGGAGGGCCCGTGGACCGCCTGCACCAGCTCGTCCGCGAGCTTCTCCAGGCTGTCCGAGGAGTGCGAGCCGGCCTCCAGCACCGCCCGCAGCCGCGCCCAGCCGGTGTCCAGGTCGTGCCCGCCGGTCTCGATCAGCCCGTCCGTGCACAGCATCATCGTCTCGCCCGGCTCCAGCGTGAACCGGGTCGTCGGATAGTCCGTGTCGGGCACGATCCCCAGCGGCAGCCCGCCCGCCGCGGAGCGCATCAGCACCGTCCCGTCGGCCATCAGCACGGTCGGCTCGGGATGGCCCGCCCGCGCCACCTCCAGCGTCCCCGTCGCCGGATCGCACTCCACGTACAGGCAGGTCGCGAACCGCGGACTGTGGAAGTCGCCGTGCTCCCCCCACTCCTCCCACTCCTCGCGCTGCCCGAAGCCCGCCGCCCCGCCGTCGAACCCGTCCGAGCCCTCCCCGGAGGAGTGCAGCCCGGCCAGGAACCGCGAGGCCCGCGAGAGCACCGCGTCCGGCCGGTGCCCCTCCGACGCGTACGCCCGCACGGCGATCCGCAGCTGGCCCATCAGCCCCGCGGCCCGTACGTCGTGCCCCTGCACGTCCCCGATGACCAGCGCGAACCGGCCCGAGGGCAGCGGGATCATGTCGTACCAGTCCCCGCCGACCTGGAGCCCGCCGCCCGTCGGCACGTACCGGGCCGCGATCCGCATCCCGGGGACCTCCGGGCCCAGCGTCGGCATCATCGAGCGCTGGAGGCCGGTGGTCAGCTCCCGCTCCGACTCGGCGACCCCCGCGCGCTGGAGGGCCTGCGCCAGCATCCGGGCCACCGTGGTCAGCACCGAGCGCTCGTCGGGCGAGAACGACACCGGGTGCTTGAAGGCGGCCATCCACGCGCCCATGGTCCGCCCCGCCACGATCAGCGGCAGGAAGGCCCACGACACCCGCCCGAAGCGCTGGGCGAGCGGCCAGGCCGCCGGGAAGCGCCGCTTGTACTCCCCGGGGTCGGGCAGGTAGATCGCCCGGCCCGTGCGGACCACCTCCGCCGCCGGGTAGTCCGTCTCCACCCGCATGTCCAGGAAGGGGCCCTCGTCCCCCGGCCCGTGCCCGTGGTGCCCGATCACCGACAGCCGCTCCCCGTCCACCCCGAAGACCGCCAGCCCGTCCGGGCTGAACCCGGGCATCGACAGGGAGGCCGCGACCCGCAGCACCTCGGCCGTGGACCGGGCCTCCGCCAGCGCCCGGCCCGCGTCCAGCAGGAAGGCCTCGCGGGAGCGCCGCCAGTCGCCCGTCACCGCCGTCTGCGCCGCCGTGGTGCCCGGCTGCGGCTCGGCGATCTCCTGGATCGTCCCGATCAGCTCGTAGTCCGAACGGTCGACGAGCGGCACCGGCTTCGACCGGCTGCGCACCGTGCGGACCACCCGGCCGTCCTCGTCCATGATCCGCAGCCGGGCCTCGGCGAGGGTGCCCTCGGCCACGGCCAGGTTCACGATGGCGTTGATCTCGTTCCAGTCCACCGGGTGGAACCGGGACCGCACGGCGGACTCCGGCAGGATCACGGGCTCCGGGGGCAGCCCGAGCAGCCGGGCGGCCTCGCTGTCCAGCGTGACCGTCCCGGAGGCGTTGTCCCAGCGCCACAGCCCCGTCGCGATGGCTGCCAGCACGTCCTCGGTACGCACCGACTCATCTTTACAGGTCATCGCACCGCTCTGCCCGTCCGGCCGTCCGGCCTTCCGCATGCCGGGCACGGGCCGGGCGGTAACCTGGCAGGGTTGAATCCCACCCTGCTATCGCAACGAACTGGATGAACGATGCATCGGTACAGGTCCCACACCTGCGGCGAGCTCCGCGCCTCTGACGTCGGCACCGACGTCCGGCTGAGCGGCTGGCTGCACAACCGTCGAGACCTGGGCGGCATCCTCTTCATCGATCTGCGCGACCACTACGGCATCACGCAGCTCGTCGCCCGCCCCGGCACCGCGGCCGCCGAGGCCCTCGACAAGCTGTCGAAGGAGACCACGGTCCGCATCGACGGCAAGGTCGTCTCCCGCGGCGCCGAGAACATCAACCCCGAGCTCGCCACCGGCGAGATCGAGATCGAGGCCGTCGAGGTCGAGGTGCTGGGCGCGGCCGCCCCGCTGCCCTTCACGATCAACACCGACGACGGGGTGAACGAGGAGCGCCGCCTGGAGTACCGCTTCCTCGACCTGCGCCGCGAGCGCATGCACCGCAACATCATGCTGCGCTCCGCCGTCATCGGCGCGATCCGCTCCAAGATGGTGGCCCTCGGCTTCAACGAGATGGCGACCCCGATCCTCACGGCGACCTCCCCCGAGGGCGCCCGCGACTTCGTGGTCCCGTCCCGCCTGAACCCGGGCAAGTTCTACGCCCTGCCGCAGGCCCCGCAGCAGTTCAAGCAGCTGCTGATGATCTCCGGCTTCGACCGGTACTTCCAGATCGCGCCCTGCTTCCGCGACGAGGACGCCCGCGCCGACCGCTCGCCGGGCGAGTTCTACCAGCTCGACGTCGAGATGTCCTTCGTCGAGCAGGAGGACGTCTTCCAGCCGATCGAGAAGCTGATGACCGAGCTCTTCCAGGAGTTCGGCAACGGCCGCCCGGTCAGCTCCCCCTTCCCGCGGATCCCGTTCCGCGAGTCGATGCTCAAGTACGGCAACGACAAGCCGGACCTGCGCACCGACCTCGAACTGGTCGACATCACCGACGTGTTCGAGAACTCCGAGTTCAAGGCCTTCGCCGGCAAGCACGTGCGCGCCCTCGCGGTGCCCGACACCGGCGACCAGCCGCGCAAGTTCTTCGACGGGCTCGGCGACTTCGCCGTCTCCCTCGGCGCGAAGGGCCTGGCCTGGGTCCGCGTCGGCGAGGGGAACGCCCTCACCGGCCCCATCGCCAAGTTCCTCACCGAGGAGAACGTCAAGGTCCTCGCGGAGCGCCTGGGCCTGGAGCCCGGCCACGCGGTGTTCTTCGGCGCCGGCGAGTTCGACGAGGTCTCCAAGATCATGGGCCCGGTCCGGGTCGAGGCCGCCAAGCGCGCCGGCCGCTTCGAGGAGAACGTCTTCCGCTTCGCGTGGATCGTGGACTTCCCGATGTACGAGAAGGACGAGGAGACCGGCAGGATCGACTTCTCGCACAACCCCTTCTCGATGCCGCAGGGCGGCCTGGAGGCCCTGGAGACCCAGGACCCGCTGGACGTCCTCGGCTGGCAGTACGACATCGTCTGCAACGGCATCGAGCTGTCCTCCGGCGCCATCCGCAACCACGAGCCCGCCATCATGTTCAAGGCCTTCGAGATCGCCGGCTACAGCCGCGAGACCGTCGAGACCGAGTTCGCGGGCATGCTGCGCGCCTTCCAGTTCGGCGCCCCGCCGCACGGCGGCATCGCCCCGGGCGTGGACCGCATGGTCATGCTCCTCGCCGACGAGCCGAACATCCGCGAGACCATCGCCTTCCCGCTCAACGGCAACGCCCAGGACCTGATGATGGGCGCGCCGACGGAGCTGGAGGAGGCCCGCCTGCGCGAGCTGAACATCGCCCTGCGCAAGCCGGTCGAGAAGAAGGCCGCCGGCGACCGCCCGGTCTCCGAGGCCGTCCACCCGGACGCGGGCGCGCACTGACCGCTGTGAGCGCATGAGCTGAACCGGAAGGGCCCGGGATCCGTGGGGATCCCGGGCCCTTCCTGGCGTCCGGCCCGCGGCCCGCGGCCGGTCAGTGGACGGCGGCGGTGGTCTGGAGGAAGTCGTGGGAACGGGAGCGGGAGCGGCGGTGTTCCCCACCCCCGTGGAGGAACACCGCCGTTCCCGCTGCCGAGCAGGACGCGCAGGGCGCGGATTCCGGTTGCGGCGGCCGTGTAGAGGTACGGGGGCGCCGGCAGGGCCGGGGCCGGTGTTCCCCACCCCCGTGGAGGAACACCGGCCCCGTCCGTGTGCGCCGTGGGGCGCGGTGGCCGTGTGGCCGGTGGAACCGGTGGTTTGACGGATGGTCCGGCCGGATGGTTGTACGGAATCCGGCCGGATACCGGCGTGATCCGGCCATTCCGGGGAGCGGGTGCATCCGTACGGCGTCCGGGCCCGGGTACGGATCCGTTTCCGGACCCGTACCCGCATCCCGGCCCCCGTCCGTGGGTCCCGTCAGTGGATCCCGTTGTAGACCTGCCAGCCCGTGCCCAGCTGCGTGCGGCCGCCGAAGGTGCCGTTGCCCTTGCCGTTCCAGCGCCAGGTGTTCCCGGAGGTGTCGCGTCCGAAGAGGTCGGCGTGCCCGTCCCCGGTGAGGTCGCCGACGCCGACGAGGACGTTGTACGCGGCGCTGAAGTCCTTCACCAGCAGGGTGCGCGCGCCGAACCTGCCGTTGCCGAGGCCGTTCATCCGCCACAGCTCGTTGCCGCCGTCGTGCAGGAGGAGGTCGCCGTTCCCGTCGCCGTCGAGGTCCCCGGCGCCCACGATCTTCTTGTACTCCTTGAAGGCGCTGCTCAGGCCGATCCGCGGGGCGAGGATCCCGGCGGAGGTGGTGGTGTACAGGTACAGGCCGCCGGTCTTGGGGTCGCGGGCGATCAGGTCGGGGCGGCCGTCCTTCGTGACGTCTCCGACGCCCGTCATGACGTCGTAGACGTTCCAGCCCCTGCCCAGCACCCTGTGCTTGCTGGTGGGCTTCAGCAGTTCCCCGCAGGCGGGGGTGTAGAGCCGCATCTCGCCGCTCGCCAGCCGCACCAGGGTGTCGTTGCAGCGGTCGCCGTTCGTGTCGCCGAAGGGCACGGGGCGGAAGCCGGCGGGCCAGCCGGTGCTGGTGGCGCTGCCGTTGAAGTTCCCGCTCTGCGCGTACCCGTACGCGGTGCGCAGGCTCCCGGAGGCGGTGGTGGAGACGAGGTCGGCGACCCCGTCGGGCCGGGCGCCGCGGCCGCCGAAGTCCCGGTGCACGGCGGCCCCGCCGTCGAGGCTGCCCGTACCCGACGCGAGCTTCACGGCCCCGGCGGATCCGGCCGGGGTGGCGGTCAGGGTCCAGCCGTAGGCGCCGTTCGGCGCGTATCCGCCCGAGGCCGTACGGCCGTCCCAGCGGGCCCACAACCGGGCTGCCTCGTAGCCCCCGGTGCGGGTCTGGAGCACCCGGCCGGCCGGGTCGGTGAAGGTCACCTTCCAGTTCGAGACGGGGCGGCTGAAGGTCCAGAGGGCCTCCCAGCCGAGGACGGGGGAGTCCCGCAGCCAGATGTCGCCGCGCACCTCCGAGCTCAGCAGGGCCAGCGGGGAGGGGGCGACCCCGGCGGACTTCACGCGGACCTTCTCGTCCGGTCCGGTCCAGGCGACCAGGGCGCTGTGCTCGTCCACCGCCCAGCGGCGGCGCCGGTCGTCCCCGCCGGAGCCGCCGGGGAAGCCGGTGGCGAGGGTGCGGGCGGCGCCGGTGGCCGCCTCGGTGAGTTCGAGGGTGCCGGCCGTGCGGTCGTGGCGGACGGTGAACCCGTCGCCGAGCAGCACCTCGCCGCCGGGCACGGTGCGGCCGGTGCGGGTCTTCGTGTCGTACACCCCGGCGGGCCCGGCCGCCCCGCAGCTCCAGTACAGCCAGTGCCCGCCCGAGGCCTGGAGCTCCTCGGGCACGCAGGGGGACGGGATGTCGAGTGTGCCGGTCCGGCCGGTCTCGAACTCGTACGTGGACAGACGCCCGGGGGTGGCGGTCGCGGTCCACAGTACGGGCCCGTTGACGGCGGCCGCGGCCGGGGCGCCCTTCTGCGTGGCCGCGTAGCCGAGCTTGTCGGCGTACTGCACCGGCTTCGCCCCGCCGGAGCGGTAGACCGCGTAGCCGTCGGAGACGTCGATGATCCGGCCGTCGGTGGTGCCGTAGTTCCGGACCTGGGTGCCGACGCCCTCCTTGATCATTTGCAGTTCGTCGGTGTCGTAGGTCCCCGGGTCCTCCGGGTTGAAGACCCCCTTGCCGAGGACGGCGTCCCCGCCCGTGCCGCTGTTGCCCCACAGCGGGCCCACGGGTACGAGCTTGCCCTCGGTCCGCGCCGAGGCGGTGACCTTCCCGTCGGCGGCCCGGTCCAGGCTCCACACGGAGGTCCGGTGGAAGGCCGTGTTCTCGTGGTTCTCGGCGACCCGCAGGGTGCCGCGGCTCATCGCCATGCCGGTCTTGGCGTACGGGTACGGGTCGGTCTTCGTGCGGTTGACGAGGGAGGGGCCCTCGGAGCCGGAGCCCGGGACCACGTGCTTGACCCACCAGTCGTTGCCGTCCCCGCCGCCCGCGACCGTCAGCCCGCCGCCCTTGTTGACGACGAGCCCCAGGTGGGTGCGGTTGAGCAGCACCCGGCGCGTGCCGTCGGCGAGCGAGGTGGCGATCAGCGGGGACACGCCCGCGTCGTACTGCGTGACGACCCAGTCCCCGACGAGCGCCGCCGTGGCGGCGGGGTCGGCCAGCACCGTCCGCGAAGCCTCGGCCGCGAGGTCGCCGCGCGGCTTCAGGACGACGGTCGAGCCGTACGCGTAGCCCACGCGCCGGCCGTCGAGCAGCAGCCGGGGGTTGCGGGACTCGCCGGTCTCCACGTCCTCCCACAGCGGGGTGAAGGAGGCGGTGGTGAAATCGAGGTAGCCGACCCCGCGCGGGCCGCCCGGGGTCTTGTAGACGAACACGGCGCCGGCCGCGTCCCCGGCGCCGCCGCGGTGGACGACCGCCTCCGCGGGCAGGCCCTTGACGTGCCGGGTGCTCTGCGCGCCGTCCGTGCGGGTGTGCAGGACCACCCCGGCGCCCAGGGGGGAGTCGGCGACCACGGTGGTCCCGTACAGGCCGACGTACCGGCCGCCCTTGAGGTCGATGACGGCCGGCTCGCTCCCCGGCAGGACGACGGGGACCGTCTTCGGGTCGTAGCCCTGCGGCAGGGCCGCGGCGTACGCGCCCTGGCCGTACCAGCCCGGCAGGCAGGCGCCGGCGATGTTCTCGCAGGGGCCGCCCGTCACCGTGGCGGGCGTGCCGTCGGGGTGGGTGAGCGGGGTGGTGGCTCCGGTGGCCCAGTCGGTGTGGACCACGGCGTCGCCGCCCGCCGGGCGGTGGGTGTAGCCGGAGTGGTCGGCCGCGAGCAGCTGGTCCCGGCGCACCTCCGGCTTGCCGGGGGTGTCGAGCACCAGATCCGGGGCCGGCACCTCGGCGGCGGCCCGGGTCGTCTGTGCCGTCTGTGCCGTCTGGGTGGCCTGGGCCGGCAGGGTCAGGGCTCCGGTGCCGGCCACGGCGGCGAGGCACGCCAGCAGGGTGGTGCGGCGCGCGGTCGTGCGGCGTGCGGTGCTGCGTCGGGACAAGATCCCCCCAGGTGAACGGGTGCTGTGGCGGCGGCGCGGAGCCGCAGGCGCGGGGTCCCCGGGCACGGATGCGCCGAGGGCCCCACGCATGAGACACGCGTGGGGCCCTCGGGGTTGTACGGGTTCCTGTGGAGGATTCCGGCGGGACTACGCCGGCTTCTCCTCCAGGCGGGGGAAGAGGATCTCGCCCTTGGTGACGGTGGCGCCGACGGGGAGCAGGCCCCAGCTGCCGGCGTCCTGCACCCGCTGGTCGGCCAGCGCGCCCAGGCCCGCGGCCTCGGCGCCCAGGGACTCCCACAGCTTCTGCGAGGTCTCCGGCATGACCGGGTTCAGCAGGACGGCGACGGCACGCAGCGACTCGGCGGCCGTGTAGAGGATGGTCGCGAGGCGGGCCCGGCCCTCCTCCGACTCGTCCTTGGCCACCTTCCACGGCTCCTGCTCCGTGATGTAGCCGTTGACCTGCTTCACGAACTCGAAGATCGCCAGGATGCCGGCCTGGAAGTCCAGCTCCTCGCCGATCTTGAGGTCGGCCGCGGCCACGGCCTTCGCCAGTCCCTCCGCGACGGCCTTCTCGGCCTCGCCGGCGGCCGTGGCCTCCGGCAGGGTGCCGCCGAAGTACTTGCCGACCATGGCGGCCACGCGGGAGGCGAGGTTGCCGTAGTCGTTGGCCAGCTCGGAGGTGTAGCGGGCGGAGAAGTCCTCCCAGGAGAAGGACCCGTCCTGGCCGAAGGCGATGGCGCGCAGGAAATACCAGCGGTACGCGTCCACGCCGAAGTGCGCCGTCAGGTCCTGCGGCTTGATGCCGGTCAGGTTCGACTTCGACATCTTCTCGCCGCCGACCATCAGCCAGCCGTTGGCCGCGATCCGGCCGGGGACCGGCAGGCCCTGGGCCATCAGCATCGCGGGCCAGATGATCGCGTGGAAGCGGAGGATGTCCTTGCCGATGAGGTGGACGTTCGCCGGGAAGGTCCCGTCGAACTTCGCCGGGTTCTCGTTGTAGCCCACCGCGGTCGCGTAGTTCAGGAGGGCGTCGATCCACACGTAGATGACGTGCTTGTCGTCCCACGGGACCGGGACGCCCCAGTCGAAGGTGGAGCGGGAGATCGACAGGTCCTCGAGGCCCTGCTTGACGAAGTTCACGACCTCGTTGCGCGCCGACTCGGGCTGGATGAAGCCCGGGTTCGCCTCGTACAGCTCGATCAGCTTCGGGCCGTACGCGGAGAGCTTGAAGAAGTAGTTCTCCTCCTTGAGGATCTCCACCGGCTTCTTGTGGACGGGGCACAGCTTGGTGCCGGCCTCGTCCTCGATCAGGTCGCCGGGGAGCTTGTACTCCTCGCAGCCCACGCAGTACGGGCCCTCGTACCCGCCCTTGTAGATCTCGCCCTTGTCGAACAGGTCCTGCACGAACTCCTGCACACGGTCCGTGTGCCGCTTCTCCGTGGTGCGGATGAAATCGTCGTTCGCGATGTTGAGGTGCTCCCAGAGGGGCTTCCAGGCCTCCTCGACGAGCTTGTCGCACCACTCCTGCGGGCTCACGCCGTTCGCGTCCGCGGTGCGCATGATCTTCTGACCGTGCTCGTCCGTGCCGGTGAGGTACCACACCTTCTCGCCGCGCTGACGGTGCCAGCGCGTGAGCACGTCGCCTGCGACGGTCGTGTAGGCGTGGCCCAGGTGAGGAGCGTCGTTGACGTAGTAGATCGGGGTCGTGACGTAGTACGCCGCGCCCTCGTGCTTCTCGGTTCCAGTGGCCGCCATGGGCGAAATCCTAATGCTCCGGGAAGCCGGGCTTCACCGCGATATCAGGGGCTGGACGGCCGGAAGGGGTACGCCTCCCCCGCGGGGCGGGGGAGGCGCGGGCGTACGGCGGGGCCGCTCAGCGGCGGAAGTCCCCCAGGATGCCCTTGGCCAGGGCCGAGGCGGAGAGCTCGCGCGGGGCCGGGCCGGCGTGGAAGAACCCGGCGTTCCCGGCGTCGGCCTCCAGCTTGCGCAGGAAGTCGAAGGCCTTGGAGTCGTGGTCCCCGAAGGCGACGAACTGCCAGTGGATGTCGTGCCGGGCCGCGTCCGCCAGGGCCTGGCGGGCGGGCTGGCGGCTGTCCGGGGCGCCGTCCGTCTGGAAGACGACCAGGGCCGGGCCCTCGGCGCCCGCCTTCTCGTAGTGCGCGACGACCTCCTCCACCGCCCGGTGGTAGCTGGTCCGGCCCATCCGGCCGAGGCCCGCGTGCAGCTCCCCGATCCGGCCCTCGACCGAGTCGAGGGTCAGGTCCCCGGTGCCGTCCACGTCCGTGGAGAAGAACACGGTGTGGACCGTCGCCTCCTCGTCCAGGTGCGCGGCGAGGGCCAGCGCGTGCTCCGCGAGGTGCTGGGCGCTGCCGTCCTTGTAGTACGGGCGCATGGACCCGGAGCGGTCCAGCACCAGGTACACCCTGGCCCGGGCCCCGCCCATCCCCCGCCCGCGCAGCGCGCTCCCGGCCGCCTTGTACGCATCCGCGAGCCCCGGAGCCCGCCCGCGCACCTTCGCGAGCGACCACGCGGGCCCGGCGACGACGGCCTCCTCGACGGCGGGCGCGTCTACGACGGCCTGCTCGGCGGCGGCCTGCTCGGCGGCGGGCGCGTCGGCCTCCACGGCCTCGGCCACCGCGGCGACGGGCCCGGCGGGCTCGACGGCCTCCACGACCGCAGCCCCTTCTTCGACTACCTCGCCTACCTCGACTACCTCAGCGGCCTCGACCACCTCGACGGTCTCCGAGACCGTGGCGGCCTCCGCGGTCTCGGCAGCGACGACCGGCGACTCCTCCGGAGCAACCGCCTCCGCGTCCGTCTCCGCAGCAGCAACCGTCTCCGCAGGAACAACCGGGTCCTCGGCGGCAACCGGGTCCGCCGCGACGACCGGGTCTGCGGCCCGCAGGGCGCCCCGCTCGGCGGAGCGGGCCTCGGGGACCACCGCCTCCGGCTGCCCGCCGCCCGCACCGGAGCCGGACGCGGCCGGCGGCGGGGCCAGGTCCACCCCGCCGCGGGACGGCTCCGCGACCGGTGCCGGCACCGGCTCGGGGTCCCGCGGGGCGGACTGCTGCGGCACGGTCGGATTGTCGAAGGACGCGGCCACCAGCTCGGCGGCCACGTCGAGCGGGTTCTTGGGGTCCTTGCCGGCCGGCGGCGCCTGCGCCGGAACCGTCGCCTCGGCACCCCGTTCGGCCTGGGCCGGAAGCGCCGGCTGCGGCTGCTGAGCGGTCCCGGTGGCGGCGGCGGTCTCGGCCTCCGCGCGCTCGCGGCCGAACACCTTGCGCAACAAACTCCGAATACCCATGGGCGAGGCCTTTCGCATGAGCTGGGGGTGCGATGTTTGTCCGTACTGCGGGGTGATGGGGGCAAAGATCCCTGCCCAGAGTGGACACGTAAGGTTATCGGTCCCACGCCCGGTTGCCAGGAACGGCACCCCAAACGTGACCTTCCGTGGCGCGTGGGGCGAACTCCCGTGCCGACGTGCCGGATTCACTTCTCGTTCATCCGCAGGCCGCCGGACTGGCGCAACTCCGCCTTAGCGTCACGGCTGGATTCGTTCCGACACGCTGTCGGCGCAGCAGGCGTCGCCGTGTAGTTTCCGGAGGACAAACGTGCGCAAGCTCCTGCCGCTCTTCAGCACCCCGCATGCGGGCGGTCGTTCCGCGCTCACCTGCCGCTTCCGCTGCGGCGACGCCTGCTTCCAGGAGGTGCCCAACACGAGCGACAACGAGTACGCGGGCGACCTGATAGCCCGTACGCTCTCGCGCCGCTCGATGATGCGCGCCGCCGCCGTGGTCACCGTGGCCTCCACCGCCGGTGCCTCGGCCGTGCTGGGCCAGGGCGGTTCGCCGGCCGTGGCCGCGGGGCGGTCCGGGCAGGGCCACGGGGCCGGCGGTGCGTCCGGCGCCCCGGCCGACGGCGCCCGCGGGCTCCGCTTCAACCCGGTCGCGCCGAACACCGCGGACCAGGTCACCGTCCCCGAGGGCTACGCGCAGAACGTGGTCATCCGCTGGGGCGAGCCCATCGTCAAGGGCGCCCCGGGCTTCAACCCGGACAAGCAGACCGCCGCCGCCCAGGCCGGTCAGTTCGGCTACAACAACGACTTCCTGAGCCTGCTCCCGCTCGGCGACGCCTACGAGCGCCGCCAGCTGCTCGTGGCCAACCACGAGTACACGGACGAGCAGCTCATGTTCAAGGGCTACGACCCGCAGAACCCGACCCGCGAGCAGGTCGAGATCGCCTGGGCCGCCCACGGCCTGTCCGTGGTCGTCGTGCAGGAGGACCACCGCAGCGGCAAGCTGACGGCCGTCAGCCGCCACCAGCTCAACCGCCGCCTGACGGCCACCAGCGTGTTCCGCCTCACCGGCCCGGCCGCGGGCAGCGACCTGGTGAAGACCTCCGCCGACCGGACCGGCACCAGGGTCCTCGGCACCCTCAACAACTGCGCCGGCGGCACCACCCCGTGGGGCACCACCCTCCACGGCGAGGAGAACTTCAACCAGTACTTCGCCAACGGCGGCTCCGTCACCGACCCCGTCCAGCTCGCCCGCCTGAAGCGCTACGGGGTCACCGGCGGCGCCTCCGAGCGCAAGTGGGAGCGGTTCGACAAGCGCTTCGACGTGCTCCAGGAGCCCAACGAGGCCAACCGCTTCGGCTACGTCGTCGAGCTCGACCCGTACGACCCGACCTCGACCCCGCGCAAGCGCACCGCGCTCGGCCGCTTCAAGCACGAGGCCGCCCAGCCGCGCCTGACCGAGGACGGCCGCCCGGTGGTCTACATGGGCGACGACGAGCGCTTCGACTACTTCTACAAGTTCGTGTCGAGCAAGCGCATGAAGAAGGGCAACTCCCGGGCCGCCCGCGAGCACAACCTCACCCTGCTCGACGAGGGCACCCTCTACGTAGCCAAGCTGACCGGCGACTCCCCGGCCGAGCAGATCGACGGCAGCGGCAAGTACCCCTCGGACGGCGAGTTCGACGGCACCGGCGTGTGGATCCCGCTGGCCACCGGCACCACCTCGCACGTCGAGGGCTTCACCGCCGAGGAGGTGTACGTCTTCACGCGCCAGGCCGCCGACAAGGTGGGCGCCACCAAGATGGACCGCCCCGAGGACGTCGAGCCCTCCCCGCGCACCGGCCGCGTCTACGTGGCGCTGACCAACAACAGCAACCGCGGCAAGGCGGGCCAGCCGGGCGCCGACGAGGCCAACCCGCGCAACCTGAACAAGCACGGCCAGATCCTGGAGCTCGCCGAGAGCTTCGACGACCCGGCGGGCGACGCCTTCGCCTGGCGGCTCTTCCTGGTCGCGGGCGACCCGAACGACCCCGCCACCTACTTCGCGGGCTTCCCGAAGGACCGGGTCAGCCCGATCTCCTGCCCGGACAACGTGGCCTTCGACCCGCACGGCAACCTGTGGATCTCCACGGACGGCAGCCAGCTCGGCTCCCACGACGGCCTGTTCGGCGTCGCGACCGCCGGGGAGCGCCGCGGTGAGCTGAAGCAGTTCCTCACCGTGCCGCGCGGGGCCGAGACCTGTGGCCCGATCATCCAGGACAAGCGGGTCCTGGTCGCCGTACAGCACCCGGGCGAGATCGACGGGGCCTCGGTGGAGAAGCCGGAGTCCGCGTGGCCCGACGGTCCGGGCAAGCTGGTCCGCCCGGCCGTGGTGAGCGTCTGGCGCAAGGACGGCCGCAATATCGGCGTCTGACGGACGGCCTTCCGGGGGTGTGTCACGGGCTCCGCGGCTCCCGCGGTGTTTCACGTGAAACATCCCCGGGTTCGTGGTCCGGCAGGGTGAGGGTGGTCACCGCACCCCCGTCCGGGGCATTGGCGAAGTCCAGCCCTATCCCGAGCACGAGGGCCTGGCCGCGCACGATGGTCAGGCCCAGCCCGTGCCCCTTGCCCCGCCCCGGGTCCCCGGTGCGGAACCGCTTGGGGCCCTGCCGCAGCAGCTCCTCCGGATAGCCGGGCCCGTGGTCCCGGACCGTCACCACCGGGCCGTCCACGGTCACCACCACGGGAGCCCGGCCGTGCTTGTGCGCGTTGACGAGCAGATTGGCCAGGATCCGGTCCAGCCGGCGCCGGTCGGTGTGGACCACGGCCGGGGCCAGCACCCGTACCTCCGCCTCCGAGCGGGCGGCCCGGACGATCCGCTCCACGGCCGGGCCCAGTTCGAAGCGCGCGGTATCGGCCCGCTCCACCCCGGCGTCGAGCCGGGAGATCTCCAGCAGGTCCTCGGTCAGCAGGTGCAGGGCCCGCAGCCGGTCGTTGATCATCTCCTTCGGCCGGCCCTCGGGCAGCAGCGAGGCGGCTGCGAGGGAGCCGGTCAGCGGGGTGCGCAGTTCGTGGGCCACGTCGGCCGTGAACCGCTTCTCCGCCTCCAGCCGGTTCTGGAGGGTCTCCGCCATGGTGTCCAGGGCCAGGGCCACGTCCCGCACCTCGTCGTGGTGGCGCCCGGTGCCGCCGCTGCCCCCGCGCGTCCCGGCCGCGACGCCGACCCGGGCGTCCAGGTCCCCTTCGGTGATCCGCCGGGCCACGGCGGCCGTCAGGGTCAGCCGCCGGCTGATCCGCCCGGCGAGGAAGAGCCCGGCGAGGGCCACCGTCCCGGCGGCCAGGGCGGCGGAGGCCAGGATCGCGGTGTCGATGTGCCGCAGCCGGGTGCGGGTGCTCTCGTACGGGATCCAGACGGCCAGTGCCTTGCCGTCGGCGGGGGCGGCGGCCCACATCACGGGTTTTCCGTCGTACGTGCCGACCATGCTGCCGCTGTTGCCCCGGGCCACCAGCCGGCGCAGCGGCTCCGGGAGTCCGGGCGGGTCCAGCGCGCTGTTCACGTCCCCGTGCGCGGTGCCGTACTCGTAGTGGCCGAGGGCGTGGTCCAGGGTGCTCTCCACGTCCTTGCGGACCTCCCCGACCAGCTGCCGGGCCACCACGTTGTGGACGAGGATCCCGAGGACGGCCGCCACGGCGCAGCAGACCGCCGTCGTGGTGGCGGCGATCTGCCAGCGCAGGCTGGCCGTCCCCGGCATCCGGGCGGCCCGTCAGTTCCCGGCCCGCGGGCAGGGCGCGGGGGACTGCCCGGGGGTGGCCCGTTTGAGGGAGGGGCAGTCGTCGAGGGTGAGCTGTTCGAGGACCATGTGCCCCTCGTCGGGGTTCCACACGTAGTCGGAGACGGACACGAACTCCGGGTTCGAGGTGGGTTCGCGGACGGCCAGGTGCCCGGCGGCCACCTCGACCCCCTCCAGGACCCCGCGCCGGGACAGCACGCGGGTGATGCGGCCGTCGCGGACGGTGTAGACGCGCAGTTCGCTGAGGCGGCCGTCCACGTCCACGGCGGTGATCATCTCGTCCTTGCCGTCGCCCGTGAGGTCGTGGAAGACGGGCGGGCGCACCGGGCACCCGTCGTCCGGCGCGCCGCTCTCGGCGCACAGCGCGAGCCGCTGCACGGCCCGCGGGTCGACCAGCCGGCCGGTGCCGCCGTCCTCGCGGGTGGCGGAGGTGATGTCGGCGCGCACGGTCCGCAGCACATCGGTGCCGCGGAGGTCCCCGCCGGGTACGGCGGGCAGTCCGGGTACGGCGGCGGGCTGCCCGCTCCGGCTGTCGGGCTCCGGGGAGGGGTGGACGTCGGGCCACAGGGCCAGCGGGGCCCGGACCTCGCCGAGGTCTCCGTCGTCGCGCAGACCCTCGGCGTCGGCGCAGCCGGTGAGCGCGCCCAGGGCGCCCAGCAGGGCCAGGGCGGCCGCGGGCGCGCCCCGGCGGGTCCGCGCGAGAGGAAGCCGGCCGCGCGGCTCCGGGTGCCGTGTGCTCCCGCGCCGCGTGCTCCGGTGCTGTGTGGTCCCGTGCTGCATAGTCCGGTGCTGTGCCTTCCCGTGCTGTGCCCTCCCTTGGGGGGTGGTCCCGTGCCGCATGGTCCGATGCTCCCCCGTCCGGCCGCATCCGGCCCCGCGGGCGGCCCATTCGGGGAACGGGGCCGCGGCCGGTCAGCCGGAGCCGGGCGGGCCGGACGGTCCGGGGCGGCCGGGAGGGCCCGCCGCCACCGGGGGGCCGGGCGCGGCCAGCGCGCAGGCGGCGGCCACCTCCTGCCGCACCGGGTCCAGCACCCCGCCCGCACCGTCGTCCCCGCCGGTCCCGGCCCCGGCCGGGGAACCGCCCCCGCCCCCGGCCCCGGCCCGCCCCGCGTCCGCGGCCGGGGCGGGCGCGTGCCGGACCCCCGCGGCCAGCTCCTCCAGTCGGGCCACGATGTCCGCGACCTCGCGCGGGGCCGGTTCGGGGGCTCCGTGGTTGACCCGGACGCGGGCCGCGGTGGTGGCGTCCACGATCCGCTCCACGGCCACGACCAGCGGCCACCAGGCGGCCGCGCGGGCCCCGACGGGCGGGGGCTCGGTCAGGGCCCGCTGGAACTCGGTGCGTACGGCCGACAGGTCCCGGTAGATCCGGCGGCGGGCCCGCATCCGGGTGGCGCGGGCCGCGCGTACGGCCTCCTCGGACAGGTCGCGGGGGCCGAAGGCCTGGGCGACGTACCGGGCGGCGTCGTCCACGGTGTCGGCGAGCCGGTCCCCGATCCGGGTGCGCCAGCTCTCCGGCCAGAGCAGGTATCCGGCGATCAGGGTGATGGCGCAGCCGATGAGGCTGTCGAGCAGCCGGGGCCGGACCAGGTCGAAGCCCTGGTGGTTGAGGAGGTCGGACAGCAGCAGGATGACGGGGGTGATGGCGGCCGTCTGGAAGGCGTACCCCTTGGCGGTGAGGGCCGGGATCAGCGCGCCGAGCACGACCATCACCGGTACGTCCCACCAGCCGCGCGGCACCTCCGCCAGGACGGCGGCCGCGACGACCAGCCCGCCGGCGGTGCCGAGGGCCCGCAGGACGGCGCGGGAGAAGACCGAGCCGAAGTCGGGCTTGAGGACGAAGGTGACGGTGAGGGCCACCCAGTAGGAGCGCTCCACGGGCACCAGCGAGACCAGCGCCTGGGCCAGTCCGATGCACAGGGCCAGCCGCAGCCCGTACCGCCAGGACTCGGCGGAGAACATCACGTCGCGGGTGGCCCGCCGCAGCCGGACCCGCAGGGCCGCGGGCCGCCCCAGCCGGTCGTCCACGTTGTAGGCGTCGGTCTCGGAGAGGTAGACGACCCGGGCGGCGTGCCGGACGGCGGCGTCGACGGCCCGCTCGCTGGGGCCGGGCGGATCGGGCGGCAGGTCGAGCACGGGGGTGCCGGTGCGGCCCTCCTCGACGGCGTCGGCGAGCTGCCGTACGGCCGCCGGGATCTCGGGCGGCAGCGGGCGCCCGCGCAGGTGGGCCGCGGGCGCCGCCTCCACGGCCGGGACCACCGTGTTGAGCTGGGCGAGCATCCGCACCAGCGCCGGGCTCCGGCCGTCCCCCCGGGCGCGCCGGGCCAGCAGCAGGTCGTAGGCCTGGTTGAGGTCCTGGGTGAGCCGTCGCCGCCGCTCCTCGTAGCCGGGGCCGCCCGCCGCCTCCAGTACGTCGGCCAGCGAGCGGTACGTGGCGGCGACCGCGGCCCGTTCCGGGCGGCGGCCGCGCAGGGGCCAGCCGAGCAGGGAGAGCAGCAGGACGAACAGGCCGCCGGCGGTGAGCAGCACGGGGGCCGTCCACCAGGGGCTGGGCATGGCGAGCCCGGCCCCGACCACCGCGTTGAGGAGGAGCAGCAGTCCGGAGACGGAGGCCACCGTGCCGATGGAGGAGATCATCCCGGAGACCAGGGCGACCAGGGTCAGGGAGGCGACCGCTGTCCAGCCCTGCCCGTAGACGAGGGTGCCGAGGGTGACGCCGAGGGCCCCGAAGAGCTGCGGCACGGCGATGTTGTAGACCCGCATCCGGTAGGCGTCGGCGGTGTCGGCGAGGACTCCGGACAGGGCGCCCATGGAGACGATGGCCCCGTACTCGGGCTCGTCCAGGGCGAACCCCACGGCGAGCGGCGCGGCGAGGGCGATGCCGGCGCGGACGACGGCCGCCCAGGGGACGGGCGCGGAGCTGGGCCGCAGCCCGGCGAGGAACCAGCCGGGCGGGGCGGGGGTGGGGTGGCGGGGGAATCCGGGCGGTGTCTGATCCGTGCCCTGTTCGGTGCTCATTCCGCTTCCGTGCCGCTCTGTGTGATTTTCTCCGTGATGCCAGCCTATGGGGTCCGGCCGGTCCGCCGGGCCCGACCGCCCCGTCAGGCCCCGCCGGGGCGCCGGGGCCCGTACGGCACCGCGGCGAGCAGGGCCAGCAGCAGCCCCGCGCCGAGCACCGCCCAGGAGGCGGTGCGCAGGAAGCCCGTCAGCGCGTCGTACACCGCCCCGGCGGCCGGGCGGTGCAGGTCCGCGGGCACATCGGCCAGGGTCAGCCCCCGGCCGGCCCGGACCGCGGCCGCGAGCAGCAGCCCGCCGAGCACCAGCCCGGTCCCGGCCCCGCACAGCGCCCAGCGGGGGCGCGGGGCGAAGCCGACCGCGGCCAGGGCGAGCAGCAGGGTGAGCACGGGCAGCCAGACCCCCGCGGACCGCAGGGCGTGGAAGCCGGTGCGCAGCAGGCCCAGGTTCTCGTACTCCATGACCGTGACCGCCGTCCGCGAGACGGGGATGCGGTCCACGAACGGCACCCCGTCCGCCGTCAGGTCGGCCTTCACCTCCGCGATGACGGGGGCGAGGTCCACGCTGACCCGGTCGCCCTCGCCCCGGTCGAGGGCGCTGAGGAAGGCCTGGTGGGCGGCCCGGTTCGCGGAGTTCCAGGCGGTCCGGTAGGCCTCGGTGCCGACGAAGGACCGGACGGCCTCGTGCAGGAGCGCCCGGACTCCCTCCACCCCCGCCACGCCCGCCGCACCGGCCAGGTCCCGGGCCCGGTCGGGGTGCCCCGTGGCCCGCCGCCCGCCGCCCGGCCCGCCGGGGCCGGCGCCCAGCTGCCGGCCGATCGCCGCGGTGGCCTGCGCGGCCACGGCCTCGCGCACCGCCGGATCGTCGGCCAGCGGGGCCATCGCGGCCACGTACCGGCGGTCGTCCCCGGGGACCCGGTCGGCCCAGACGGCCACCGCGCTCAGCGGTGCGAGCACGGCGAGCAGCAGGGCGAGCAGGGCGGTGGGGAGCAGGGCGTGCAGCACGGGGTGCGGAGGGCCGGGCAGGGGGCGCGCCGCGGCCCGCGCCGCCCTCCGCACCGGCGTCCGCGCCGCTGCCGCCGCTGTCTGGGATCTCCGCACGTCACCAGGGAACGCGGCCCCCGCCCGCCCCCGCCACCGCGGTTGCTGCGCACGGGGGTGCGGGGCCCCGCGGCGGGGGAGTTCCCTGCGCCGTACGGGTGATCCACTTGCCGGGGCCGGGGCGCGGGTGTGCCCTTGAGGAGGGGCGGACGGGACCTCCGCCGTCCCGCGCAGGCCTCCACCGCACAGGCCTCCCCCGCGCACCCCCGGACGCAAGGAGCCCGACATGGCACACGCGGCACCGACCGCCACCGCGCGGCACCTCGGCAGTATGCGCAACCTCCGCACCGGCGCCTGGCTCGGCCCCGTGCTCCTCGGCCTCGTGTACGGGGTCTACGCGGCCTTCATGAACCGCCAGACGGGACCGGTCGACGCGGGCAACGTCTTCTACGGGATCCTCTGCGGGGCCCTCTTCGCAGGGATGCTCTTCCTGCTCGCCCGGGTCGGCCCCGGGCTGCCCCAGGAGCTCCGCGCCGCGGTCTACGGGGCCTTCGCCGGGATCGCGGTCGGCTACCTGTACAGCCTCGGCGGCGCGACCGTGCTGCGCTCGGTCGGCATCGGGCTGGCGGTCGGCATCCCCGTGGCCGCGGCCTCCTTCTACCGCTTCCACACGCGGGAGGACTGACGGGCCGGGCGGGGCGAACCGTACTTTCGGCCCCCGGACCGTGGACCAAAGCCCGGGGTCCGCGGCCCGGGGGCCGCGCAGAATGGACAGCGGCGCCGGTTCCCGCGCCCCGGTGGTCGAACCTCACGTGACCACTTCTCCGTTGCCGGGGGTGCGGGAACCGGCGCTTCCCCGTGTCCGGGGCCGGGCCTGCGGCGCCCGGCCGGCCGGGCTCAGGCGCGGTCGAGCGGCTCCTGCGGACGGGCGCCGCGCTCGGCCGGTTCCTGGGCCCGCTCCGGGGCCGGGGCGGGCGCGGGCGCTTGGGCCGCCGTGCGCTCCTGGGGGCGCGGGGCGCAGCGGGAGGCTTCCGCGCGGAGCATGGCGTTGAGCACGGCGAAGGGGTCGATGGGCATGGCGATTCCTTGCGGGGGTGTGGGGTGGGGGTGACGGCGCGGGAGCACGGGCTCCTCAGCAGCGCATCACCGAGCACCGCACCAGGCGCAGCGAGGCGGGCCCGGGCCGGTCCGCGCATCCGGCCGCCGCGGCCCGGGTCCCCGCAGCGGGGCCCGCTGCGGTCCGTACGGTCCGGGAGTCGCGTACCTCCGCGGCCGATCCGCGGCGCGGGTCCCGCCGGAGCGCGGCCGCGCGGGCCGAGGGGCGTACGGGGAGCCGCTGCTCGGCGTCGGAGACGGGTTCGCCGTGCCCCTCGCGGCCCTCGCCCGCCGGTTCGGCGGGGGCGGGGGCCTGGGCGGCGGCCGGCGGGTGTGCGGCCCGTGCGCCGTGCGCGGCCGCCGTGCCGGTGAGGGCGAAGAGCAGCAGGACGCAGGCGGCCGCCAGCCACCTCGTCACTGCGCGCTGCATCCCGCCGCTCATGGGGAGGGATGTGCCCGCGTACGCCGCCCACCTGCCGCAACCCGCCCGAGAACCCCCCGACCGGAGGAGGCAGCCGGGCTATCTGAGGCTGATCGGGTGAGGGGCCGGAGGGGCGGGGGAGGCCAGTGGGGCGAAGGAGGTGAAGGAGGCGAAGGAGGCGAAGGATCTGAGGGGGGTTCAGAAGGGGGACGGGAAGGCGGTCAGCCCCGCCGCCACCGCGGCGCCCCCGGCCAGTACGGCGGCGGAGTGCATCCCCGGGTGCCCGTAGTCCCCGAACACCAGTTGGCGGACCAGCCCGCCGAGGGCGGCGAGGGTGGTCACCACGGCTAACTGGGAGACCAGGGGCACCTGGAGCAGGGGCAGGAGCAGCAGCAGGGCCAGGTTCACCCACAGCGGTCCCGTGCCGGTCCAGCCGTGCCAGTACCAGCCGGGTCCGAGCGTGCGGCCGCGGCCCGCGACGGGCTCGTTCATGTCCATCCCCCCGTAAACGAAACGACGCCGTGGGCACGCATCAGGGCGTGTCCACAGCGCCGTTGTACCGGAAGGAGGGCCTTTCAGGCAGCAGCCGGGACGGAAGCGGAAGCAGGAGGAGCGGACAGCTGACGTTCCGCCAGGTGGCCGAGCGCCAGTCCGGTGCCCGTCCACAGGGTGGCCTGGACGGCCAGCGAGGCCAGCCTGAACTCCCAGACCAGGGCGGCCGGGAAGCCCTCCGGGACCTCGCTGACGGAGGGCAGGAGGGCGTAGGCGAGCGCGACGGCGATGACGAAGGCGGTGCCGCCCGCGACGCTCGCGTTCCAGTTGCCGAGGCGGGGGGCCAGCCGCCGCCCGAGCAGGACCGCGCCGGCCGCGAGGAGCAGGCCGAGGAGGGTCATCAGCAGGTGGAGGGCCGCCCGGTCGCCCGCGGTGGCGGGGTCCCCGACGGCCGGCGGGTTGGCCGGGTACTTGAGGAAGGGCACGAGGTACACCGTCACGAAGGCGCCCCCGGCGACCAGGGCCGCCGTGGCCCGCGGCCCGAACCGGCCGGTCCGGCCCAGGGCGAAGCACAGGACGAGCGCCGCGATGCCGCCGAGGGCGGCCCCGTAGAGCAGGACGCCCGTGCCGAGTCCGGCGGTGGCCTGGAGGGCGCGGCTGACCGGCGGGGCGGACTCGTCCCCGTGGTGCCCGGCCGGGCCGTGGCCGTCCGCGGCGTGTGCGGCCGAGGCGGCTTCTTCGATGGAGATGGCTTCGTCGACGAGGGGTTCGCCCAGGAAGTACGACACGAGGAGGGCGAGCACGCCGGCGGCGAGCCCCGCCAGCATCCCGCGGACCAGCAGGGCTCTGACCGAAGCGGAGTTCACTTTTTCCTGTCCCCCGGGGTCAGTGGCAGGGGAAGCCGAGCAGGTGCCGGCCGTCGTGCATCCACTCGTGCACCGTGTCGCCCTCGAAGAGGGCGGTGGCGCCCTGTTCGGCGCCGACGAGGTAGACCAGGACGAGCATCAGGACCCCGAAGAACACGGCCCAGGGGGCGAGGGTCCGCAGGGGTACGGGGGAGAGGGCCTCCGCGCTGGGCGCGGCGGGCGCGGCTGACTGGGCCATGGCAGAACCTCCGGAGGGAACACGCGTCCCGGTCGAGTGGTGCTCTGGACGACGGCTACGGGTCTGACTCGCCTCCCGCGGGGGAGGTCCACAGTGGCGCGACCGTCCCGGTTTTCCACCGGTGCTTCCGTCGTGCCGTCGTCATGTCGTCCGCGACCGTACCGCCGCGGTGGCCGGAACACCACGGCGCGCGGCACACGTCTTGCGCCCCCCGCCTAGGCTCCCGCCATGGACGCGCCCGCAGCAGACGCCGGATCCGGCGCAGGGACCGCCGGATCCCGTACCGGAGGCCCCGGCTCGCCCGCAGGCCCCGGCTCGCCCGCGGGACCCGCAGGACCCCCCGCGGGAGGCGCCGGGCCGCCCGCGGCCGTCCGGGTCCGGCTGCTGGCGCTCCCCCCGGAGCCCGGTTTCCGCTTCGCCGCCGCGGCGGCTCCCGCCGGGCACCCGCTGCTGGCCGGCCCCGATCCGGGGCGGTGGGGCGGCCGGACCCTGGACGAGGTCGCCGCCGGGGACCCGGCCGGGCTGCGGGCCTGGCTCACCGACCCGGAGTACGCCCCGCCCGGCGGGGAGTCCGTGGCCGCGCTGGTGGCCCGGACCGGCCGGGCGCTGGACGCGCTGGCCCCGGGCGCGGTGCGCGCGGAGGTGGCCCAGGCGGTCGTACGGGCGGCGGTGGTGCACGCGCTGGAGCTGCCGCTGCGGACCTTCTGGCGGCTGGACGCCCGGCCGGGCTCCCTCACCGAGCTCAGCGGCCGCGCGGGCCGCTGGAACCTGCGCCTCGGCCGGCCGGACGGGGCCGGCACCGGGCGCTGAGCCGCGGCGGCCCGGCGCCGCGCCTAGGCCGTGATCCAGTCGCTGGTGGCGATCACCGGCTGCACGCCGTCGCGGTGGATGGTGCCCTCGATCAGGCCGTACATCCGGTCGGCGGCGTAGTAGACCTCGTTGTCGTTCTTGAGGCCGAAGGGCTCCAGGTCCACGAGGAAGTGGTGCTTGTTGGGGAGGTTCAGCCGGACCTCGTTGACCCGCGGGCAGTTGTCGAGCACGCGCTCGGCCATCTGGTTCAGGGTCTGCTGGAGCGAGTACGAGTAGGTCTCCGCGAAGGCCTCCAGGAGGTTCTTGCGGACCTTCCGGTACGCCTGGTCCCAGTCGTATCCGGGCTCGTCGGCGGCCAGGGCGGAGTGCGCCCAGCGCGCGGTGACCTTGGTGGCCAGGATGCGGTCGTACGCCTCCTGGAGGGTGGTGTACCCGTCCTTGATGTAGCCGTGGAACTCCGAGTTGGTGGAGTTCATGACCGTGAGGTCCTTCAGACCGGAGACGATCTGGAGGCCCGTGGTCTCGCTGTACGTGATCTGCGCGGTGCGCACCTCCTGGCCCTTGAGGGCGAAGGAGTGCTGCTCCTTGCGGGTGGGCACGGGGATCCGCTCCCACGCGTACTCCTCGATGCGGATCTGCGCCTCGCGGATGGGCTCCTGGCTGGAGACGAAGTGCTTCGCGAGCAGGATGCCGAAGGCCTCGGGGGAGTCGATGCCGTGTTCCTTGCCGAAGGCGTACACCGTGTTCTTGGTGGTGTCGGTCGGCAGGCAGTTGGCGTTGTCGCCGGTCAGGTGCACGTCCCGGAACTCGCCGCGCAGGGCCACGGACACGTTCAGGTCCCGGATCTCGTGCCAGGAGCCGTCGCTGCCCTTGCGGGTCACCTTGACGATGCGGTTCTCGGCCTTGCCGTACTGGTTCTGCGCGAGGACGTGCTTGCTCATGCTGTCTTCCTTCGGGTCACGGAGTCCGGTCGTCTGGATCCCGTACGCCCGGCGTCCGGCAGCCTGCCCGGGGGCCTCCGTGGCCCCGCCGCGCGCCGCCCCCCGCCGTCCGGCCCTGTGGCCGCCCCGGGACTGACGTGCATCCCGGTTCGTAGGTGCTCATCGGATTGCAGCACGGCGCGGGCCGCCGCGGAGGGGCCCGGATCCTCCGACAATCGGCCCCCCGGAATCGGCGGACCCGACGAAAGCGCAGGTGGAGCGGCGGGTGAAACAGGAGGCGGGGGGACGCGCCTCAGAGCGCCCGGTCGAACCGGGACAGGTCCTCGATGAGGCGCTTCAGCAGGGCGGGCGGCAGGGTCTCGTCCAGCAGCTCGCGGAGCTGGGCCGTATGGGCCTCCAGGGCCGCGCGCAGCTTCTCCTCGCCCAGATCCGTGTGCCTGAGCAGGTATCCGCGCCCGTCGCGGGGGTCCGGCTCGCGGCTGATCAGGCCCTTGGCCACGGCCCGTGCCACCAGGCGCGTCGTACCGCTGGAGGTCAGTCCGATCGCCTCCCCGAGCGGGGCGGCCTGCGCGGTGTGCCCCGGCTGCTGCCACAGCCTCAACAGCAGCTCGAACTCCGGTCCTTCCAGCCCCGAGGCGGACATGAACACCGGTCGCGTCCGGTTCTGCAGCACGTGGACCACCCGGCTCAGGTGGCCCAGCAGCTGTACGCCGTCGGCCGCGGCGAGCCGGTCGATGCTCTCTCCCATGGGCGGAATCCTCGCACGGAGCCGGACGGGAAGGTGACGAAGTAGGCCTGAACTGAGTGTCAAGGTACCTGCTTAGGCAGGTACCCTCACCCGTATGAGTGTTTCCGCCCGCCCCACCCGCAGCTCCGCGCGCCCCACCCCGGAAGCCGGGACGGCCGACGGAGCACTCGGCGCGTCCGCCCCCCGGCCGCCGCTGCGCCTGGTCCTCGTCCTCGGCGCCCTGTCGGCCTTCGGGCCGCTCAGCCTCGACATGTACCTGCCCGGCCTGCCCCAGCTGGCCGAGGACTTCGGGGTCGGCGCCGCCGACGCCCAGCTCACCCTGACCGCCTGCCTGCTCGGCCTCGCCCTCGGCCAGCTGGTGGCCGGCCCCCTCGCCGACCGGCTGGGCCGCCGCCGCCCCCTGCTGTGGGGGCTGGCCGGGTACGCCGCCGCCTCCGTGCTGTGCGCCCTCGCCCCCACCGCCGGCGCACTGACCGGCGCCCGCCTGCTCCAGGGCCTCGCGGGCGGCTTCGGCATCGTCATCGCCCGCGCGGTCGTCTCCGACCTGTACGAGGGCCCCGCCGCGGCCCGGGTCTTCTCCCTGCTGATGGTGGTCAACGGCTCCGCCCCGATCCTCGCCCCGCTCGCCGGCGGCCAGCTGCTGCGGCTGACCGACTGGCGCGGGGTCTTCCTGGCCCTGACCCTGATCGGCACGGCGATCCTCGCCGGATCCGCCCTGGTCCTGCGCGAGACCCTGCCCGCCGCCGCCCGCGCCGAGGCGGCCGCAGCGGGCGGCGGCGGGCTCTCCCGCACCCTGCGGGGCTTCGGCGACCTGCTGCGCGACCGCCGCTTCCTCGTGCCCACGTTCACCTCCGCCTTCGCCTTCGGCGCCCTCATGTCGTACATCGCGGGCTCGCCGTTCGTCCTCCAGGAGGTCTACGGGCTCGACGCCCAGGAGTTCAGCGTGGCCTTCGGGGCCAACGCCCTGGGCATCGTCGTCTTCGGGCAGCTCAACGGCCGGCTGCTGCGCCGCCACCCGATGCGGCGGCTGGTCGGCTGGGGCGTGGCCGTGCTGGGGGCCGGCGCCCTCCTGCTGCTGGTCTCCGCCCTGGCCGGGCTCGGGCTGCCGGGCGTCCTTCCCGCCCTGCTGCTGGTCGTCTCCAGCATCGGTCTGATCAGTCCGAACACCGCGGCCATCGCCCTCGCGGACCGCCCGCACACCAAGGGCACCGCCTCGGCCCTCCTCGGCCTGTTCACCTACGCGACGGGCGGGCTCACCGCCCCCCTGGTCGGACTGACGGGCGCCCGTTCGGCCCTGCCGCTGGCCCTGGTGATCG
Source organism: Streptomyces sp. NPDC038213 (assembly GCF_055600495.1). Lineage (NCBI taxonomy): Bacteria > Bacillati > Actinomycetota > Actinomycetes > Kitasatosporales > Streptomycetaceae > Streptomyces > Streptomyces sp. NPDC038213. The sequence continues at coordinate 328,915 of NZ_JBVJYM010000005.1, forward strand.
GGGTCTGCACCCTGCTGTCCGCGCTCGTCTACTTCCGCGGCGGGCTCCACCGGGACGGCCTCGGCTCCCCGCGCGGCTGACCCGCCCCGCCGGCCGCCCCGCCCGCCGCCCGCCGCGGCCGGAGTGCGGGGCGCGGCCGGGCGCCGCAGGCTGGGAGCCCGTACCCAGCGAGGAGAGGACCACCGCCGATGTTTGCGAGGCTGAGCAGCTACCAGGGGTCCCCGGTGCCCGCAGAGGGGGACCTGACGGAGAAGTCCGGGGCGCTCGTCCGCCCGGTGGAGGACCTCCCCGGCTTCCGGGGCGCGTACTACCTCGTCGACCGGGCCACGGGCCGGGCCCACTCGCTGACCCTGTGGGCGGACGAGGAGGCCATGCGCGCCAGCGAGGAGTACGCCGACCGGGTCCGCGAGGACGCGGCCCGGCGCGAGGGCCAGCAGATCCTCTCGGTGGACCGCTACGAGGTCGCGTACGGCCGCGTGCGGCCTTAGGCCGCCCGGCCCTGCTCTAGGCCGCCTCCGCCGTCTGCCGCTCCGGCGGCAGCAGCTCGGTGACGACGAAGGCGACCACCGCCGCCAGGATCACCACCGGCATCATCGCCGTACCGCCCAGCAGCAGCACCACCAGCACCACGCTGCTCACCGGCAGCCGCAGGGTGGCCGCGCTCGCCGCGGCCATCCCGGCCGCCATCGCCGGCACCACCCCGAGCCCCGGCAGCGGCGCCAGCAGCAGACCGGCCGCGGCGCCCAGGAACAGGGCGGGGAAGACCGGGCCGCCGCGCAGACTGCCCAGGCACAGGGCGTACGCCGCCCCCTTCAGGAGGAGTACGGCGACCAGCGCGCCCACCCCCCAGGCGTGCGGGTCGGACGCCATGGCGGCCAGGGCGGCCTGCCCGGAGGAGGCCACCTCGTGCGGCGAGCGGTCGGTGAGCAGGGCGTACAGGGCGGCGCAGGCGGCCGCCGCCAGGGCGCACTGGACGGTCCGTACGAGCGGCCGGGCCGCGGTGTGCGCGGCCACCCGGCGGGCGGCGGCCCGCAGCGGGTGCAGGACCAGCGCCAGCGCCGCGCCGATGGCCAGGGCCCAGGCCACGTCCCCGGCGTCGAGCCGCGGGAAGGGGGTCGCGGAGGGGTTCAGGGAGAGGTCCCCGGTCTCCAGGCCGGTCCAGCGGCCCAGCCCCGTGAACACCAGGGACCCGACCCCGCTGGACAGCAGGGCCGGCAGCATCACGGCGAACAGCTGAGGGCCGCCTACCCCCGCCACCTCGATCAGCAGGACCGCGGCCACGAGGGGGTTGCCGAAGATCGCCGCCACGGCCGCCGCGGCCCCGGCCGCGCCCAGCAGGGCGGTGCTCTGCGCCGTCGCGGGTGCCTGGGCCAGGTCGCGGAAGACCAGGGCCAGGCCGCCGCCGAGGGCGATCAGCGGGGCCTCCGGTCCGAGGACGGCGCCGAAGGGCAGGCAGGCGGCCGCCGCGAACAGCACCCCGGGCAGGGCCCTGGTGGCCCCGCCCCCGCCCGCGTGCAGCCCGGCCACCGGCAGGTGCCCGCCGCCGCCCGGCAGCCGCGCGGCGGCCCACCCGACGGCGAGCCCCGCGAACAGCAGCAGCGGGAACGGCCACCACCAGGGCGGCGGCCCGTCCAGGCCGACGGCCTGCGGCAGGTCGGTCCACAGGGCGTGCTCCAGCTTGTGGAGGCCGACCAGGAACCAGAAGGCGGCGAGGGAGACCGGGATGCCGAGGAGGGCGCAGAAGGCGAGGGCCTTGAGGTAGCCGGGGGAGCGCAGGATCCCGCGCAGGACCTCGGCCTCCTCCGGCTGCGCCGGCCCGGCGGCGGTCCCGGCGGTTCCGGCGGTTCCGCCGGGGCCGGCCGAGCGGTGGGGGTCGCCCATGGGTGACTTCCTTTCGCCACCCCTGATGGTCCCCCGGCCGGCCCCGCCCTGCCCGCTGAGAGCATGTCGGGATCCTGCCGAGATCCGGCCGGGACCCCGCCTCAGCTGCCCGAGTCGCTCCAGCGGACCTCGCCGTCCTCCACCGTGCCGGTCGGGCTCAGTCCGAGGGAGCGGGCCACGCCCGCGGAGGCCTCGTGCTCGGGGTGGATGTAGGCCGCCAGGGAGGTCACCCCGCGGGTCCGCAGCCAGTCCGCCATGGCCCGCGCGGCCTCGCCCGCATAGCCCCTGGCCTGGTGCTCGACCCCTACCACCCAGGCCAGCGACGCTTCAACTCCACCGCTTCCGGTCCGGTACAAGGTCGCTTGAACCGTCCCGGCCAGCCGCTGGTCGTCCGTACGGCGGAGCATCCAGTTCAGCCAGCCCTGGCTGCCGTCCGGGGACTGGCCGCCGGCCTGGAACGCGTACCTGACCTGCAGTTCTTCCAGGGTGTACGGCTTCCCGCCGGTCCAGGTGTGCAGCCGTGCGTCGTCGAGTACGGCGAAGGCCTCAGCGGCGTGCGCGGGGGTGAGGGGTTCGAGGGTCATTCGAGAGGTCGTCAAGGGATCTGCGAGCGGCCACTGTCTCAATGGAGTCATCCGCGAACGATAGTTCGCAACCACCGCAAGGAACCGGCCGGAACAACCGGCCGCAACCGAGGAGGCTCACATGACCGCTCAGACCGCAGACCTGTTCCTCGCCGACCCCGCCCTCGACGCGGAGCTCGACGCGGCGGCTCTGGAGGCTGCGCTCCCCACCCTGACGGAGAAGCTGGCCGCTCTGAAGGCGACGCTGAACCAGGACGAGCAGGCCGTCCTGAGCAGCATCGTCACCTCGTCCAGCCTCCACCTGAAGGAGCTCCAGGACATCAACGCGGAGGCGGACTACATCTTCGCCAAGCCGATCTCCGCGGCGGCGACCCCGTCCATCCGCATGGAGCTGCTGAACCTGCCGAACACCCTCGGCTTCAACGAGTAATTCGGCCTGAACACGGAACGAGAGGATCCCGCAATGTCTCAGCTGACCCTGGTGGACCGGCTGTCGCACCTGTCAACGGAACTCACCGCCGCAGAGCGGGAGAACCTCAAGTTCCTCCTGAGCATGGCTGCTGGGGGACTCCTCAGCGGCCATGCTCAGGCCGTGCCGGAGGGACTGAGGGAACTGGCGCTCGCCACGGCGCAGCGCTCCCTGCCCCGGCTGCACGGCGGAGAACGGCCCAAGTTCGAGACCGGCGTGGTCTACCTGGGCCGGGGCCCCTTCTTCTCCGACGAGGACATCGCCGCGCTCGACGCGGAGTCCCGCGAGCACCGGGCGCGCGCCGAGCGCTTCCACGACCACTACGTGGCCTCCGGCGCCCCGCTCGCCCGCGAACTCGCCCTCTCGACGAAGGTCCACGACTTCCTGGTGTCCCAGGTGGGTCCCGTCCTGCCGACGCACAAGGCGAACTACCTGTACTACGACGAGCCGGGCCTCGGCATCGACCCGCACGTGGACAAGGACGAGTTCTCCCTGAACGTCCTGACCATGCTCCAGCACACCCCGGACGACCGGACCTCGGAGCTGATCCTGTACCCGCCGGAGCAGGACGCGATCCGCGTCCACCTCGCCCCGGGCGAATCCCTTGTCTTCTTCGCCGACAGCGTCACCCACCAGCGCACCCGCACCGTCGCGGGCGAGGCCATCCGCCTGGTGTCCTTCGGCTACCGCACGATCGGAAGTGTGTGATGACGACGAACACCCTGACCATGGGCCAGCGCCTCGCGGAGCTGCACTCGACGCTGACACCGGCGGAGCAGGCCAACCTCAAGCTGATCCTCGGCCTGTCGGCCGGCCAGCTCGTCCCCGCCAAGGAGGCGGACGCGGAGAACGGCCGCCGCGCGGTCTCCGAGGCCCTCCAGATCCTGTGCCCGTACGAGGTGGAGGACCCGCGCGGGATCCAGTACCGCGGCCGCCCCGAGTTCCTCACGGACGAGCTGCTCGCCGCCTTCCAGGCGGAGAAGGACGAGGTCGGCAAGACCGCCGTCGCCTTCGACGAGCACTACCTCGGCTGTGGCGGCACGGTCGCCGACCGCATCGCCACCAGCCCCGAACTGCACGCGCTCGTCGCCTCGGTGGTGCCGAAGGCCGAGGCCACCGGCATCGCGAGCTACCTCTTCTACCGCGACGCGGGGCAGGGGATCATCCCGCACATCGACACGGACATCTTCTCGCTGAACGTGCTGATGATGCTGGAGCACGAGATCCCGGAGGGCACCGAGAACCCCTCGGCCCTGTACATGCACTACCCCGACGGCACCGAGGAGCGGCTCCAGCTGACCCCGGGCGAGGTCGTCATCTTCCTCGCGGGCACGCAGGCCCACAGCCGGACCCCGATCGCCGAGGGCGAGAAGGTCACCATCCTGACCTTCGGCTTCATGCCCGAGGGCGCTCCTCTGGAGAACTACAAGAGGTGACGAAGGTGACCACTGTCCTCGGAATCCACTGCGGGCACGAGTCCTCGTGCTCGGTCGTTCGGGACGGCCGGCTGCTCTCGGCCGTCCAGCAGGAGCGCGTGACCCGCCGCAAGTACGACGGGCAGGAGTTCCTCTCCGACCGGCTGCCGATCCAGGAGGCCCTGCGCCTGGCGGGCACGACGATCGACGAAGTCGACGTCATCGTCAGCTCGTTCCAGGCGGCCGGGCCCTCCGGGGTGGGTCTCCAACGGCCGCTGGTCTCCCCCTCCTTCTCCGCCTTCGACCCCTTCGACCCGCGCCACCACGTGGTCTCGCACCACCTGGCCCACGCCGCTTCGGCCGTGTACCCCTCGGGGTTCCCGGCCGCGGCGGTCCTGGTCTCGGACAGTGCGGGCACGACCTCGTGGGACGGCCGGGACTTCTACGAGCCGTTCGGCGAGTTCTACGGCAGGTATTACGCCGACGACGCAGCCGATGACGCCGACGGCGCAGCCGACCCGGCCGCGGGCGGGCGGCGCGCCTTCACCGAGATGCGCTCGTTCTACGCCTTCCGGGAGGGCCGGTTCACCCTGCTGGACCGGGCGTACAGCCTGCCGCACAACCAGCCGGACGTCTTCGTGCAGAGCGAGGCGAGCCTCTTCGACAACATCTCCCGGTACGTGTTCCGGGTGGAGCACGCCCACGGCCAGCTGATGGCCCTGGCCGGGCTGCCCCCGACCCGCGCGCCGCGGCTGACCGCCGACGACATCGTCACCGGGGAGGCCGCCGGACGGCCGCCGCGGCTGAAGAACGGCTGGCAGCTGCTGGAGGGCAGCGGCAGCGACCCGGTGCAGCAGGCGGACATCGCGGCTGCCGTGCAGGAGGCGTTCACCCGCCTGCTCGTGCACCATGCGCGCCGCGCGGTGGAGCTCGCCGGCATCCCCGAACTGGTCTGTGCGGGCGGGGTGTTCCTCAACCTGACCGCGAACAGCGAGATCGCCGCCCTGCCCGAGGTGCATGACATGTACGTGCCATCATGTCCGCACGATGCGGGGATCTCCGTGGGCGCCGCCTTCCTCGGCTGGGCCCGCGCACAGGAGCCGGCCGCGGCGCTGCCGCCCGCCCGCATCCGCAGCGACTTCCTCGGCAGCCCGGCGGAGCGGGTCGCACCGGCCCAGGCGGCGGAGTACGGGTACACGCCCGTACCCCTCGGCCCGGACCCGGCCGAACTCACCCGCGCCGCCGCCGAGGTGATCGCACGCGGCTCCGTCGTGGCCCGGTTCGCCGGCCGCGCCGAGTTCGGGCCGCGGGCCCTCGGCAACCGCTCCCTGATCTGCCACCCGGTCGCCTGCCCGGACGCCCGCGCGAAGCTGAACCTGCTCAAGGTCCGCCAGGACTGGCGGCCGGTCGCGCCCATCGTGCGCGCCGAGGACCTGGACACCTTCTTCCACGGGCCGTCCGAGTCCCCCTTCATGAACTTCAACTTCCGGGTCCGCGAGGAGTACACCGGACTGCTCGCCGAGGCCCTGCACGCGGACGGCACCGCCCGCGTCCAGACGGTCACCCCGGAGTGCAACCCGGCCATCCACGCCCTCATCACCGCCCTCGCCGAACTCGACCTGCCCCCGGTCCTGATCAACACCTCGCTGAACGGGCCGGGCCAGCCGATCATCGACTCGGCCGAGGAGGTCCTGGAGTTCGTCCGGCACCCCGTCGTGGACTACCTCCTCACCGAGGACCAGCTGGTCGCCACCCCGGAGTCCGGCCCGCTGCGGGTGCGGCGCCCGGAGTCGGTCGTGATGGCCGCCTTCGGCTCCGGGCCCACCGCCCGGTACGTGCTGAGCAGCCAGAACGCCTCCAGCGACGTGGACCGGCAGCTGTTCCTCGACCTGTGCGGCCAAGGCCGGGCCCTCGCCGACGCCGGCTCGCGCCTGGTACTCGACTGCCTCAGCGCGGGCCTCCTGGTGGAGGCCGACCGGTGACCGCCGTAGCCGAGGGCACGGCCCGCGACACCGCGGCGGGACCCGGCACCGCGGATCCGCTCCCCACCGGATCCGCGGGGCCTCCCGGCCCCGGGGGCTCTGCCGCCTCCCCGGGGCCGGGCCCCGCGGCCGCCGCGGCCGCCCTCCGGACCGCCCTCCCCGCCGCCAACTTCCTCTCCTTCTTCGCCATCGCCGCCGTGGAGTTCGCGGTGCCCTTCGTGGCGGTCTCCACGCTGGGGGCGAGCTCGCTCGTCGTGGCCGCGCTGGGCATCTGCCGCTTCGCCCCCCAGGTCCTGCTGGCCAGGACCGCGGCCCACCTGGTCGAGCGGTACGACCAGCGGTCGGTCATGCTCGGCTCGGAGCTGCTGCGCGTCCTCGCCTTCCTGCTGTCCGCGCTCGCGCTGGCGGCCGGCCCGGCCTTCGGCATGGCGGTCTTCTGCCTGGCGAACGTGGCCCTGGCCTGCGGCTCCGTACTGACCTCCGTCTCCACCCAGGTCCTGGTGCCGGCGGTGTTCCCCGACAAGGAACTGCCCCGGATCTACGCCCGCCTGAGCATGGCCGAGTCCAGCGCCGACGGACTCGCGCCCTTCCTCGCTGGTGTGGGCCTCGCCCTGCTCGGGGTCCCCTGGACCTTCGCGGTGGCCGCCGCCCTGGCCCTGGCCGCCTGCGCCCTGCTCGTCCGCATCCCCCGTCTCCGCGTCCCGCCGGACCCGTCGACCGCCGCGGAGCCCGGACCGGCCTCCGAGGACACCGCGGCCGCAGCGGGCGCCTCCCCGGCCGCCGCCCCCGGGCCCGCGGCCGGGAAGCCGACCCTCCGCCAGGGCCTGCGCCTCAACCTGGCCACCCCCACCCTCCGGGTCCTCACCTTCTGGGCCCTGGCCTACAACCTCGGCCAGTGCGTCATCGAGGCCCTGCTGCTGATCGTCCTCCTGGACCAGACCCCGCTCACCGCCGTCGGCTTCGGCGTCATCCGCAGCTGCGTGGTGCTCTTCGCGGTCCTCGGCTCGGGCCTGACCGAACGCCTCCCCGCCCCCCTGCGCACCGGCCTCGGCACGGCGGTGTTCGGCTGCGGCGCCGTCGCCTCGTACGCCCTCGTGGGCTTCGGCGCCTACCTCGGCGGCACGGCCGGCCTGGTCCTCGTCCTCGCCGGCTTCGTCATGGACGAGTTCTGCTCCGGGGTCGTGGTCGTCCGCGTCCAGACCTACCGGGCCCGGGCCATCGCCCAGGAGGACCGCGCCATCGCCACGGCCGCGTACCGCGCCGCCAACCTGACCGCCGTCCCCGTGGGCTTCGCCCTCGGCGGCCTGGCCGGCCTGCTCCTCAGCCCCGTCCACACCCTGGTGACGGCAGGCGCCCTCATGCTCCTGCCGGCCACCGCGGTCCTCCTCTCCCGCCACGTCCGCCGGGACACCTGAGAAGCCCACGGGGAAGGGCGGAGCCACGCAGCGGCCGCTGTACGGTTCCGCCCCTTCCCCGTGCCCGGGAAGAGGGACGCCGAGGGTGCTCCTCCTGTCCGAAACACGGCCACGGCCCGGCGGCACGGCGATACAGTCCGCCCAGGGGCGGCTCGGGGACCCGGGGAGGAACCGACATGCTGGAGATCGTGGCGCTGAGCGCGCTGACGGCCTTTCTCACCGCGGTGGGCAACGGGGCCGCGGGCGAGATGGGCAAGCAGCTCCTGCTGTCGACCGGCGCACTCGCGCGGCGCGCGACGGGACGCGAAGCCCCGCTGCCCGCCGACCCGCAGGGCTGGGCCGCGCTCGCGGGCCGCGTACACGCCCGGCTGGGGGAGGACCCCCGGCAGGCTGCGGAGTGGGCCCTGCTCCTGCGCCAGCAGGGCGGCCCGGAACCGCTGGCGAACGGCGGACTCCCGCCTGCGACACGCCACTTCACGGACCGCAGGGAAGTCCTCCGCGCCCTGAAGCGGGAGGCCACCCGCCCCGCCGGCGGCCGGCCGCGGGTCGCGCTGCTGCACGGCCCGCCGGGCATCGGCACCACCGAGGCGGCCCTGCACCTGGGCGCCTCCTGCCGCGGGCTCTTCCCCGACGGGCAGTTCTACGTCGACCTCCGCGGCCTCCCGGGCACCGGCCCGGCGCCCGCGGCCGTCCTGCAGCGCCTGCTGCTGCGGCTCGGCGTCCCCCCGGAGCGGGTCCCGCCCACCGAGGCGGGCCGGGAGGAGCTGTACCGGACGCTGACCGCGGACCGGCGGGCCCTGGTCGTCATCGACCACGTCACCTCCCTGGCCCAGGTGAGCGCCCTGGTCCCGGCCACCCCGGGGGTCTTCCTGATCGTCGTCGTATCGGGCGCGCCGGTGGCCCTGGAGGCGGAGCTCGTGCCCGTGGCGCCCCTCGGCGACCGGGACGCCTGGGCCATGGTGGGGAAGATCGCCGGCCGGGAGCAGACCGCGCGGGCCGGGCGCCACAAGGCCGACGTACTGGCCCGCTGCGCGGGCAACGCCTTCGCCCTCCGGGCCTCGGCACTGCGCCTGAGGGACGGCGGCGGCCCGCAGTCGCCGGGGTCGCCGGGCGCGCCGACGGCACTGCTGCCCGTACCGCCTTCCGTACCGCTTCCCGCCGCGGGCGGCGACCCGGTGCGCGCCGCCGCGCAGCTGGCCTGCCTCGGGGTCCGCGCGGAGACCGCCCGGCTGTGCCGGCTCACGGCCCTGGGCGGCTGGCCGACGGTCACCGCCCCGCTCGCCGCCGCGGCCGCGGGCCTGTCCGCGCAGGAGGCGGCCCCGCTCCTCGCCGAGGCCGCGGCGGCCCAACTGCTGGAACGGCTGCCCGACGAGCAGTACCGCTTCCGCCCCGAGGTGCTCGGCCACCTCGCCGACACCGCGGCGGCGGAGCACGGCATCCCCGCGTGCTCGGCCGCCGTCGCCCGCACCCTGGACGCCCTGCTGAACCGTGCCCTCCATGCGGCGCACGCGGCGCTCCCGCAGAGCTGGCGCACCCTCCCGGCGCCGCCGCAGGGGGAGCCGTACCCGGACGAGGCGGCGGGGATCGAGGCCCTGGCCGCCGGGGCCGGGCAGTTCGTCCGCGCTGTCCTCCTCGCCCTGGAGTACGGGCACACCGCCACCGCGCTGGACCTGGCCCGGGCCCTGTGGCCCCTCCAGCTCAAGGCCGGCCACTGGGACGAGGTGCTGCCGGCGCTCCGCGCCGCGGCCCGCTGCGCCGACGAGCACCGGCCGGGCACCCGCACCGCCGGCGCCCTGCACTTCCAACTGGCCCACTGCCTCGGCGAGCTGGGCCGCTGGGAGGAGGCGGACCGGGCGGCCGACGCGGCGGCCAGGGCCGAGCGCGAGGCCGGCCACCTCCGCGGCCAGGCCTCCGCCACCGAGCTCCAGGGGCTGCTGTACCTCTACCGCTGGCGGAACGAGGCGGCCCACGAGCGGTTCACCGCCGCCGAGGCCGTCTACGGCCGGATCGCACCCGGCGGCGAGGGCGCGGACGACCTGCCGCGCGCCCTCGCCCTGTCCCGGCGCCACCGCGGCCGGGCGCTGCGCGGCATGGGCAGGTACGAGGAGGCGTGCGCCCTGCTCACCTCGGCGGCGGAGTACTTCGCCGAGCGGGGAGAGGCCTACAACCGGGCCCGCGCCCTCACGGACCTGGCGGAGGCCCGCCACGACACGGGTGCGAACGCCGAGGCCCTGGAGCACATCGCGGAAGCCGAACGGCTCCTCCCGCCGGCCGCCGTGCCGCACCGGGCCTACCTGGCGGCCCTACGGCTGCGCTGCGAGACCACCGGGTAGGGCGGCGCCGGGGGCGGGTCCTACGGGCGGCTACTGCTCGACCCGTACCCGTACCCGGTGCACACCGGCGGCCGTCCGCGTCCGCAGGATGCCGCCGCTCCGGCCGCTCCCGTCGCCCTCTTCCGAGGGCACCCCGGCGCCCGAGCCGAGCCAGGCGAGGAGCGAGGAGCCGTAGGCGGCCGGATCGGCCCCGCGCCCCTCCCCTCCTTCTCCTCCGTCCCCTCCCTCTCCTCGGCCTCCCTCGGCCGACAGCCGGAACAGCCCGTGCCCGCGGACCCGTACCGTGCAGTCGTCCGGCCCCGTGACGTACGCCGCGGCCCGGCAGTGCGGGAAGCGGCGCAGCACCTCGGCGGTCCATGCCCCGGGCCCGCCGAACCGGGGATCGTCCGCCCGGCCCTCCCGCGTGATCAGGTCCGCCGACTCCAGGGCCTCCGGATCCAGGGTGTCCTCGTGGACGGAGAGGTGCACCACCCCGCCGTCCCGCCCGGGCCGCCGCCCCGCCGTACGCTCGATGACGACCTCCGCGCCGCGGATGCGGGTCCACACGTGCAGGGGCGCCGTACGCAGGGCGGGCGCGTACGCCGGCAGCGGCAGGGGCTCCAGCAGCGCGGGGCCTCCGGGCTCCGGCAGGTCCATGAGCGCGTAGAAGTGCCGCCGCAGCAGCCCGGCCGAGGCGCCGGGCGCCGAGGTAGTGAACTCCCTTGGACCTGCGAGGGGTTGGTGCGCCGACAGTGCCTCCTCCAGCTGCCCCCGCAGCGGCCCGTGCGGATCGAGGCGCGGCGCCTCCCGGACGAACGCCGCGAGCGGCGCCTCCGGATCCAGCCGCTCCTGCCCGGCAGCCGCCAGCACCACGGGGGTCCCGAGGGCCGCCGCGTAGTACGAGACCGCCCCGAAGTCCCCCAGGACCAGGTCGGCGGCCATGAGTGCCTGCCGCCAGTCGTGCAGGGGGTCGACCAGGGCCAGCCCGGCGCGGCGGGCCCGGTCCAGCCAGGCCCGCACCTGCCCGGGGCCGTGCCCGTACCAGATGTTGGGGTGCAGGACGGCGGCCGTCCGGTACTCGTCGGCGGGCAGTTCGGCCGCGAGCCGTTCCAGCAGTCCGGGCAGTACGTCGTACCCGCCGCCGCTCCCGAACAGCCCCTCGGGGTTCCAGGTGGAGCTCAGCACCACCAGCCGCTGCCCGCGCCGGACGCCCAGGGCCCGGCGGAACCGCTCACGGTACGGCCGGGCCGCCAGCATCCGGTCGAAGCAGGGGTCCCCGCCGAGCACCGCCGCACCCGCGGCCTGCGGGCACACCCGCCGCAGCCGCTCGACCTGCTCGGGATGCGACAGCACGAGCCCGTCCACGAACGGCTCCCCGCCGACGAGCAGCCACTCCGCCGACAACCCGAACGTCGGCTCCCGGCTCCCGGCTCCCGGCTCCCGGCTCCCGGCTCCCGGCTGCGCTAGTTTCTTAGTGTATCCAACCCCATGTGAAAGAACGCTCAACTTGCCCTGAATCAGGTGCAGTTGACCGCCGAAACTGGCGGACACCGCAAGGTCGACCGGCGTCTCCCGGGCCTGCTCCCAGGGCAGCACGGGCAGCCCCCACTCCCCGAACAGCTCCGCGATCCCCGCCTGAAACGCAGAGGACCCGGTGGCCGTCACCAGCAACTGCACCCGCAGGTCGTCCCGGAAGAGCGGTGCGACGTCCAACAGCCGCCCGGCGGACGTGACGTTGTGCACCACGAACAGGACCCGCCGCTCCACCGCCCGACAGACCCACGCCCCGGCGCCCTCGCCCACCGGCACCCGCAAGCCCGTCCCCTCGACGACCGCCACCTGCGCCTCCTGCCACCCGCGGAGCACCCTCGCCCCCCAAGATCACCCTAGCGCCGCCGACCCCCCGTTCCACGCGATTCGGCGTCGACGAAGACCTGGTCCGAACTCCGCACTCCCCCCGAGTACTCGGGGCGGCCGGGATGAGTAGCGGTACTCAGGTGGCGCCCCCCGGCACCTTCGAGACTGGGCGCAGGCCGAACGGGCCGAACGGCAAGGAACGGAACGGGGAGACGAGATGGTGCGGCGCTGGTCGAAGGCGGAGAGGTGGGTACCCGGCGCGTACCTGGCCCTGGTGGTCGCGATGCTGGTCTACGCCGAGGTCGGCAGCCGGGTCGGGGACGTCGGGATGTTCGGGGTCTGGCCCATCCTGGCCACGGCCCCGGTGAGCATCGTGCTGCTGTCCTCCTTCGGCCCCGCCGCCGCCCTGGCCGCGGCCCCGGCCCCGCCGGTGGAGCCCTACTCCGGCTCGGAGCCGCCCCCCGAGCCGCCCACGGAGTTCATCCCGGAGTCCGCCCCGCGCCCCGCGGACTGGGTCCCGGACACCTCCGTAGCGGCCGACCCCGGCATCTGGGCAGGCCTCGGCTTCCACGCCGCCATCCTGATCAGCGCCCTCCTGAACGCCACGGCCCTCTGGACCCTCCTCCGCCACCTCTCCCACCGCCGCACCCGCAGAACCGCCCAGCCCTGACCAACGACAAAGGCCGGCGGGCCTCGCCTACCTGTCGGCCAGTGCGGTGATTGCGGTGGTGGCCGACCTTACTCCCCAACCTCCTGCCGAGGTGGGCACACTTCGCTTGGCCACGTAGCTCCCGCCTTCGGGCCACTCTTTCGCTACCCAGGACCGCCCCTCCGGCATAGATCGGCTCAAGGGCGGCGGGATGACACCGGGGCGTTAATCGGAAATAATTCGGCCGTTCTATTTGTGATGCGTGCACCTATTTGTGAATTCCATGTCTATCCGAAGGTATTCTCCTCTAGTTTGGCTGCATGAGCGAAGATGATTTCCTTCCGTCGGCTCCTCTGTGTGCTTTGGTGCCGGACGAGGAGTGGGCACGACTGACGCGGTATCCGGAGCAGACCTACCTCGCGGGCCGCGCCTTACTGCGGCAAGGAGACCGGGGGACGCATGTGCTTGCTCTGGTGGAGGGGCTGGTGAAGGTCGTCAGGACCGAGCCTGATGGGCGGCAGCGACTGCTCGGTTTCCGCGGGCCGGGCGAGATCTTGGGGGAGATGGCTCTTCAGTCCGAAAGCGTCCGGATGGCCGATGTGTGGGCTCTGAGGAAAAGCAGGGCATGCATTGTGCCTGCGCACGATTTTCATCGCTTCGTCCAGGAGGCCAAGCTCGCACGCCCCATTGTTGAATTGGCCTGGAACCGTATGCGCGAACAGGCCGAACTGTGTGAGGGGGCTGTTCACGAACGTCTCGCCCTGGCGCTGCTCCGCCTGGTCACGGCTGCCGGTACAGGCAAGCCCTGCTTCTCCCTCACCAGGGAGGAGCTGGCCCAGCACATCGATGTGGGCCGCAAAGCCGTCAGCAAGGCGCTCGAACGGCTCGGCCCCGACTGCGTGAGAGTGGGGCATGGCCGGATCGAGGTGGTCAGCATGGAGGGCCTTCGCAAGGCGGCGGGCGGCCACGCGGACGGCTGAGCCTCCGCCGGGATGTGCTCCACGTCACTCCCGATCGGGTCCTGTGGAACGGAACGGCTCCCCGCCCGCTGTGAAGCTCGACGTGCTCGACACCGCACCCGACAGCGTCCCCGCCCGGCCCGAGAGCGGCCGGGCGGGCTTTATGGAGGAGCGACATGCCCGAGTTCAGCAGCGCCCTGCCCCAGCGGATCGCCACCCCGTACACCCACAGCCGGCCGCTGCCTCCCTACCGGGGCATTCTGGCCGTCGACGCGAAGGACTTCACAGGCCGCCCGGCGATCGAGCACGAGGCCATCAGCCGGGTGGTCCCCGAACTCCTCAAGACCGCGCTGGTCAGGTCCGACCTCGGAGACCTGTGGGAGGACCGTATGTTCCCGGCCACCACTGGGGACGGCTATGTCTTCGGGTTCGATCCGGCACACATGCCCTTCGTCATCCACCCCCTGCTGCTCGCCCTCCAGGAAGTCCTGACCGACTTCAACGTCCTTTCCCACGGGGCGGTGCCGATCAGGCTCCGCGTCAGTCTGCACGTCGGTCCGCTGCCGGAGACCGGCGACGAGTTCGGCGGCAACGGCACAGCGCGCAACGACACCCACCGGCTGCTCGACTCGCGCCCCGTCAAGGCGGTGCTCGCCTCCCACAACGAGAACATCACCCACGTCGCGGCCATCCTCTCCGAGCGGTGCTACGAGGACGCGGTCGCCAGCGGGTACACCGGGCGCCACCCCGACCACTTCGTGGAGGTGGCCGCCACGGTCGAGGGCAAGTCGTTCTCCCGGAGGGCATGGCTCCACGTCCCGCAGCCCTCCGGTCCCCTCTACGAGGGCTCCCCCGGCGACGGCGCCGCTCCGGAACCTGTACGGAAGCCTTCCCCGCAGTCCGCCGACTCGTCCGGCGACGACACGACGGCCCGCCGCACGGATGTCATCGCGGCCCCTCGCGGCAACATCAACACGGGTACTGTCCATGGCGGTCAGAGCGTGAGCAACCACCATGTGGCCGGTGACCACGTGGCGGGTGACCGGATCGCCGGTGATTACGTGGAGGGCCACAAGATCGGCAGGATCCGCCGCTTCCAGGGCGACCAGGTCCGCGGGGACAAGCGCCAGGAGCGCAAATGACGGGGGATGGCAGGGCGGGGGCGGCCGGGCTGCCCGGTCCCCTGCCCGAGGACGGGGCTCCGCGATCCGAAGCGGATTACGAGATCACCGAGTTGATTGACGGGGCCAAAGAGTGGGCGTCCTTCATCTACGCCCCCGGAGGGAACATCAACAACGGTTCCGTGTACGGCGGGCAGGGCGTAAGCAACGGCGCCAGGTCGGAAGGGCAGCTAAGGCAAACCAGAGTGCGTGAGGGTCCGATCCCGGACTTGGAGAGGGAGACCGCCGTGCTCGGATTCGCACGCCCCGACTGGTTCGAAGCGGCCCTCGAAAAGCTGAAGCAGGGGCCCCTGTTCCTTGTCGGCCGACCCCAAACAGGCCGTCGTACCGCGGCGCTCAACCTGCTACGGGAGAGTTGCGGGGCTGATGCGCCGCTACGGGCACTTGACGGCGTCACAGAACTGGACCGCTGGAGGCCCACCGACACCTCGGCGCGTGGCTACCTGATAGACGGACTGTTCCCCTCGCGGCCTCTTTCCCCGGTCATGCTGAGAAACGTGCGGGAGCTGCTCAAGAAGGCCCATGCGTGCATGGTGATCGTCCTGCCCGACGACGCGGCCCTGCTGCACCGCCTCGAACGGGACCTTCACATCAGCCCCACCGTGTGCTCCCCGCCGTCACCCTCTCTGGTGTTCAGCAGTCGCTTCGAGGCGGTGGTGCCGGACCGGCAGGAGCGGGACCGGCTGCTGTCCGCGCTTGCCGGCCGTCATGACCTGGGCGATCTTCTGGTGCCGGAGCTGGTACCCGCCGAAGTAGTGGAGCTGGTGACGGCCCTCGTCGAGGCCGACGGCGATCCGGAGGCTCTCGGCGACCTGGGGCTCCGGCTGAGCTACCTGGCCGAGCGGGAGGTCCCGGAGCTCATAAAGAGCTTGTGCGACGAGCCGGAATCACTGGCCTTCCTGCTGGCCGCTTCGGTCTATGAGGGTTTGGACCAGCAGATCGTCAGAAGTGAGGCCGACCGGTTGACGAAGCTGGCAGGCGACCGGCTGACAGCGGCGCTGCCCGGCACAGACGCCGACGGGGCCGCGAAGCCGGACCGGACCAATCCGAACTTCGTTTTCCGGCACTCTCTGACGGAACTGCTGCACGCCGTGCGCGCGGTGCGCCAGGACCGTGAGATCCGCGCGGAGGGAGCCTACTCGCACAGTGTGGAGGCTGTGGCGTTCATCAGGCATCGCCAGGCCGAGGCCGTTCTCAGACATGTGTGGCGTGAGTACGGGCAGTTGTCAGAGCTGCTCGTCGAGTGGTTGCGGGACGTACCCCGCTCCGGCGGGCTCGCCGGCCCGGCGGGCCGGGCCATGGGCCGGGTGGCGAGCTGGGGCGGCGGGAGCAATGCTCTGGTGCACCTCCGGGAACTTGCCCGGTCGGACCGTGCGACCAGTCGCCTCGTCGTGGCGAATGCATTGGGCGTCGCGGCTGAGGACCCCGTTCTCGTCGCCGAGATTCGATACCGACTGCATCGCTGGAGCACGGCGACCGACTTCCGTCTCAGGACGACGGTGGCGCACGCGTGCGGCGAGGAGTTCGGCCTGGCCCGCCCCGACCTGGCCCTGCGTCTCCTCCAGAGTCTCTTCAGCTCGGCACAGGCCGGGGAGGGAGAGGAGTACCGGGTGAAGGTGGCGGTGGAAGCGGCGATCCTGCGGTTGTTCCAGGCCGGCCACGAGCCGAAGGTATTCGGCTTGCTCCGGAAGTGGCTGGACGACGAGGGGTACGACCAGGAGCAGGTGCTCTCGCTCTTCAGCCGGATGCTCTGGTCTCCCCAGTGGTTCATGGGGAACCTGGCCTTGTGGACGCCGGAGGGGCAGGCGCTGGCCGACCTCACGGGCCGCGCCCTGAACACCGAGAGTTCCTTCGAAACGACGTGTAGGACGTTGCTGCGCTGGGCGGAGTCGGGCCAGTGGGACGACCAACAGTTCCGGGCTGTCGAGAACCTGTTCGCGGCCATGGCCCAGTCCATGCGTTCCGGCGAATTCCGATTGTTCGTGGAAATGGAGCAGGCGGGCGCGAACGGCTGGCCCGGCCTCGTCACCGCCCGCGACGCGCTCCATCGGTGGCGGGCCGGCGCGTATGGGGAGGCAGCATGAACGACGACACCACCGACCGCCTCTTTTACCGGCTGGACAGGCCGCCTTGGTGGGAGATCATCGCCCACCGCTGGTCCGCGTCGAAGGGTTGCGCACTGGTGCTCAGAGACGAGGCGGGGGAGTACTCCTTCCTCGGCCGACGAGGCGCCCCGGATGGCTCCGGCGCCTATCTGCCCCCGGTGGTCGAGGCCCCCGCTCCCCACCTGAACGGGAAGTACAGCGACGTTTTCCGGGTGGACACGACGGAGCATGTGGACGCGAGGGCGGTCGGCCTCCCCACGGTCTACGGTACGGAGTCGGTCGACCTGTGGGTCTCCTGGTGGGTCCACGATCCGGTACGCGTCGTCCGTGCGAGGAGTCTGCACGGCTGGCACCTGGTGCGGACCCATCTCACCTCTGTCCTACGTTGCTTGGCGGAGGCCCAGGCCGCATCCGGCAACGGGCTGGGGGCGCCGGAGATCATGGAGCATCTCGGGCTACCACAGTGTCTGGAGGAGCACGGTCTGAGTTATAGGGTGTTCGACGTGCGACTCCGGGAGAACGGTGAGGAACTGCTTCTCGGTCAGCGGGAAAACGACGGGGTTCGATACTCCTGGACGGCCAGCCGCCGCGGCGAGTACGAGTTCTGTCTCCAGGCTCTCCACGCCGGCCCGGTGTCGCTGGCGGCACTGTGGTTGCTTCGGCACCCCGAAGAGGTGCGGCATGTGCTGGACTGGGCAGTCGGCCACCAGGATTTGCTGAGTCCACCGCGTTCCGACTGGCAGGAGGAGCTCGCCTCCCTCCTGGGCACGTTGACCGAACAGGAGCGCAAGGAGCTCTCCCGCCTGCTGCGTGACCGGATCGGGGCACTCGGGAGGACGGTTCCGGGCGAGTACATCTGATCCTGGGAGCTGTACTCGAATATTGAACTCATGAGCGGGTGTGTCGCTTTCAGCGACACACCCGCTCTTCTTCTCCCTGCCGTTCGATAAACCCTTTTCGTGTGTGACTGGCGTTACGTGATTCTTGGTCCTCCGGAGCGGCTCCGGGGATGAATCCGCGGGAATCTCGACGTGTCCGAAAGGAAGGCGTCCACGCGATTCCCGGGCGTCCACGGAAGGAAAGGGCGACATGCGAGCAAAAGACCCCCAGGCCCCGGACAATGTCCTTGCGTTCCGCCGGCGACGAGAGGTCTCGGCACCCGAGCCCGAGGCGGCCGCGGACGCCGCTCCCCGGGCGGCGACCTCCCCCGCGACGGTGCTGAACGCCGAGCGCGGCATCATCAACACCGGAACCGTCCACGGCGGTCAGCACGTCACCACCGTCGAATTCTTCGGCCACGTCGGCGGAGGAACCGATGGGGACAGCTGATCTCCCCGGTGGGACCGAGTTCGACTTGGCCGAGTTCGCGACGGCTCTGGCGGGTCGAGGACCGGCGATCTGGGCCCCCAACGGCGTCATCAACACCGGATTGCTGGCAGGTGACCAGAACCTGCGGCTCACGCCTTCGGCTGAGGGAGGCGCGGCCCCGGGTCCGATGCGGCAGGGCCCCGTACGGGCGAAGTATGTGCAGGCAGCGCAGCGGTGCTTCGTGCCGCCGCCCGGCTTCGAGGAAGCCCTCGCGGTGCGCGAAGCCGGCATCGTGGTGCTCGTCGGCGAGGCCGGAACGGGGCGGGAGACACACGCGCTCAACCTTCTCGCGCACGGCCACGAGGCCCCCGTCCTCGTCCAGGTCGACGGAACGGCCAACCTCTCCCGGTGGTCGCCGCGCACCCACGGCGTGGAGGGGTACCTGGTAACGGAGCCCGCGGATCCCTTCGCGATCCGGGCATGGGACCTGGCCCGCCTCGAAGGGCTCCTGGCGGAGGCGGGCGCCTGCCTCGTCATCGTCCTACTGGAGGCCCCCGGCCCGGTGGGCGCACTGGAGGACCACCTCGGCGTGCCGGTCCTGCGCCACCGGCCGCCTGACCCGCGGAAGGTCTTCGCCGCCCACCTCGCGGACGGCTGCCCCGATGAGGTGGTACGTGCCCGGTTGCTGCGGGCCCTGGAGCCCGGCGAGCTCGACGAGTTGTTGCCCGAAGGCCTTCCGCCACGCCATGCCGTACGGGCCGCGGACACCCTGCAGCGCTTGGGGGCAGCGGGCGGCCCCGCCCCGGGGAAGGTCATGCACAGCCTGGCCGGGGCCGAGGGTTCCGAGATCATGGCCCGCGCCCAGTGCGACCCCGCCCTCCTGGCCTGCCTGCTCTCCCTCGTCGTTTATGGAGGACTGCACAGCGCCGTCGTGATGGAACGGGCGCGGGAACTGCTCCGGCTGGCGGGCCCGGACAGGATGCGGGGTCCCGGCTCTTACGGTCATCCGGGGGAGGAGCCTCCGACGAGGTCGCCGGGCGAGGTCCTGCGGGTCCTCGGAGCCCATCGCGTGAGCCGCGCCGATGGCGAGGCTGCCGACACGGTGTCCTTCTTCTGGCCCGCCGTGAGCAGGGCCGTGTGGGAGAGCCTGGGCCGGGACCGTGCGGACCTCGTGCCGGTGGTGCACGCCTGGCTCGCCGACCCCGGCCCGGAGGAGGACCAGATCCAGCGGGCCGGCCGGGCCGTCGCTGCTCTGGCGGAGGCCACGAGCGGCCAGTCCCTGGAACTGCTGTCCGCGCTGGCCTCTGCTCCGGTTCTCCCCGCCCCGCGGGTGGCTGCATTGTGCCTGGCGACACGCTTCCGGGACCGGTCGGTGGCACAGACGGCGGCCGAACTGCTCGACCTGTGGAGCGTCAAGCCCGAGGCATCTTTGCAGCACGCTGTGGCGTACGCCTGCCAGGAGCCCGGGGGACTCGGGGACGAGCAGGCGTTGCGACTGCTGGAACAGCTCACGGAAACCCTGGGCGCCGGGCCGGACGACCTCTCCGTCTTCGAGGCTGCCAAGGGGGCACTCGTACGACGCTTCGACAGAGGCGACCACACCACCAGGGTGACCCTCCTGCACCGGATGCGGGACTGGGCTCGGACCGACGACACGGCCGGCCTGCTGACCGCCTGTGCCTTTCCCGCCCTGGCCCGCACCGATTTCCTGTGGTGGAGCGGGCGGGCTCTGG
Source organism: Streptomyces sp. NPDC038213 (assembly GCF_055600495.1). NCBI lineage: Bacteria > Bacillati > Actinomycetota > Actinomycetes > Kitasatosporales > Streptomycetaceae > Streptomyces > Streptomyces sp. NPDC038213. The sequence goes on from NZ_JBVJYM010000005.1 coordinate 348,765, forward strand.
CCCGCGCCGGGTCGGCGACGGTCGCCGTCCACCTCGTCGCACACTCCCTGAACGAGCCGGTCGCCTTCTCCGACATGGGAGACGCCCTGCTCACCTGGTGTGCCGGGGCGGCCGGCGCCAAGGGCAGGTCCCGTGCGGTGGCCCGGCTTCTCGACGGGCTGGTGACCGCCAGGGAGCCCGGCTTCCTCCGCTGGCTCCTGGCCATGGAAAGGGGTCCGGACACGATGCCCGGCAAGGCACCCGCCGCCCACGCGCTGAAGAGCTGGCGAGACAACACCCCGGCCTCACAGGCTGGTTGAGCAGGAGGCAAATCATGACTTTCTTCTCCCACTCCGGCATCTTCTCGACCGTCGAACGCCGGTGCGCCGACAACGATCCCACGCCCCCACTGCGTTTGTTCGACGGCACGGAACCGTGGGGCGTACCCCTTTCCCTGGACCAGGCCCGCGCGTTGCTCTACGACCGCACGGCGTGCTCCCTGGCACGGGCTTCCCTGTGGCACCAGGTCGCGGAGCGGTTCCGGGCCGGAGGGACCGACTGGCGGGAGGCGGTGGTGTGGCTGGGTCTGCAGGGGCTACGCCGCAACGCGTCCCGGATCACGTGGTGCCGCCGTGCCGACCGCGAGGACGTCGAGGCGGAGCTCGTCACCTGCTACCTCGAAGAGCTGGCGAGGCTGGACCCGCGGGACCCGGAACCCGGGAGGACGGTGCTGCGGTCGGCCTGCTCCCGCGCCTGGGAGGTCTGGCGTGACACGCACCGCGAGAACACGGTGGAGGACGTGGAACGCGTCGGCGGTACTTCCCCCGGCGTGGGCCGGGACGACGTCTGGCAGGCGGACTACGACCCGGCCACGAGCCGTTCGGGGCTCTCCGCCAGCCTGCGGATCTCCGTACCCGCGCACCGTGTCGAAGGCGTACGGATCGGAGCTCTGGCCAGTGCCTGGGGTGTGGCCGGTACGGCCACGAGCGTCGGGCACTCCGGACGGGGCCGCCGGGTCGCCACCCTCTCCCTTCGCCTGGCCGGGAGGAAGGGATGAGCGGCCGCCACGACACCCCGCTTACCTTCCGCGAGATCTTCGACCTGCCGGTGAGCGTCGACCTGCGCACGGCGGCCCGGGCGTTCGGTATGTGTATGGGCACCGCCTACCGGTTGGTCGCCCGTGACGAGTTCCCCTGTCCCACGGTGCCCGTCGGCCGCCGCCACCGGGTGCGGACCGTGGAACTGCTGGCCGCGCTGGGCATTGAGGAGCGTCCTGTCTTCGCCGACGAGATCGCCGACGGCGTGGCACTCACGCTCTTCGACTGACCCCTTCCCGCCCTGCCGGCGGCGGAGGCCGCTGGCAGGGCCCCTGCTCCCGGGCCACTACCGAAAGGAATCCACCATGCCTACCTGCCTTGTCATCGACGGGACCGCGACCACCACCTACTCCGCCACTCCCTGCCTCCCGGAGGAGCGGCACCGATCCGCTGTCCTCCACGAGGAGATCGTGCGCCCAGTGTGCGAGCAACTCGGACTCACCCTGCTGAGGGCGGGCAGTCTCGCCGAGGCCGGCCTGCCCCTGGACCAGCTGCTGCACCTGCTCACTGAGGCGGACGTCGTCGTCGCGGACCTCGGCGGTACGGACCCGGAACTGGCCTTCGCCTTCGGCGCGCGCCACGCGCTCGGTCGGCGCACCGTCCACGTCACCCAGGACGTCGAGTGCGGTCCCGCCCCTCGGGCGGTGCTGCACTTGGGTTTCCCGTCCCAGCCGGACGGCACAGCCACTGCCCGGCAACAGTTGCTGGACGTGCTGGCGGCGGACCCGCTGCGGACGGACAGCCCGATCGAGACGGGCTCTGCTATCGGAGCGGAGAGCGGCCCCGACGAGAACCTCCCGGGCATGTTCGATCTGATCGTGGAGGCCGAGACCCAGATGGAGGGACTCGTCGACGACATGGCGGATGTGACCGCGGCCATGTCGGACCTTACGGAGCTCATGATGCTCCTCGGGGAGGAAATGACCCAGGCCGCCCACTCCGGGGCCCCGGCGAACAAGAGGATGGCCGTGGTGAGCCGCCTGGCCAAGGCCATCGAGGGCCCGACTGGAGAACTGGAGGCTGCGGCGGACCGGTTTGCCGAACGCATGCGCACCTCCTGCACCGCCTTCCAGGTGTTCCTGGACTGGTTGGCCAGCACTCCCCCCGCTGAATGGCCGGAGGACGCGGAGGAAGCGTTGGAGCAGATCGCCTTGATGGACTGGGGCGCTGAGATCGAATCCGAGGCCGTTCAGGAAGGCATGGCCATGATCAACATGATCGGTGCCGCCAGCCGCCTCATGCGACGCCCCGTACGCAGGATCATGTCGGCCTTCCAGGGAATGCTCCACAGCGTCGCCATGCTGCAGGAACTCCGCTCCAAGGCAGTTGAGTTGCGTCGCATCTGAATGATGCCCGGCATGTGGGCGTGACGGCTGTTGACGAGGGCGCCCGACCTCAAGAGGTCTAGATAACGACGAAGGCCCAGGTCTCTGACCTGGGCCTTCGTTCGCTAGCGGATGACGGGAACCGAACCCGCGCTATGGGCTGGGAACCACCCGGTGCTTGATCATCCCCATCGCACCTGGACTGCGAAAATGGCTCTGAGGTGCAGGGCTTGAGGCCGCTTTCCGTGTCTGCTGCTGACCGCCGTTCACCGCTCTACTGGCACGTGGTGGCACGGGCCCCGTCAGCCGCGCCACTCGAACAGGACGAGCGTGGCGTCGTCCGAGGTGGTGTCGCCGCGCGCCCGTTTGAGGGTGTGGGAGAGCCCCCGGACCATGGTGCGGATCCCGCGGTCGGCCTCTTTCAGCCGGTTCACCCAGTCGATCAGCTGCTCCTCGCCGAACCGGTTCTGCCCGTCGGCGTGTTCCTCGATGGGGCCGTCGGTGAAGCAGAGACGCGGTCGCCCGGCTCCAGCGTCACAGTGGTGACCTGGGGTGGTCCCCTCCGAAGCGGACGGGGAGGGTCGTGTGGCTCTCCAGGCGGCCGACGACGCGGTGCGCGCGGACCAGCATCGGTGCGGGGTGTGCTGCGTTGACCCACTGGAGGCGGCCGGTGTCCGCATCCCGCGCTGATCGGTGTGCTGAGCGAGCACCTCGGCCCCCTCACCCGGGTGGGTTTGGGCGCCTCGGCCTGGAACGGCCTGCCGACCCACCTGGTTGTCGACGGCCGTGTCGTCCACCTCGAATCAGGCACACGCCGACGGACAGGGACGACCTTCGGCTTGTCCCCGCCCGTCGCGGGCAGCACGGCTTCCTATCTCGATCATCTGGCTTCTGATCTGCGGAAACCTACTTGGCGCGGAGTTTCTCGCCGATCCCGGGACGCCCGTGTCCGGGAACGGGTCTGGTGTGCCGTGACCGGGCACGGCGGTCCTACAGCTTGCTCATCTTGGCGTAGGGGCTCACGATCCGCTCCCGCGTCGAGCCGAAATCCACGAGGGCCGCTATCCCGTCCTCGACGCCGGTGACCCGGCCGAGGCCGTGCACGTCGTGTGTGACCTGGTCGCCTACGGCGAACTGCTTGGGAGGCAGCGCGACCGGGGCTTTGAAGGGACTGGTGGGCAAACAGCGCTTCGGTGCACTTGGCTTTGTCATTGTCTCCAGTATGCGCCCACGGACCTCCGCTGCGCCCTTCACGTCCGCAGCTCGGTACCCGGGAAGGGTTTCGCTGAACGGCAGGCTCCAGGCCCCCTTCTCGGCGAGCCGGTACCGGAGGCCGCCGCGCGCCGGGCGGCCGGGGCGGTGCCGCGGCGGCCGCGGGAGGAGGAGGCGCTGCGCTTGGGGCGCTCGGGCGCCGGCGCCTTGACGGTGACCGGGATGCCGGAGGGGGCCTGGGCACCGGTGATCCGGATCAGCTCTGCCTCACCCGGGCGGACCCGGCTGGTCTCGGGCACGATGCCCGCGTCCTGCAGGAGACGGTTCACGCCGCGGCGCTGCTGGGGCGTGACGAGGGTGACGACGCTGCCGGACTCGCCGGCCCGGGCGGTGCGGCCGCCGCGGTGGAGGTAGTCCTTGTGGTCGGTCGGCGGATCCACGTTGACGACGAGGTCGAGGTGGTCGACGTGGATGCCGCGGGCCGCCACGTTCGTGGCGACCAGCACGGTGACGTGCCCGGTCTTGAACCAGGCCAGGGTGCGTGCCCGCTGCGGTTGCGTCTTCCCGCCGTGCAGGGAGGCGGCCCGCACGCCGCTGCCGAGGAGCTCTTCGGTGAGGCGGTCCACGGCGTGCTTGGTGTCCAGGAACATGATCACCCGGCCGTCGCGCGCCGCGATCTCCGTGGTCAGCCGCTGCTTGTCGGCGCCGTGCACGTGCAGGACGTGGTGCGCCATCGTCGTGACCGCGCCCCGGGAGGGGTCCACGGAGTGGACGACGGGGTCGGTGAGGTAGCGGCGGACCAGGAGGTCGACGTTGCGGTCCAGGGTCGCGGAGAACAGCATCCGCTGGCCCTCGGGCCTGACCTGGTTGAGCAGTGCGGTGACCTGCGGCATGAAGCCCATGTCGGCCATCTGGTCGGCCTCGTCCAGGACGGTGGTCCCGACCCGGTTCAGCCGGCAGTCGCCGCGCTCGATGAGGTCCTTGAGCCGCCCGGGGGTGGCCACGACGACCTCGACGCCGCTGCGCAGCGCGTTCGCCTGCCGGCCGATCGGCATGCCCCCGACGACCGTGGCCAGGCGCAGCTTCACGGCGCGGGCGTACGGGGTGAGGGCATCCGTGACCTGCTGGGCGAGCTCCCGTGTCGGGACCAGGACCAGGGCCAGCGGCTGACGGGGCTCGGCGAACTGCCCGGAGGTGCGGGCGAGCAGCGCCAAGCCGAAGGCGAGGGTCTTTCCGGAGCCGGTCCGGCCGCGGCCGAGGACGTCACGGCCGGCCAGGGAGTTGGGCAGCGTCGCCCCCTGGATGGGGAACGGTACGGTCACGCCCTGCGCGGCGAGCGCGGCCAGCAGGGTCTTCGGCAGGTCGAGATCGGCGAACGCCTCGACGGGGGGCAGCGCCGGAGTGATCGTCTTCGGCGGGGCGAACTCGCCCTGCACCGGTGCGGGCCGTCGGCCCTGGCCTCCCGAGGGGCGGGGAGCACCGGAACGGCTCGGGGCGGACGACGCACCGGTGCGGCGGGTGCGGGAAGAGCGGCTGCTCGTACGTGTGGGGTTCATGAAGAACCTTCCTTGATACGGCGCGCATCGAGGAGTTCCGCACAAGGGGAGCAGGATGCGGAATCACAGGTACGGACCGAATGAAATGAGATAAGCGGCAGCGAACGGGATGCGCGATAAATTCGAGGCGACGCAGCCGGAAAAGAATGCGCGAAAATGCGGATCCGAGGCGTCGAGGGGCACGGCTCCCCGATGGAGGTCGCGTACCTGGAGGCTGTGTCCCGGCAGGAGAAATCGCTGCGGAAATGAATGCAGCTGGGGCCCGCACCCCGAGGGATGCGGGCCCCAGCTGCAAGATGCGCGTCAGCGTCAGACGGTGACGATGTTCTCGGCCGTCGGGCCCTTCTGGCCCTGCGCGATGTCGAAGGTGACCTTCTGGCCCTCCTGCAGCTCGCGGAAGCCCGAGGCGGCGATGTTCGAGAAGTGGGCGAACACGTCAGCGCCGCCACCGTCCTGCTCGATGAAGCCGAAACCCTTTTCCGCGTTGAACCACTTCACGGTGCCAGTAGCCATGTCATATCTCCTTGGGGCAGTACGCCGGCATCCGTACCGTACGGAAGCCGTGTCGCCGCGATGATGCCCTGCCCGGAAACTGACCGGAAATACAGAGCGCTTCCGTGCGGCACGGGCCGACGGGAGCGCTCGAAGTTTTTGGGTACCAAAACTGCAACTGAGATAGACGGTAGCACGTCCCCGCAGTATTTGTGCGCCGAATATTTCCCCCGGAGCGCCGCCGGTAAAAACCCTACCCGCGATAGCAGTCAAAATCTCAGGCCGCGAGTGCAGGTATTCGTGTATTTCGAATGGGGTGTTACGGGAGGGGCGGCCGGTGGTGGGCGGTCGTAGCGCCGACGCCGAACCTGCCGCACCTGCCCACGGGGTGGTCGTCACGTTGCAGCTGGTGGATCGGACGCCTCGGCTGCGCGGCGGTACTCGGCGTTGATGCGCTGGGCCTCTTCGAGCTGGTCTTCGAGGATGATGATGCGGCAGGCGGCCTCGATGGGGGTGCCCTGGTCGACGAGCTCGCGGGCGCGGGCGGCGATGCGCAGTTGGTAGCGGGAGTAGCGCCGGTGTCCGCCCTCGGAGCGGAGCGGGGTGATGAGGCGGGCTTCGCCGATGGCGCGGAGGAAGCCCTGGGTGGTGCCGAGCATGGCTGCGGCCCGGCCCATGGTGTAGGCGGGGTAGTCGTCGTCGCCGAGGCGATCGTCGAACGAGTCGTGTGCTGTCATCTGCACCTCTCTCTGGAACGCGTGGAGGGGCCCTGGTGCCGAACGGCACCAGGGCCCCGAAGGAACTGCTACACCATCCGCCGACCCTAGTACTGCGTCGGCCTTCTGTTTCCGCGGACCCTGCCTGAACTCGGCCGGGGGCGCGGGGATCGCGGTTGCTTGACCGGAGACCACCTCACTGTCGATGTCCTGCGGTACCCGGGTTCCGTCCTTCGCCCCGGGCGATCCTGATGGCGGTCAACTCCTCCGTTCTTCCCTCTGAACCGATCACTTGCCAACGGTCCTGCGAACTGCTCTGCGGCCTGTGACAGCGCCACTGCCGAACTGCTCGGTACGCGCGCCCGCAGCCGGCGCCTTTACCGAGGTACCGCTCACTGACTGCACTGCTGTCACTGCGAACTGCACTTGCTGGACTGCTCCTGCGCTACTGCTGACGGCGGCCCCTGAACTGCGGCCACCCGGTCCGCCCGTCAGCCCCGTCACCGTCCTGCGACAACGCTGGCTCCGGAACTCCACGCGCGGACCGTCCTGCGCACTGCGTGTACTGCTGCCCGGCAGTTCGTCCCTCCGGGCCTTGCTCGATCTCGGCTACAAGAGAAACCATAGCCTTCCTGCCATCGAATGTCTACTTCGGCCGCGATAGATTTTCGCTTGTTCGGTGGGGAGGTAATCGGGTTCGAACACGACCTGGTCGGGGGGCCCGGCGAGGCGGGTGACGAAGGAGAGGACGGCGCCGGCGTCTCAGAGGGCGATGGCCGGGCTGGTGCCGGTGCGGGCGCGCGACCAGCGCAGCGCGTGGCCCGTGGTCCCGGGCGCCGGGAGGGTGGGCTTCCGCGGGTCGGGTAGTGGCCACCCCGGCCGGACGGCTGAAGTGCCGTCCCGCGGATTCCGCTAGCCCCCGAGGCGACTCCGCTGCTGTACGGGGTCAATCCTGGCATCCGATCCGGTTGACTGGTCTGGCCGCTCACCCCCACACTGGATGTATGACATTTGTACGACAGGCTGGAGGGGGCGTGGAGACCACAGCAGGTCACAAGAAGAGGGCAGCCAAGAAGGCTGCGGCGACGGCGGTGAAGCGAAACGCGGCGGCGGCCGTGCTCGGACCCAGTCGGCTGGCGCAGGTCCGGCTCCGTGGCGATGAGATGCAGGCGCTTCAAGAGGTGATGCGGACGCTGAACCTCAACTCGACTTCGGATGCTCTTCGCGAAGGGTTGAGGCTCCTTGTGCGGGAAGCGTCCGAGCTGGGGGCCGCCGAGGAGATCCGAGCCTTCTACAAGCACGGTGCGCCTCTGCCCGAGGGCGTGGTCGAACCGGATGACGACGAGCTTGCGGCAGCGGACGAGATGCAGTGGTGAGTCCAGGCACGGCGTTCCGCGGCGAGGTGTGGGTTTGCGCACTGCCGCAACCAGTGGGACCGCACCCCGTCGTAGTCCTCACAGTCCATCGGATCGCCGAGCCGCTCGCCTCGGTGACGGTCGCGCTGATCACTGGCACATCCGGTCCGCAGGTCACGCATGTTCCGATCGGCCCTGACTCCGGACTGACGAAGTACGAGGAGTCGTACGTGAACTGCGCGGACCTTCACGCCGTGGCCAAGTCCCGGTTGCGAAGGAAGCTGGGGCTGCTTGCACCGGGCGAACTGCACCGGGTGGAGGACTCGGTCCGCCTGATTCTCGGACTGCAGCGCTGACCTGTGCCTGGCCTTACCTGTCTCGGCATGGCGCCGTGGATGCGGGACAGTGTGAAGACCCGCTCGGCTCGGCGTAGGGCGGGGTCGTACCCGGCGACGATCTCCTCGGTGTCCGTCCCGAAGGGGTGGGGCTGGGAGCGGTGAGCGGGACGTTCAGTAGCCGGGCTGCCGAAGTGTGTGCGTCGAGAGTCGCCGATGCCTCTGCTGTCCGGTGCGACGCGCGCCCTGTGCCGGCTCCGCCGAGGTCGCCCGTCGCGTCGGAACAACGGCGGCCCGCCGAGGTGAGACCCTCTCGATGCGTACGGTTCCGTCGGCGGCTTCCGCGACGGGGCGAAGCCCTCGTTGCACAGCGCGGCAGCCTGAGCAACAACGAAGGCCCAGGTCTGTGACCGGGGCCTTCGTTCAAGAGCGGATGACGGGAATCGAACTCGCGCTATACGCTTGGGAATCACCGGCGCCCGTCTCGATCATCTAGCGCCTGAGCTGGGGAAACGCGCCCTTGCGGCGGCTTTCCACCGGCCCGGTGGGCACCCGTTTCGACCGTTGTTCACCGCCACCGAGGGCACGGATAGGGCACGGGATCGGAGGGCGGGCCGCAACAGGTGTCATCTCCGCATGCCGTGGGGCAGGTAGATCATGCGTGCTCCGACGACGGGGCGGGGGCGGAGCCGGGGCCGCCGGGAGGCGCCACCGTCCGTCTCCCAGGCGTTCTCACGGGCCCCTGCCTCCCGCAGGAGACGGCCTGTCTCGTGCTCCTCGGACATCAGGGAGTCGGTGGTGTGGATGTTGCCCGGGGCGGACGCGGCGGCCATCAGGCGCGCGGCGGCGGAGGGTTCGGTTTCCGGGGGGACCACCAGCAGGTCGCAGCGGCCGAGGTCGTACGAGAGCAGGATCATCGTGTCGGGGGCCTGCTCGGTGAACCAGCCGACGTGCACGGCGTAGCCGCCGACGGGGACCTTGCGCAGGGCGACCGGCCAGGGGGCCGGGTTCGCGGTGATGCGCGTGACGCGTCCGTAGCGGTCCCGCAGCGCCTCCACCAGAGGAGGCAGCTCGGTGGCGAGATCGCGGGAACACGGCCACCAGGCACCGTCCAGCAGTCCGGCCATGGAGGTGTTCGGGGTCAGGGCCAGGCGGGCCTGGCGGGTGGGAGCGGTGGTGCTGGTCATGGGGCCGGGACCCGTCCCCGGGGCGCCCGGGGCGCCCCGGCCTAGTGAGCGCCGGGAACGACGTCCGCGTGGGAGCGGGTGTACGAAATGCTCCCGGTACCTCCAACGTACTCCGCGCCGGAGCCGGACGGGGCGGCGGACCGGGCCGCTCATCCGGCGGGCGGGGCCGCCGCAGAGCCGGGCCCCCGTCACCCTCGTCCGCGCCACTCGACGAGGACGAGGGTGGCGTCGTCGGTGGTGGCCCCGCCGCGGGCCCTTCTGAGCGTGTGGGAGAGGTCGCGTGCCACGGCCCGTACGTTCCGGTCGGTCCGGTCCAGCCGGTGGACCCAGTCGACCAGCTGTTCCTCGCCGAACTCCTCCTGTCCGCTCTCGTGTTCCTCGATCAGGCCGTCGGTGAAGCAGAGGATCCGGTCCCCGGGTTCGAGCGCCACCTCGCTGACCTGCGGTTGGTCTCCGCCGAAGCCGACGGGGAGGGTGGTGGGGCTGTCGAGGCGGCGTACGACGCGGTGCTCGCGGATCAGCATGGGGGCGGGGTGTCCGGCGTTGACCCACTGGAGGCGGCCGGTGCCGGTTTCGAGCCGCATCGTCTGGGCGGTGACGAAGTGGTCGGGGGCGAACTGCTCGGCGACGGCCCGGTCCATGAAGAGGTAGATCTCGGAGAGTTCGACGCTGGTGCGGCGGGCGTGCCGGTACGCGCCGATGGCGACCGTCGCCATGGTCGCGGCGTCCAGGCCGTGACCATGGCGTCGATCATGGCGAGGTGGAGGACGTCCCCGTTCAGGGCGTAGTCGAAGCTGTCGCCGGCCACGTCGTAGGCGGGTTCCAGGACCCCGGCGACCGCGACGCGGGGCATCGTCATGGCCAGCGGCGGCAGGAGCGACCACTGGATCTCGGCGGCGACGCTCATCGCTTCGCCGCGGCGGGTGCGGAAGAAGAGATCGGTGTGGACGTGCTTGGCCCGCATCGTGTCGGCGGCCAGGGCCGCGAGCCTGCGCAGGAGGCGGCGGGCGTCGTCGACCGCGTCCAGCGTGACGGCCAGGACACCGGCCTGGTCGACGCCGGCCAGCAGCGGGACGTGGACCCGCACCCCCTCGGCCAGCGCCATCTCGATCGGGCGCGACGTGAGGAAGCACCGGCCGGCCGCCGAACCGTCGATGGGCAGGGGCTCGCCGTCCTCCAGTCCGTCCCCGGCCAGGGGGGACCAGATTCTGCTGCCCGTAGTCCTGGAGCAGGATCCGCACCTCGCGGCCCCCGATCCGTGCGATCGCGTCGGCGAGGGCCGATCCGACCCGGTCGGGCGGCAACGCGTGGGCGTGGTCCAGGAGCCCGCCCAGCAGCATCTCCCCGAAGCTCTCCGAGCGGTCGGGGTCCCCGTCCTCGTGCGGTCCGACGGTCATCCGGGGGCCTCCAGGCGGGCGGCGCAACGCTTTCGTCCGGTGCCGGCGGGCCGATCCCTCGGCATCGCGGTGCGGCTTCCAGGATGCTCCGAGGCGACCAGGGCCGCCCCGCACGCCGTGGGCTCCGCCCCTGGTCAGGGTTCCTGGGAGTGGGGCCCCGTGCCGCTCGGGGGCCTGCTGGTGGCCAGCCAGGACCGGGCCGGTTCGGCGGCGTGGGCGGTGTCGACGGTGAGGTGGAGGCGGGTGCCCCCGCCGGGGGCGGGGTAGCTGCGCTGCTCGTCACCGGCGAAGCAGTGACGGAGGACATCGGCAACCATCCGGGCGGCGTCCGGGGTGGCGGCGACGATGCGGACTTCGGCGTACCCCGGCGGCGGCAGGGCTTCGGCTTCCGGCTCGTTGCGGTCCAAGGCGGCACCGTCCTTTCCCATCGGAGGTCCACCCGCGCACGCCCGGAGCGGGCATGCCTCGGTACGTCCACGATACGTCCGAAGCCGTCGGCGCCGACCGGTCCCCGGCGGAGAGCGGCGCGTCCGCGCGGCCTCCCGGAGTACGGTGAAAGAACGGGGCCGTCGCCCCGCCCGCCGGCCCGGCGTCCGCCGTGGCACCGGTTCGGGCGGCAGCGGCACCACCCGTGGACGGGCGGACCGACCATGACCGACACAGGCATTCCCCACACGCCGTCACGCCTCCTGCCGGACGAGGTCCACCGAGCCGTCGGACCGGGCACCGCGCTGCTCCGGCTGGAGACGACAGGGTCCCGACAGAGCCTCCTCGACGGCGCGTGGTGGCCGCGCTCTCGCGACGTCGAGCGGGAGATCCCCCCGCTGATCACCGCCCTGACCGAATACCTCGGACCCATCACCCGAGTCGGCCTGGACGCCTCCGCCTGGAACGACATCCCCACTCGCCTGACCGTCGACGACCGGGTCGTGCACCTCGACTTCTTCCCCGTCGGCGACGACACCGTCCTGATCACCCGCGGCGACAACGACCACTTCTCCCTCATGGTCGTCCCGCCCGCCACCACGCCCGAGGCCGCTCGCACGGCCATGGCCCGCGCCGTCCACGCCGACAACGTCACCCAGGCCGCGGAGATCCTCCTCGCCGAACTCCCCCACGCCGCAGCCCCGTCGGTCGGCACCGCTTTGGACAACGACGAAGCCCCAGGCCGCTGACGCGTCTGCTGTTGGCCGCCGTTTACCGCCTCTACTGGCACGTTGTGGCACGGGTCCCCGTCAGCCGCGCCATTCGAAGAGGACGAGTGTGGCGTCGTCCGAGGTGGTTTCGCCGCGCGCCCGTTTGAGGGTGTGGGACAGTTCCCGGGCCACGGTGCGGATCCCGTGGTCGGCCTCTTCCAGTCGGTTCACCCAGTCGATCAGCTGCTCCTCGCCGAACTGCTCCTGCCCGTTCGCGTGTTCCTCAATGAGGCCGTCGGTGAAGCAGAGGACGCGGTCGCCCGGCTCCAGTGTCACCGCGCTGACCTGGGGCTGGTCCCCGCCGAAGCCGACGGGGAGGGTTGTGGGGCTCTCCAGGCGGCCGACGACGCGGTGTGCGCGGACCAGCATCGGTGCGGGGTGTCCCGCGTTGACCCACTGGAGGCGGCCGGTGTCCGTGTCCAGGCGCATCATCTGGGCGGTCACGAAGTGGTCCGGGTCGAACTGCTCGGCGACGGCCCGGTCCATGAAGAGGTAGATCTCCGACAGCTCGATGCTGATCCGGCGGGCGTGGCGGTACGCGCCGATGGCCACCGTGGCCATGGTGGCCGCGTCCAGGCCGTGCCCCATGGCGTCGATCATGGCGAGGTGCAGGACGTCGCCGTTCAGGGCGTAGTCGAAGCTGTCCCCGGCCACGTCGTAGGCGGGCTCCAGGACTCCGGCCACCGCGACGTGCGGCATCACCATCGAGAGCGGGGGCAGGAGCGACCACTGGATCTCCGCGGCCACGCTCATCGGTTCGCTGCGCCGGGTCCGGAAGAAGAGGTCGGTGTAGCCGTTCTTGGTCTGCATCATGCCGGCCGTGAGGCCCGCGACCCTGCGCAGTATGCGGCGTTCGTCGGGGCCGGAGCTGTCGAGGGTGACGGAGAGGACCCCCACCTGGTCGCCGCCGTCCAGCAGCGGCAGGTGGACCCGTACGCCGTCGGGCGCCGGGACTTCCACGGGGCGCGATTCCAGGAAGCAGCGGCCGGCGTCGGACCGGTCGATGGGCTGTGGACCCCCGGCGCCCGCTCCCGTGCCGGGCAGGGGGACCAGGCTCTGCTGCCCGTAGTCCTGGAGCAGGATCTGCGGATTGCGGCCGCCCAGCCGGGCCACCGCTTCCGCGACGAGCGGGGCGACCAGGTGCGGCGGCAGTTCGTGCGCCCGGTCCAGGAGCATCCCGAGAAGTCCCTCCCCGAAGCTCTCGGAGCGGTCCGGGGCCGCGCGGCCTCCGACGGCCATCCTGGTGCCTCCAACCGGGCCGGGCGCGGGGTCCGGCCCGCACGGGCGCTACGGGCTCCAGGATCCCCGCAGGCTGCCGGGCACGCCACACGAACGGATTCCGCAGGTGAGGGTGACCATCGCGGGGGTGTTGCCCGGTTCCCAGCCGACGGTGGTTTTCGTCTGCGGGCTCCAGGGCCCGTCGGGGCGCTCAGGTCTCGTCGGGGTGGGCGCCGGTGCCGACGGAGCTGCGGCCGGCGGCCAGCCAGGAGCGGGCGGGGCCGGCGGGTGCGGCCGTGTCCACGGTGAGGTGGAGTCGGGTGTCGCCGTCGAGGCCGGGGGAGCTGCGCTGTTCCGTTGCGGCGAAGCGGCTGCGGAGGGATTCCGCGACCGCCCGGGCGGCTTCGGGGGTGTGCGCGATGATCCGTACCTCGGCGTGTCCGAGCGACGGCAGTGTCTGGGTCTCGATGTACTTCACGTGGGCGTGTCCCTTTTCGGAGTGGGCGGGAAGCCGACGGGTGGGGCGCCGTGGCGCCCCACCCGCTGCCCCGGGTCGGAGGAAAGGTCTGCTGCTCACCGGCGGGCGTGCGTGCGGTGGGCCCGACGGCCGGTGTCGTCCGGCAGGCCGGGAGGGCGCGGCAGGGGGTCGCTGAAGCGGTAGGCCTCGATCCGGGCGTCGTGCTGGGCGTTCAGCAGATGGATCCAGCGCATTCCGACGGCGATCGCAACGATGATCACTGCGGTAGGACGATGGTCTCCACGGAGCTCACCTCCAGCCGTCTCCGGGCAGCGGCAGGGTGCTTCGGTCCTTCAGGTGCCCGAAGGGGGACATGCAGGCTCCGCCTTCGCCGTCCCAGGTGGCTTCCTGGCGCCTGGTGTCGTGGATACCGCGCCCGATGACGGCCTCGTTGGCCATGAGCACGCCTGCCGTCAGGGCGCTGCCCGGGATCGCGGCGGCGGCCATCAGGCGGGCGGCGGCTGCGGGCTCGGTCTCGGGCGGGATGACCAGGAGGTCCCAGCGCCCGACGGTGTAGGAGAGCAGGATGATCTTGTCGGCGTGCTGCTCGGTGAACCAGCCCACGTGGAGGGTGTGCCCGGCGACGGGCACACGGTGCGGGATGACGGGCCAGGAGGTGGGGTTCACGGTGACCCGGGTGATGCGCCCCCAGGCTTCGTCGAGTGCGGCCGCGAGCGGCGGGAGTTCGGCGGTCAGGTCACGGGAGTAGGGCCACCAGGCCCCGTCCAGCTGGCCTGCGAGGGTGGTCTTCGGGGTGAGCGAGAGACGTGCCGGGAAGTCTGTGGCGAGGTCGCGGGGTGCGGTCCGGTCGTTGGTGGTGGTCATGGTGCGGACCTGCCCCCGGGCCACCCGTCGGTGGCCCGGTTTTTCGTTTTCGCCGGAAACGACACCCGCGTGGGAGCCGGTGTGCGAAGTGCTCCCGGTACTTCCACCGTACGCCTGTCCGACGGACTCTGACCCGTCGCTACCAGGCATTTTTCCGTATCTGGGCGGATGCGCCAGCCGCGCGGCGTCCCTGCGCCGGGGGTACCGTGAAAGGGACACGGCATTGCTGTGCTTACCGGCAGGTGCCCGGTGCCCTCCGGCACTGGTTCTGTCGGCCCGACTCCCGTAGACGGGCGGACCACGATGGCTGACGCCGACGCCGACGCCGCCACCCCGCACACGCCCCCACTGGTCCTGCCGGATGCGATCCATTCGGCGGTCCGGCCGGGTACGGCCCTGTTGCGGCTGGAGACCACCGGATCCCGGGAAGGAGTCCTGGACGGTGCGTGGTGGCCACGCTCCCGGGATGTCGAAAGTGAGCTTCCCGCGCTGATCGGCGCGCTGAGCGAGCACCTCGGCCCCATCACCCGGGTGGGTCTGGACGCCTCCGCCTGGAACGGCCTGCCGACCCGCCTGGTCGTCGACGGCCGCGTCATCCACCTCGACTCCGACCCCGTCGGCGACGACACCGTCCTCGTCACCCGCGGCGACAGGGACCACTTCGCCCTCCTGGTGGTACCGCCCGACACCACGCCCGACGCGGCGCGGACCGCGATGGCCCGCGCGGTACGTGCCGACAACACCACCTCGGGCGCCGAGATCCTCGTGGCTCCCGTGAACGCTCCCGAATCCGAGCGGGGGGAGCGGGCATGATTCGGCGGGCGGACATCCGTGAGTGGCGCACCCGGGCCGTGGTGGACCCACAGGGCCACCGGGTCGGCGAACCGGAGTCCGGCTACGTCGGCACGGGCGCCTTCCCTACCAGCCAGGAGCGAACGGCGAGCGGTAGTCGGCCCGCCGCTGAGCATCCCGTCCGCCAGAGGAGGCGGTCCCTTGCCACCGCAGGCCGTCTCGTGTCACCGCATCGCTGAGCGGGCTGTACCCGTCCGACCTCGCCGACCTCCTGGGCGTCTGCCGGAAGCGCCTGCCCAACCACCTGGCCTGCCTGCGGGACTGTGGCCTCGTTGTCGCAGTCCTCGACGGGCGCCGGACCCGCTACGAGCTGGCGGACGTGCGCCTCGGGCGGGCGCTGGACGACCTGCTTTCCGTCGTGCTTGCGGTTGAGGGAGACAGGAACTGCCCCGATGCCGAGGCGAAGGGCTGCTGCTGATGGTTTCCCTGACGGTCGGGCCATCGCCGGCGCGCCGTGACGCGCTCGCCAAGCGAATACGTCTGCTGGTCGCCGCGACGATCACCTGCAACGTCATCGAGGCGGTGGTCGCGATCACCGCCGGGACGCTCGCCTCCTCCACCGCCCTGATCGGCTTCGGCCTCGACTCCGTCATCGAGGTCTCCTCCGCCACCGCGGTCGCCTGGCAGTTCTCCGCTCGCGACCACGCGGCGCGCGAGGCGCGGGAGAAGGTCACGCTGCGGATCATCGCCGTGTCCTTCTTCGCGCTCGCCGCGTACGTCTCCGTTGATGCGGTCCGTGCGCTGGCCGGCTCCGGCGAGGCCGACCGTTCGATCCCCGGCATCGTCATCGCCGCGCTGTCGCTCGTCGTGATGCCGTTCCTCTCGGCAGCCCAGCGTCGCGCCGGTCGGGAACTCGGCTCGGCCAGCCCGGGCGCGGACTCCGAGCAGACCTGCTGTGCACGTGCCTCTCCGCGGTCCTCCTGGCCGGCCTGGTCCTCAACGCCACCCTCGGCTGGTCCTGGGCCGACCCGGTCGCCGCGCTGGTCATCGCCGCCATCGCGATCAAGGAGCGGCGCGACGCGTGGCAGGGCAAGGGCTGCTGTGCCCCTGCTCCCACCCTCGCCGTGCCGAGCGGTGAGGCGGATGGGTGCGGTTGTCGGTTGGGATGCGCCTGCTGCAACTGACCTTGACCAAGGGTGGCGTCGCGAACCGCCTGTTTGGTGAAGCGAATTCGCAGCGACGCCGCCGCTGGGTGGCGCAGGTCACATGGAATGCGTGTCGGCGAGACGGCGGTCGACCTGAGTCGTGCGAGTGGTGCGCCAAAGGGCCTCCGAGCAGGGGATTCCTGCGAGTTGGGGCACGCGAAGGGCACGGCCAGGGCTGAGAGGTCTAGCCGACGCAAAAGCCCCAGGTCGCTGACCTGGGGCTTTGCAGTGGAGCGGATGACGGGAATCGAACCCGCGCTATAAGCTTGGGAATCACCCGGTACTTGGGTAGGCGCACAGTCTCTGACCTGCGGATACGACCGCTGACGATGCCGTTATGGCTGCTTCGGTGCGACCCTTGTTGACCGCTGTTTACCGCCCCTACTGGCACGTTGTGGCACGGCTTCCGCGCCGGCTGGATGCGCGAGGGTGTTGTCGCAGGTCACTGCCAGAACACCTCCTCGACGATGATCTGCGGGTCGGCGGTGCGGCGGGTGAACGTGCAGTGGATCCAGCCCCGGCCGTGATCGAAGTAGCAGACGTACAGTCCGTTCGGCACCGTCGACCGAAGCGGGGCGATACGGCAGCCGGGTGGGAGATCCGGGATGTTGTCGGTACCGCGGAAACAGGGGTCCTCGACGGTGACCAGTTCGGCTCGGATGCCGTCGATCAGGTCGCGTACCGGCTTGGGTAGGGAGTCGCGGGCGGTCCGGGCCGTATCGACCCAGTCCATCTGCCAGGGCGGCCCCATGAAGTCGCTCACTGGCCGGGCTCCGCCTTCCCCGCCTCGCGCCGAAGGTGCGCGGCCTGCGTGAGCAACTGTGTGGCCTCGGCGTTCGTCGACGCGTCGGCTGCCCGGCTTTCCAGGTCGTGGATGTGCCGGTCGAGTGAGGGATCGCGGGCGATGGCAAACTCGGCCCACCACTGGGCGAGGAACGCCGGTACCGGGGCGATGTCGTGCGCGTCGCCGATGGCCCACTTCCAGTGGGCGTCGAAGTCGGCGAGGAGCTGCGGTGTGTGCTCGGCGATCGCGGTGCGCAACGCCTTCGTGTTCCGCTCGGGCATGGGCGGGATGCCGGACGGCCTGGGGGCGGTCGTCATGCCGCCACCTCCTCGGTCTCGCTGCCCTGGGCGGCCTGCTTGGCCTTGTAGGCGGCGGCGAGGGTGGACGCGTACTGGGGTGTCCACTCCATGTGCCGGGCGACGGCCGGCGCTCCGCCGCGGCCGAGGTCTACGGCGATACGCCCCGCGGTCTCACGGAAGTGCGCGACGGCATCGTCGGCGGCCTTCTTCGCCCGATCCAGTTCGAGCTTCTGCGCGTCGGTCAGGGCGGCCTGCGGAGCTCGGGCGCGGGGCTTGTCGGTCATGGGAGCAGTGTGGACCCCACGCCGATAAATCGCAAAGGCTACTTGTCATTAAGAGCCTCGTCCGAAAGGAAAGACCTTGCGTCGAGGGCGACACCAAGTCCAGCGGCTGGTGTGTGGGTGAGTGGGCGACCTGCCGGCCATCCTCTCCGTCGAGGTCGAGCGGCACCTTGAGTGGCTCGCGGAGTAGGGGGGCCGGTGGTACGCGAAGGCGCTGTGGGCAGGATATTCCTGCGAGTTGGGGCGCGCGGAGGGCACGGAGACCCCTGAGAGGTCTAGACAACGATGAAGGCCCAGGTCGCTGACCTGGGCCTTCGTCTCTGAGCGGATGACGGGAATCGAACCCGCGCTATAAGCTTGGGAATCACCCGGCACTTGGGCGTGCACATGGCTGCTGACCTGCGACGACGCGCGACTACGGCCTCTTCTGGCTGCTTCGCTACAGCCCCTTGATGACCGCTGTTTACCGCCCTTACTGGCACGTTGTGGCACGCGCTTCTCGTCGGACGGGCCGTGGGGAAGGGGACCCGATCACGTACGAGCGGCGCACCGGTCCCGCCGATAGCCGCAGTTCGGCCGTGGAAAGGTCAGGCCGCTACCTTGGCCCGTTCGCAGCTTCGGTTCTCCTGTCGCATGACACGCTGGCGTGGGGACGGCTTGCCCACTGCCGGGTTGGTTGCCCTCCAGGCCACGCCTTTGCAGATCAGTTCCTTGTCGAGGGCGGTGAGGGGCCCGGCAGGGCCCTGCCGACTGCTTGGTCGTTGGCGGCCTACCAGGCCTTGGGGACGCCCGAGGCGCAGAGGCTTACAGTCCGGGCCCCTCGCCATCGTCGCATCGTCCCCGGCGTACGCGTCCGGGTGGGAGGCCGAGGGCATTGTGGCGTGGAACACGATCTGGCCGCGGTCGGTGAGCTCCAGGCGGATGGCCTGGGCGATCGGGCGGACGACGAAGCCGGTGGTCGAGGTGGTGACCTCAGTTGGGATGGTTTGGTCGCCGGCAGTCTTCACCCTCCGCCACAGGCCCGAACCCATGCGGACAGAATGACACCCGTCGGCTTATGTCCAGTCCTCGTCCGCCAAAGGCGCCTCGTTCAGTTCGTCACGTCGGGCCCGCCAGTCGGGCAGGAACTGGTCCATCAGGGCGACAAAGCGCTCACCGTGTCCGCGCTCCAGCAGGTGGGTCAACTCGTGCACGACGACGTACTCCAGGCACCTGGGGTTCTTCTTGGCGAGCTCGGGGTTAAGCCAAATGGTGCGCGCATTGGTGATGCACGTGCCCCATTTCGTCTTCATGCGACGTACGACGAAACTCTCGGTCTCAACACCGATTACCGGCTCCCATTTCGCGAGCAGGTCGGGTACTGCCGCCTTGAGCTGACGGCGGTACCAACGATCCAAGGCTGCTCTGCGGGCGTCAGGATCGGATCCTTCTGGCGTGACTACCCAGAGCGTGTTGCCTTTAGGGCCTACGTCGTAGTTGCCGCTCGTGCGCGAGACATCCAAGCGGTACCGACGCCCCCAAACGTAGTGGGTCTCTCCGGAGAGCATTTCGCGCTTGGTCTGCCGAGCCGCGTTCTGGAGTTGCTCCCGTTGACGTTTGATCCAAGGGAGGCGCTGCACGACTGCGAGTCGGATGGTGCCCTCGTCTGTGTGCTCGGGCGCGGCCACTCGCACGCGGCCGACCGGTGGGTAGACCGAGATGTGCAGGTTCTTGATGTTCTTGTAGACGACGTCGACGCCAAGGTCCGCGATTGTCAGGTGGGCGCTAGCGGTACTCATCATGCTCCTTGAGCTGGGCGATGAGCTGCATCATCTTCTGGCCGTCAATGATATCGGGGAGCACCCGATAAAGCGCGCGAGCCAACGCGCGTTCCTTGATAGGGTTGTCGGCCCAGCCGTGTTCCTTTGCGTTCTGGATGACGCCGTGGACGTTCTCAAGATTGATCTCGATTTCGGATGGCCATGCGAAATCGACGAGCGCACGACGAGCGGCCGTGCTCGCCCAGTCCGGATACGTGATGCCAGACTCCGACTCGCCCTTCCCCACCTTCCCCGCATGCTCAAGGAGCTTGGTGAGGTAGTCGGCATACTCGATCGCCTCTTCGCGTCGCTGCTCTATGATGGCGTCGAGGAGATGCGACATGCGATCGTAATACTTCGGGTTCATGGCCCGCTCGTCGACGATCGTCTTGCGCACGTTGTTGATGATCGTCTCAGCGACCGCCTCGGGGTTGTTCTTGATGCCCCCAGGCAGCGCATCGATGGCATCAGCTCCACGATCGACAATCAGCTGGACAAGACCCTTGTCGAACGTGGCAACCTGCTCCACCGGGTCCGCCTGGATGTAGGTGTCCAGGAGCGATCGCATGCCCGCTTCGAACTGCTTGATGTCGATGTTCTCGCCGGCACCGACCTCAACCTCGTTCTTCACAGCGACATAGTGGGCGACGTCGTCCTTGACTTCCTGGGCTTCAGCGGTGCTGTAGCCGGCGCGTGGCATGTCATTGGCGAGCGTCCCGTAGGCCCGGACAAGGGCTGCCACGGACTTGTAGAGCTCGACGCGCTTGGGCTCGTTGTTCTTGATCTGGTCGGCGTCGCCGGGAACGGTCGAAACGAAGTAGTGCTGGTACTCGAGCGTGCCCTTGGGTGGGGCAACGGGCTCACAGAGCGCTCTGATCTTCTCCAAGGCCTCGTCGAGGTCCGCACGTTCCTGCTGGATGCGGTCTTCGAGCAGGCCCTCGATGTCTTCCTTGGCGTACCCGTCAAGAGCTTCGGAGGTGTAGTCGGTAATGGCCCTGTCAAGGGAATTGAAGAGGTCGCGGTAGTCGATGACGTAGCCGTAAGTCTTGTCGTCACCATCGAGCCGGTTGACGCGGCAGATGGCCTGGAACAGGCCGTGATCGCGCATCCTCTTGTCGATGTAGAGATATGAGGCGCTGGGCGCGTCGAAGCCGGTCAGTAGCTTGTCGACCACGATGAGCAACCGCATCTGGCCGGGCTCCTCAATGAAGCGCCGCTTGACGTCCTTCTCGAACTCCTCGACCCGCAGCACTGCCTTGTCGGCCGGCTCGTTGAAGTAGTCGGCCAGCATCTGCCGATAGATGCCGTACTTGCGGAGCTCCTCGTTGTCGCCCTCGCCGGCGTCTTCTTTGGAGATCGCCGTGGCGCTGGGGACGTAGCTGGAGACGATGGCGACCTTGCCCGTGAAGCCTGCCTGGACGAAGAGCTCGTAGAACTTGCACGCTTGGTACACGCTGTCGCCGACCAGCATGGCGTTGCCGCGACCGGAGATCAGGCGCGGCTCCCGCTCGAAGTCCATCAGGATGTCCTGGACGATCATCTCGGCACGGGACTTGGCCGAGACGACCTTCTGCATCGTGCCCCACTTCTTCTTGAGGCGCGCCTTGGATAGATCTGTGAGGCCCTTGGTCTTGAGGTCGAACCACTTGTCGACGTGGGTGGCTCCCTTGAGCTCCTGGTCGACGTTGCGGGCCTCGTAGCGCAGGTCCAGCACGACGCCGTCGCGGACAGCCTCGTCGAACTTGTAGGTGTGGATGAACGAGCCGAAGGTCTCGATGCTTGTCATCTTGTCGGCCTTGAGCAGCGGCGTACCCGTGAAGCCAATGAACATCGCCTCCGGCAGGAGCTGCTTCATGGCATGGTGCATCTTGCCGCTCTGCGTTCGGTGCGCCTCGTCGACGAAGACGAAGAGGTTGCCCTTGGCCCTGAAGTCGGCCGGGATCGTCGCGCTCAATTCCTTGATGAAGTCGTCAGCATCGGAGTCGCGCGATGAGTCGTCGTCCGAACCGCGAAACTTATGAACCAGCGAGCACATGAGCCATGGATGGCTCTGATTGAGGAGCGTGATCATCTCGGCGCCGGAGCGCGAGCGAATGATCTTCTCGTTGACGCCGCCGAACACCTTCTCGATCTGCTCGTCGAGCTCGGTGCGGTCGGTGATGATGAGTACGCGGGGGTCGGTCTGGTTCTCCTGGATCCACTTCGCAAGCCAGACCATGGTCAGGCTCTTGCCCGAGCCCTGGGTGTGCCAGATGATGCCGCCCTCGCGGGAGCGTATGCGCTCCTGCGCTGCCTTGACGCCGAAGAACTGGTTGTGACGAGCAGCCTTCTTGACACCGGAGTCGAAGACGATGAAATCGTGAACGAGCTCCAGGAAGCGTTCCTTGGAGCACATCTGCATCAGTGAGCGGTCGAGCGGGTTCGGCTCCTCCCCTGCCTCTTTCCACTCCAGCCAGTACTTCTCCGGCGTCTCGATGACGCCATAGCGCAGGCCCTCCACGTCGTTGCCAGCGAACAGCATTTGGACCGTTGTGAAGAATGGCCGCACGAAGTGTTGCTTCTGGTTACCGATGTTCTGGCGGATGCCCTCGCTGGCGCTGACGTATGAGCGCTTGAGCTCGATGATGCCGAGGGCGATGCCGTTGACGTAGAGCACGATGTCGGGGCGCTTAGTGTGCTGGCCTCTGATCGTGACCTCTTCCGCCACGAGGAAGTGGTTCGCGTCCGGGGCGGTCCAGTCGATGAGCCAGACGGTCTCGAAGTTCTCGCCGACATCACGCTTCACCTTCACGCCGTAGCGCAACAGGTCGTAGACCTTGCGGTTGACGTCGTACAGGGACTGTCCCCCGCCGAGTGAGACCGCGGTCAGGAGCTGCTGAACGGCGCGTCCAACAGTCTCCTCGCCGTAGATCGGCTGCCCGTTGCTGTCGCGGCGTGCCAATAGGTTCTCTCGAAGCAGCGCCTCGTCGACGTTGGTGTTGTCCTGGTCCTCCAGGTTCCCGCCATATTCGTACTTCAGACGATCCTGGAAGAGCGCAACAATGCGGTTCTGGGTCGCTCGTTCCTTCTGTCCAACAATACTCATGAGGCGGCCTCTAGTGAAATTCGCGTGCGACCGGTAAGAAGTTCTTGCATCATGCCGACCTTGATGCTTCGAGCGGACTCGAGGCGGCGCTCGAGTGCCGTGATTTCCGTGTCGGCATCACGAAGTACCGTCGAAATTGCACGCTGCTCGGCGAGCGGAGGAAGTGTGACCGGGATGCCGCTCAGAATCTTCGTGTTCAGTGACGGCATCGTTTGGCCTACCGCAACTGAGCGAACTCGTTCCCGGAACGTTTCGCTTCGCAGCTGGTAACTCATGAACAGGGAGTCGGCTGCGCTAGCGTCGAAGCGCACCCTCAGAAGTCGTCCTGAGAAAAGCCACCCGGCTTCTCGTTTCCCAATTCGAGCATTGCGGTCAATTGAGCCCACTCGACTGAAAACCACGTCCCCTTCCCTGAGAGTGTACGAGCGAAGTCGCCATCGGTCGTCGGCTGAGACCATTGGCGCTCCTTCGGCGCTGACTCCGAACTCCCCGAGGTGTTCAACTGTAATGATTGGCGTTCCAGAGGATACGTAGTCCTCCTCGTGAAGGGCACTTCCGAACGGACCGGTCTTGACCGCGGCAACATCACCCACCGTGCTCTCCGACCACCGATCAGTGAAGCCCGGTAGGCGGGTGGTGCCCATGAGGAGTTCCTGCATCAAGCCCTGCTTGATGTCTCGCTTCTTGGCGATCAGGCGCTCGAGCGACCCGGTGAGGTTGTCCGCGTCGCGGATCGCCCGGCAAATTCCTTGTTGGACGTCCCGAGACGGCAGCCAAAGTGGAAGCGCCATCAAACGATCAGTAGCAAGTACCCCGGTGCCGCTACCGGCTGAACTGACCAACTTCAGGATCTGGCTTTCCCGAGACCGCAGCGAGTGCACGAGGAACTCGGGTTCAAGACCAGTGGCAGGAACCAACGCCTTAACGTCCTGATTAAAAGCGAGTGGTCTTGTCGCTAGCCCTACGCGAACCTCGCGGTGGAGCGCCATGCCGCGCACGAGCAAAAGCGTCGCCCCCTCGGGTGCGACCCTGCTCCCTGCCGCAACTCCGGCGGACGTGAGGAACTGATCTGAGGTACTGAGCCGCGTCGCCTTCAGCGTGAAGGCGGAGATCCAGGGCACGCTGCCGCCCCAGTAGGCTGGGTTGGACCTTGCCGGGGTCCCACCAGATAGCCAAGTCGTAACAGAGCCCAGAGTCGTCCACTCGTTAGTCACGGCGCGATCCCCATTGCGGCAAGGTGTGCAGCAACTTTGTCCTTCAACTCGATGATTTTCTCTTCGAGTTCCCCGATAGTCGAATCGTACCGGTCGGCCAAGGCCCCGAGGCGTCGCACCAATGTTGCCCCGAGATCAGTGACCTCGCCGCCGATTCGCCCAGTGATCGTGCCGCCCCACTTGTCGCCGATAACCAGCGACTGAATGTCGTCGGTGGTGAGCTTCGTGTACTGCGCAAGCGCGAGCTGCTCGAGCTTGGCAGTCGCCTCCTTGACCACCTTTTTGGCAGCAGCCTCCGCTTCGTACAGCTTGAGTACACGCTGGAGGGCTTGGATCTCGTCATCCTCCGCACCCTCGTGCATGGCGACGCGCAGTCGAGCGGTGGCGAGCTTCTTGGTGATCTTGTCGTCCTCGACGGCTTCCCAGAGGAGACCGTCCTCGACGGCATGCTCTTCGGCGTACTCCTCGAGCGCCTGCGACGCGACTTCATGCTCGGTGATGAGCGCATCGAGCTCGGCCTTTTCGCTCGGGAAGAATCGCGCGATCACGTACTCGGGTGGGATGAGGTCCATGACCCAGCGCTTGGCGTTCGCACGGGTTCCGGTGATGATGTGAGCGTTCTCGTACTTGGGCTTGTTGTTCTTGTCCTTCCAGGTGCGGGCGAGCCGAGGCTTCGCTGCATCGTCCCAGCCCTCGCTGACGATGAGCGCGACGTCGTCGTGCATAGAGGCGTGCCAGTAGCTCATCAGCTGCTCATATACGCCGTACTCGTCGATCAGTGGGCGCGGACGGAAGGCGTCAAGAAGGGCCTCGGAGATGTCATGGATCAAGTCGTTGGCGGGGGTCGCACTGGTAATGCCCGTCAGTACCTCGCGCTTGTTGGCCCACCAGCTGGCCACCGTGTCGGCAGTGCCCTGCGCAAAGGCCTGATACTCGTTCGAGCCAGTGACCTTGCCGTGGATGTCCCCCGTGTCGATGGTCAGTTCCGAGTAGCCGTCGCGGAGCGGCTTGAAGAGCGCTGCGCGGAGGCTTGGGAAGGCATCCCAGTACGGCTGCAGAGCGTCGAGGTCGCGGTTCGGGATGCCTCCCTGGAGGTGGGCATGCAGGTCCTGGATGTCCTCGGGCTCCGAGCTGTTGATGTAGCGCGGGAGGTTGAGGTTGTAGTCGTTCTTGGGGCCGGAGATCTCGCGCAGTGGCACCATGCGTGAGTAGCGGTCGATCTGCTTCTGGTTGACGAAGGCGTCGACGATCTTGTGCATGTCCCGCGGCCGGAGGCGGTTCTTCGGACCGTCCTTCTCGAAGCCCTTCGAGGCATCGATCATGAAGATGCCGGTTCGCGACTGGGCATCCTTCTTGTCGAGGACAAGGAGGCAGGCCGGAATGCCTGTGCCGTAGAAGAGGTTCGCCGGCAGGCCGATGACTGCCTTGATGAGCCCCCGCTTGACCAACTCGGTTCTGATGGTTGCCTCGGTGTTGCCACGGAAGAGGATGCCGTGCGGAAGGACAACCACGCCCTTGCCAGTCGACTTGAGTGACTTCACCATGTGCAGCAAGAAGGCATAGTCGCCGTTTCTGTCCGGCGGCCAGGCGTATCCGTCGAAGCGGCCGTAATCCTTCTCGAACCCGTTCGTCCACGTCTTTACCGAGAACGGCGGGTTAGCGACCAGGTAGTCGAATGTGTCGAGCTTGTCGCCTTGACGGAACTTGGGGTCAGAGAGAGTGTTGCCCTGCGCGATGTCGTGGGTCTCGTTGCCGTGCAGGATCATGTTCATCCGGGCAAGAGCCCAGGTGGCGTTGTCGTTCTCTTGGCCATAGATGGTCAGGCCGTTCGGAGCGGCGTCGGCAACCTTGATCAGCAAGGAGCCTGATCCGCAGGTCGGGTCGTAGACCGTCCTTGCTTTCGGGGTGCCAGCTGGGATCTGCAGGAGCTGGGCCATTACGCGTGAGACCTCGGCCGGCGTGTAAAACTGGCCCTTGCTCTTGCCGGACTGCGTCGCGAAGTGGCGCATCAGGTACTCGTACGCGTCACCGAGGAGATCGTCTCCTTCGGCCTTCGAGCCGGAGAAGTCCATGTCCTGGAAGATGCCGATGAGGTTGGAGACCTTGTCCTGAAGCTCCTTGCCAGAGCCGAGCTTGGTGGGGTCGTCGAAGTCGGCGTTGTTGATGACGCCCTGGAGGTCATTGGCCTCGGCGAGCTTGCGGATCGCGACGTTGACCTTCTCGCCGACGTCGGACTTGCCCTTGAGCGTGATCAGGTAGTCGAAGGACCCGTCCGCAGGGACCTCGATGAGCGCGTACGGGTCGGCCTTGGCCTTGTCCGAGACGTACTTCACGAAGAGCAACGTCAGGACGTAGTCCTTGTACTGGCTCGCGTCCATGGAGCCGCGGAGCTCGTCAGCGCTGCTCCATAGGGAGCTGTACAGGTCGGACTTCTTGAGTGCCACTTAACGCCCTCCGTTGTGCCATCAGCCAGCTACTGACTTTAGCGGTGTGACGTGAGGCCCACGGCCCAGTGATCGTGCGAGCGAGCCACTCCACGCTTCGGAGTGTCGGACGGAGTGCTGGAGTCACGGCCCAGCGACGTCCACCGACGCATCACGGGGTCAGGAGGACCTTGTTCCACGCCGGTCGAGCAAGCTCTGCTCGCACCCGGGGGTCTCGAGGGGCGCCAAGGCGCACGGCGTGACCCTTTGGCCTTGGCGCCCCTCGAAGGCTCCGGGTGCGCCCACCAGGTAGTCAGTCGGCGGGGAACACTCCGCAACCTACCCACCGAGCCCCATGAAAGGAGGGGGCCAGGAAGTCACAGCTGCGCTGCATCGCCTCGTGGCGCCGTCGGCTGTTGCGCGGGACGGAGGCAGGAGCGGTGGGCCGCGCAGGAGCTTGCGTCGTTCGTCGAGCGAAGCAATGCGGCCAGCAGCGGGACACTGCCCCTTGATGAGCTTCTTGTCCCTACAGCACTCTGCCGGACTGGCCCGCGCCGTGCTCGCATCGGTAAGGCGCGGGTCCAGGCGGCTGTTCCGGTCTGGGAACCGCCCAATCTCGGCTCTGGGCCCGCTGGACCTGCCGCGAGATGCCCAGGGCAGGCTGGATTGCTAGAGCTCCCGTAGTGAGGTGAGGACCTGGCCCAGAAGGAGCGGGCTGCTCTGGCTTCGCCCATCGGGTGCTTCGCTGATGGCGGCCGAGGGCTGGGCCGGCACCTCCGCCCAGACGAACTTGCCGGGGTGTGGACGGCGGGGGTGGTAGCCCCAGCGCGTGGCCATGGCGGCGGTGAGTATGAGGCCACGGCCGCCCAGAGCGCTGTCGCTGGGGGACTGGGGCGTCGGCGGGCGGGGGTCGCTGTCGCCGACCTGCAGGACGACGCCCGTCGGGCTCGGCCAGAGCCGCAGCAGGATCATGTCCGGAGCGGGCCGTGCGGCATCTGAAGGCCCCAGTGGGCGTGCGTGCTCGATCGCGTTGGTGGTGAGTTCCGAAACGAGAAGGCGTGCCACTTCGGTGCCTTCGGCGGGGAAGTCCCAGCGGCGGAGTACGTCGACGGTGTGGCAGCGGGCCCAGAAGGCGGCGCTCGGGATGGCTGCGAGCGAGAGGTCGCTGACGAGAGGGACGGGCTGGCTCATGCGGGTGGCTTCCTCGGCGGCGTGGCCAGGTGGCAGGCGGTGTGCCGTGGCTAAGGAGGCGGCCCCCGGGCGGCGGGAGGGGTGCCTCCCAGGGGCTCGCCGGCTCTCGCGGGCTACTTCGTCGCGATCACGTAGACGCTGCCCCAGTGGCGCTTCGGGTTGGCCATGGCGGAGTCGAAGGTCCACGGCTCGACGGTGGAGAAGCCGGCCTCGGTGAAGAGCTGGACGAGCTTCTCGTGGTCGTAGGCCCACAGGTGCTGGGTGTACTTGGGGTCGTCGTCCTGGTCGCGGAAGACGAGGTTGACGAGGTCGAGCTGGGTGTTGATGTCGCCGAGGCAGTTCCGCTTGGCATACCAGCGCTCGACCATCTCGGCGGAGGTGTCGAGGGAGCCGGGGTAGCGGCTGAGGGCGAAGCCGGCGTCGGGGACGCCCGTGATGATCTGGCCGCCGGGGGCGAGGACGCGGTGGGCCTCGATGACGTACTGCTTGGCCGAGCGGGGGTAGTCGATGTGCTCCAGGAAGTGCTCGGAGAACAGCGTCTGGGCGGTGTTGTCGTGCAGGGGGATGCCCTCGCGGACGTCCCAGAGCAGGTCGGCCGGCGGGACGGCGTCGATGTTGAAGAAGCCGTCGATCCGGTGGGCTCCGCCGCCGATCTGGACCTTGGCGGGCTTGTCGTCGATGCGGCCGTTGGGCCAGGCACGCCGACTGGTGTGGTGGTAGCGGTGGAGTTCGATCTCGCGAGCGGCGGCGCGGAGGCCGCGGCCCAGCCCGTGGGTGGTGGCCGGGTCGTCGAGGAGTGAGGCGATCTGCTCGCCGAGGAGGTCGACCGAGGGCATGCCGGAGGTGCTCATGACAGGGCTCCTGATCATGAAGGGGGCTGGGTGAGGTGGTGCTGTGGGTGAGGTGGTGGGTTACGCGGCGCTGGGCGCCGGGGCGGTCCACTGCTTGTTGCGCATCAGGGTGTACTTGATGTCCACCAGGCGTGGGGCGATGGTGAGGGAGAGCTCCTCGGCCGGGTGGAGGTGGCCGGTGTCGTCCTGCTCGGCGCGCCAGATGCGGTAGGCCAGGTTGGGGTAGGCCGGGTTGACGCCGATCTCGCCCTTGGGCATCGTGCCGTTGAACGGGGCGACGATGTCCATGTGGTTCCAGTAGTTCCAGGCTTGCAGCGCTTTGTACTGGTCGAAGTAGAAGTAGAAGTCGGGGTAGCGGCCGAAGGTGCGCAGCTCCCGGTGGATGAGGTGGCCCAGGAGCGGGCCGAGCTGGGTGGCGAGGGCGTCGAACTCCCAGCGGGTGTGGTGCCAGGCTTCGGGGATCTCTCCGGGGGTGAAGAGTCGTGCGGCCACGAGGTGGCTGATGCGCTCGACGAGGTACGTGGCGGCGTGCTCGGGGTCGATGGCGGGATCGACACGGCGGAGGAGCGTGGCCAGCTCGTCGGGGCGGGGGCGGAACTTCGCGAGGTCGAACTTGCCGGACAGGGCGGGGAAGGAGGCGAACAGCAGCTCCTTGTAGAGCCAGTTGTTCAGCTCCCCCAGTTCCGCCAGGCGGCGGGTGTGGCGCGAGGTGGAGTGGAGCATCAGGTACTCCGCCACGGCTTCGAAGTAGAGGTAGCCGAGGATCGGGAGGCGGGGGATGGTCTCGTCGAGCTGCTGAAGGAAGGCTTTCGGGGCGATGGCTGTGCCCTGGTAGGCCACGGTGGCGGCGGTGGCGAGGAAAGCGGTCGAGTTCTTGACGCGGGCCACGACGGTCTCGCGGAGCTGGTGCCGCTCGTTCTTGCTGAGCAGGTACTCGAGGTGGCTGTAGATCTGCAGATGGATGAGTCCCAGCCTGAGGTAGTCGATGCCGGCCAGCCCCCGGTACGACTCCGGCGGCGTGTCGATCTCGATGATCAGTGGGGTGGGCCTGCGGTCGGTGATGCCGAGCTTGGCCAGGAAGGCCGGCGCCTCCCTGGTCAGGACGTACGAGGCCAGGTTGTGCATGCGGAAGCCCTGCTCGGTGGGGGTGAGCGGGGCGCAGTAGATGCTTCCGACGAGGCAGCCGCCGGAGGGGTAGAGCATGCCCTCCTGGTTGATCTCCTCCAGTGCGTGGGTGACGTGGAGGAGGTGCAGCTTGCCCTCGCCGCTCAGGGCGTCGAAGAGGGCGTTGCGGCGCAGCAGCTGGCCGTTCGGGGTGCCCTCCGCGAGGCGTTGGTCCCATGTCGCGGCCTGGGCCGTGAGCGGGTCGACGGGGTCGGCGGGGCTGGGGATGAGGCCGCTGCCGTAGAAGGCGTGGGCATCGGCCCACAGGTGGTAGGCGTCGAGGAAGTCCATGGTCACACCAGCCCTGCCTGGGCCAGCGCGAAGCGGACGGCCTCGGGGCTGCTGGCCCCTGCCAGGTGGGCCTTCTCGGAGGTGAGGACCAGGTCGAAGGCCAGGCCGCGGTACTGGTCGAAGGCCGGCTCGCGGACGTGCCGGGCGTCCGGCCACCAGGTGGCCTTCGGCAGCCGGTACCGGTCGAGGGCGTCGGCCGCCTTCAAGATGTCCGCCAGCGACTCCGCCTTCGCGTGGTCGTGCCAGTCGTCCGCGGTGAAAGCGTCGTACGGGACGTCGTGCAGGCGGACGGCGGTCGCCGCCTGCACGATCCGGCGGGGGGTGGCCGTGAGGCCGAAGTGGCCCCACACGGTGTCGGCATTCGCGGCGAGCCAGATGGCCGCGCGGGCCCCGTGCCCCTGGTCGTTCTTGTCGTGACGGCGCTGGCAGTCGTGAACGGCCGCGGCCACGACCACCGTGGCGGTGTCGGCGTCGTCGAGCCCGTTGCTGTCGGCGAGTACGGCAGCCAGTGCGGCCGTACGCATGCTGTGACGGACGCCGTGGATCGAGGTGTACAGGCGAGGCGTCGCCATCCAGGCGGCTGGAAGCGCGGACTGCTTCAGCAGACTCCGCGCAGCCGAAGCCAAGGCCGGCTGCGCTGTCGTCGTGAAGTCGGGCCGGTTCTCCTCGATCCACTCGACGGTGGCCCGGTCCATGTACTGGTGGAGCGGCAGCTGCCGACGGGCAGCCTGGCCGATCAGGGTTGCGGTTGCTGGGGTCGTGCTCATGTGTGCCCACCCCCTTGGTGGTCTCCGCGGTGACGTGCTCCTACCTGAGGGGCGCGGCCTGCTGCTCGCGCTCCTTCCGCTCCTGCTCGGCGGCCTCGAAGGCGGCGGTGAAATCGGCCAGCTCCTGCTCGGTCATCAGCGTGATGCCCAGCTCCGCCGCCACATCCATGATCTTGGCCGTTGCTTCGTCGCGGGCGGCGTCCGAGGCGTCGTCGCTGAGCAGCAGCTCGAACTCGGCGTGGTAGCCCCACGCCTCGCTCCACTTGACCGCGATCTCGACGCCGTCGAAGCGGTAGTTGTGCCGGAAATTGAACGCCTCGTGCATGGCGGCCTCGAAGCCGAGGCTGTTGAACACCTTCACCGCGGCGGACACGTCGGCGGGGGCGATCGCGAACTCCGTCTCCGCGAATGCGGAGCCCTGTCCGATCTTGCTCCCTTTGAGGGTGATCTTGGCGGTGCCGGCGGCGGTGTTGTCGGTGACCTTCAGCAGCTGGTCGGGCAGCACGTAGAAGTAGATGTGCTTGTCGTCGTTGCCGAGGTCCTCGCCATCCGCCTTCAGGCGGGCGACCAGCTGGTCGTGGGACTCCTTGGGGAAGCGGGCCCGCATCTCGATCTCGATGGCCACGGGGTGGTGTCTCCTCGTTTCAGGCATGGCGAAGCCAGCCGGACCCTGGCGTGGGGGCCCTGTCCGGTTGGCCAGGCGCTATGGAATTGGTGCTCGGAATGGGGGTGGGGCGAGCGGTGCGGCCGGGCCGGGGCCCCGCCGCACCGTTCGTGGAGCTCTGCTGTGTCAGCCCAGGTCGCCGAAGCGGGCCTGGACCACACCGGAGTGCAGGTACGTGGGCAGCTGGACGCCACCCACCGACGGGCGGCTCGTGGCGACCTGCTCCTCCGTCTCGCTGGGGAAGCCCTCCAGGAGACGCAGGCACTGCTGGACCCACTCCCGGGACGCGGGCCAGTTGCCCAGGTCGCGGTGGCGTACTGCCAGGGCGTAGGCGGTCTCGGTCGCCGCCCAGCGGTCGCTCACCAGCTCACGCTGGAAGATCGACTCCAGTTCGTCGGTGGAGGCCAGGCGGGTCTGGTTGGTCATGGTGCCCTCTCAGATCAGACGGTCGTACCCCAGTGGTGTTCAACGCGTCGGCGTCCCACCGGTGACGCCGTGCTCCGCCGTCAGTACGTGTAGATCTCGGCCAGCGTCTTGTAGTCCTGCAGCTCGTCCTTGTCGAACCACAGCTCCACCTCCTGCTTGGCCTCCTCCGCGTTGCCGGAGGCGTGCACGAGGTTGGCGACGGCCTTGCCGGAGGCGATGCTGGCCGCGGCGCTGTAGTGCGAGAGGTCGCCTCGCACGGTGCCGGCGGGCGCCTGGTTCGGGTAGGTGCTTCCCACGATCTTGCGGACCGTGGCGATGGCGTCGTAGCCCTCCAGCACCAGGGCGATTACCGGCCCCTGCTGCATGAAAGTGGAGGTGACGTTGTAGACCTCCGCCCCGAGACGCTCTTCGAGGTCGAAGTAGTGGCGGCGAGTGAATTCCTCGTCCATCCACTTCATCTTCGTTCCGACGATCTTCAGCGCGGCGTCCTCGAATCGCGTGATGATCCTGCCTGCCAGGCCACGCGCCAGCGCATCGGGCTTCAGCAGGACGAGCGTGCGCTCCACGGTGTGTGCCTGATCCTCGGGCATTGTCTCCCTTTCGCCTTGCTAGCAACCGGAGATGACGGGCGATCAGCCGTCACCTGCTGAGGTTACCGGCGTCGGCGAAGCGGGCAGGCTGAGCATCGGTGTCCTGCGGCTGTCGGAGGCAGATACGGCCTCTGTGGGGAATGGATCAAGGAATCGAATTGAGCCAACCTCGCTGTCTCCCCTACCCGAAGCGAGCACGCATCTAAAATCTCCTTGTGGTCGTCCGGTCGCGCTTACGCCTCGCGGGCTGGTCCCGGATCCGGAACGTTGATCAGGCGAATTTCCCTCCCGATGCCTCCGATTCTTCCGGGGTACGCCTTGCGCGACCATGAAACGCCAGTGCAGTCGGAGTGCACCTTCGGCACGCGGGTTCCTGCATCGAGAGCGGCGACGACGAAGGGGCGGCGTGTGGAGGTCATCGAGCTCTGGAGCGGGCGGTACGCCTGCATCCTTCAGTCCGCGCTCAGGCTCACCAACGAGCAGTTCGCTGCCCAGCTCGGCATCGCCGTCCGAACCGTCGCAGCCTGGCACGCCGACCCCGCCGTCGTGCCGCGCAAGGAGATGCAGCAACTCCTGGACTCAGCCCACGAGCAGGCCCCGTCGGCAGCCCGTCAACGGTTCTCCCTGCTGGTCGCGAACGAATACCGACCGGCCACGCCGAGTCCCGCTGGCGCCCAGGCGCTCCGAGTCGCCATCGCTGTGGTCACCCGTGACGATCAGGTCCTGCTGGTGTGCCGACGGCACGACGACGCGTCGGGCATCACCTGGCAGTTCCCCGCCGGCGTGATCAAACCCGGCGGCAGGGCCGAGACCACCACGGTGCGGGAGACGCTGGATGAGACAGGGGTCCACTGCGCGGTACGCCAGGAGCTGGGGAGCCGCCTCCACCCGGTGACCGGGGTGCTCTGCGACTACTTCCTGTGCGAGTACCTGGCGGGCGAGGCGGCCAACGCCGACGCTGCGGAGAACGCGGACGTTATGTGGGTTCCGAAAAACTCACTCACCCGATTCATCCCCGTCGATACGATCTTCCCACCCATCCTGGCCGTCTTGGAGGAGCAGACGTGATGCAGCAGAACGCTGAGGAACGACCGGGCATCGCTGCGGCCATCGTGGTGCACGAAGGGCGCGTGCTCATGGTGCGGCGCAGGGTCAGCGAGGGCCAGCTCTCCTGGCAGTTCCCGGCTGGCGAGGTCGAGCCCGGCGAAGGCCGGGAGGATGCGGCCGTGCGCGAGACCCAGGAGGAGACGGGGCTGACGGTGAAGTCGGTGCAGCTGCTGGGTGAGCGGGTCCACCCGGCGACTGGTCGGCTGATGTCCTACACGGCCTGCGAGGTGATCGGCGGAAACGCGCACGTCGCGGACACCGAGGAGCTGGCCGAGCTCGCGTGGGTTGCTCATGCAGAGATTCCGCAGTACGTCCCCTACGGCCTGTTCGAGCCGGTACAAGAGCACCTCGATGTGGCCTTGAACCGCTGACGAAGGCCTTCGAGGCGAGTGGCGTCGCCTGGACTGGCTGCTGTACCGAGACCGTCAGCAAGCAAGGAGGTAGAGCGACATGATCGAACGAGTCCGCGCCGTCCTCGTCACCGCTGACGACACGATGCTGGTAATCCGCCGTACCAAGCCCGGAATCCCGACGTACTGGGTGCTGCCCGGTGGTGGTGTCGAAGCCGGCGACGAGTCTCGGGAGGCCGCCCTCCATCGGGAGATCCACGAGGAGATCGCGGGGAAGGCCGACATCGTCCGGCTCCTCCACACGATGGAGACCGACGACGAGCGTCAGCTCTTCTACCTCGCCCGCGTCGCGACCTGGTCCTTCGAGGACCGCAGCGGTCCCGAGTTCAGCGCCGAAGGCCGGGGCGAGTACGCGCTGGAGGAGATCCCGCTGACCGTGGAGGGGCTCGACGGCATCGACCTCAAGCCCGAGGAGATCGACCACGTCCTGCGGGGCGCCATCAGCGCCGGGACCCTCGCGCCGTTCAGTCGCTGAACGCCTCGGGCGTTCTTCTGCGGGACCACCTGCTGTGCTCCCGGGCGAACATGGCCACCGCCATTGATGGTGGCGGCGTTCGGGCCACCGTCCGCTTCGGCGAGCGCTTGCGCCGGGGTGCGGACTTCTCCTCAGGCTGCGATCCGCCCTCGGTCGCTGCATGGTGGACCGGTGCCCCCTGGCTCCGGTCCGCTCCCGCCACCCCAGGGGCGGGATCGGCTAAGACACTCTTCCCCGCCGGGGAAGAGTGTCTTAGCCGATAACTTGCTCCAGCCGGAACGATGGTGAGCGGTTCAGGCTGCTGCGGTCGTTGGCGACGAGGGTGTGCTGTTCGTGCCTCGTGCGGGCCTTCGGATGGCGGCGGTGCGACGGGGAGACGACCGGGGACGGGGCGAGTGCGCCGCCCCTTCGCGTGTTCCGTGGGGCGAGCAGCGGCGGTGGAAGTCAGGCGGCGTCCGCCTGGACGGCATCGAGTTCGGCCTGGAGATCCTTCTTGGCCCTTTCGAGGAGGTCCTTGCCGGCGCCCAGACCCTTGGCGCGAACGGCCTCCTCGATGCGGCGGCGCGAGACCCTGCCGCCCCGGCCCCGCGGGGCCGCGCGCCCGATCTCGATCACCTGCTCGAAGGTGGCGACGGTCTGCCCGGAGCGTTCGACGGGCGGATTCCCGCCCTCAGCCACTTGCTCGAGTTGTGGCTGAGTCACCTCTTCAGCGGGTTGCGGGGCGGGCGCGGCGGCCGAGCCACGTCCGGGCCGCGGGCGCACGGGCCTGTTAATAGTGGGGGCCGGGGTTTGTGGCTCCGGGTGTGCCGGGTGGCGCTGGACGATGAGGTAGAGGTGGACGGCTCCGGCCAGGGCGAGCGGGGCGATGGCGGAGATGACGCCGACGGTGAGGTCGTCCAGTAGGAGACCCGTGTGGCCGGTCTGCTGGTTGAGGCGGACGGCGTGGAGCACGTTCGCCCAGATGCTGGTGGCGGTGGCCAGGCTGACCAGGCCGGCCACGTACAGGCGGGCTCGCAAGTGGACGGTCCGCAGCACGAGCAGGGCGCCGATGCCGATGGCGATGAACCCGTCGACGACCAGCGGGAAGGCGTATGTGAGCGCGGGGTGGATGTGGCTGGCAGCGGCCATCTGGCGCAGCGCGTCGTAGGAGAGCGCGAACGCAGCCAGGGCCATCAGGGCCACTCCGGTGCGGATCGCCTCAGCCAGGGATATCCGGAGAGGCTGGGCAGAGGAGGTGGAGGCGGGGTTGTGCGTGGGCAAGCGTGGGGCTCCCAGAGGTGGTGGAGGCGGCTGCCAGCGGTGGCCGCCGTGGCGGGTGAAGACTCGTCCCACTCGTCCCGTGCCTGGTCAGAGGTGGTACGGGTAGCAGAGCGGTACGGGTTGGACTCGTCCCGGCGCGGCGAGCAGTCCCTGTGCTGACCTGCCTGGGGACGGGTGGGACGAGTGCGAAAGAGACGGGTGCGGCAGGTGGGCCGCCAGAGCTGGCCGCCGGCCCTTGGATGTGGCGTGGTACGGGTCCACCCGTCCCGCCCTTGCGACTCGTCCCTGCGCTGACCTGCGCTGATACGAGTGGGACGAGTCGGGACGGTCACGTCCCGGACGGCTCCGACGGGGTCTCGGACGGGCAGTACCGGTCCCATGCGTCCACGAACTGGGCGCGGGTGAAGCCCTTGGCCTGGGTCCCCTCGGGGAAGCGGCGCGTGGACGACCTGATGGCGAAGGGATCCAGCAGGATCTGCAGGCGACGCGGGATCAGGCCCTGGGCGCCGTCGTTGGCCCAGGGCGCCTCCTCGTCACGGTTGAGCATGGTGAGGATCGTCCTGGTGGGTAGGGCAGCTGGGTCGCCACAGGCTGCGAAGGCGCGGCGGATGTCGACCAAGAGGCGGGTGTGCAGCGAGTTGTCCTGGTCGAGGGCGGCCTCATGCGCGGTCATCACCCGGCATGCGGTTCGGGCACGCTCAGGCCAGTCCCCTCCGGCGAGATCCGCGACGATGACCAGCGCCTCCCACGTGTCCGCAGCCCGGTCTTCCACCGGCATGGAGACGGGCATGAGCCTCGTGGCCTCCTTCCCGCGCGGGCGCAGCCACGCGGCGAGGCGGTCGCGTACCGCGTGCAGGGCAGGGGTGTCGCGGAAGGCGCGGAACTCCGAGACGGTCTCGCCGTTCCGGCGGCGACGCATCCGCATCACCACGGACCGGTCCATGATCGTGTCGGGCAGATCGCCGATGCCGGCGAGGGCGGCCATCGCGAAGGTGTGGAAGCGGACCACCTCGTGGTTCGGTCCGGCGACGCGCAGCGTGTAACGGCTCTTCTGGAAGCCTGCGTTGAGCAGGCCCCGAAGCTCCTCGTTCTTCTCCGCGACCTTCGCCGAGCCGAAGATCGTGTCGACCTCGTCCACCAGTAGGGTCGGCGGATCCGACTCGCTGATCGACCGGAAGATCGCCGCAGCCGAGGCGTTCACGGTGATCAGCGGATCGTGGACGGTCTCGGTGATCACGTCCAGGAGGCGCGACTTCCCGCACCGCTTCGCCGGACCCACCACCGCCAGGCGCGGCGCGTGCTGCCAGACCGACTGCAGGTGCGTGGCCGCCACCCACAGCGTCACCGCTGTGAGCGCCTCGGGGCTCGGCAGAACCACGTACCGCTCGATCTGCGCGGCCAGATCGGCCAGCACCCGGTCGCCCTGCGTGCGGGGACCGATCGGAGCGGAGACGGGTTGTGGCAGCGAAGCCTTCGGTTCCACGGCCGAGTCCGCCGGGACGGTCCGGTGGGCATCGGGCTGCCCGGGTACGGCCACCGGCGGCCAGACCGCCTTGGGCGGGGCGGTGATGGGGTCAGGGGTATTGGGCATCAAGGGGGCGGCTCCTTTGCCGGTGCCGCGCTAGCGGTCACCTCTCGGGAATTGGGAAGGGAAATCCGGCGTGGCCGGGGTGCGTGGACAACACAGCCACACACCAGACCCAGAAGTCCAGAGCTGGCTCTAGAACTCCTGAAGGGTTTCCGGCCCAGAACCGTATCCCCCGAATCCCGGTCACCGAAATTGCTGCTGTCATCGAGCGCATCGCTGACGGCAGACAGGAAAGGGGTTCCCATAGGGTCGCAGCGGAAGTTACAACACACCAATGCCACCACGATCTCTTGAAATCGGCCCCGCAGGTCGAGCCGCCGCCCGCGCCATCGAGCGCACCCGTGCCGCCCGCGGCTACTCCCAGCGCCAGCTCGCCGCCCGCATCCGCGCCCTCGGCCGACCCATGACCTTCACCGCGCTCTCCCGCATAGAGCGCACAGTCCGACGCTGCGATGTCGACGACCTCGTCGCCATCGCCGCCGCCCTCGGAACGCCGCCCCAGACCTTGCTCATGAACGCGCCGGAGCGTCCCCAGGCAGCCGGAGCGGGCGAAATATAGCCGACGATCCCCGGTTTCCGAAACCGGGGATTCTCCAGACCATTGGTGCTGTCGGTACGCCCGCTGTCCCGTCCCTTGCCGTACCCCTGCCCATTTCATGAGAGGGAACTCTTGCGTCGATCGCCGATAACCCCTGCCCGCAATAGCCTTGCCGTCGATGGAGCGGGTGGGGCGAGTCGGAAAACAATTGCCGAGGAATCCGCTGTCGTGAAGGAGGTGAATACGAACGATCGCCTGCTCACAGTCGAGGAAGCCGCAGAGCGGCTAGGCACGGGCGTGCGCTTCATCCGCCGCCTCATCGCCGAACGGCGTATCCGCTACGTCAAGCTTGGCAAGCACGTCCGCATCGCCGACAGCGTGCTGGCTGCCTACATCGCCGAGCGGACCGTCGAGCCCGTCCGCGGGCGCCGCGTCGGCTACGGGCTGGTGGTCTGAGTGCCGCGCTCCCGCAGAAGGGCCCCGCGCCGCAGCTTCGGCGCGATCCGCACTCTCCCCTCGGGCCGCTACCAAGCCCGCTACCCCGGCACGGACGGCGTGCTGCGGCCCGCCCCGCAGACGTACGAGAGCAAGCGGGAAGCGGAGCTGTTCCTCGCCCAGGTCCAGGCCGACCAGGCCCGCGGTGACTGGATCGACCCGACCGCCGGCGAGGTGCTGTTCGCCGAGTACGCCCTGCGTTGGATCGAGGAGCGGGGCATAGCGGCCACCACGGACGAGCTGTACCGACGGCTCCTGCGTCTCCACCTGGAGCCGTCCTTCGGAGAGGCGTACGTCAACGCCATCAGCCCCGCCAAGGTCAGGACCTGGCGCGCGGAACGGCTGAAGGCTACTGGCAGGACCACGACGGCCAAGTCCTACCGGCTGCTGAAGGCGATCATGCAGACGGCGGTCGAGGACGAGCTGATCCGGCGCAACCCGTGCTCGATCCGCGGTGCGGGGCGAGAAGACGCCGACGAGCGGCCCGTTGCCACCGTCGAGCAGGTCTTTGCGCTTGCCGAGGCCATCGGGATCCGCTGGCGGCTGATGGTCCTGCTGGGGGCCTTCGCCTCCATGCGGCCGGAGGAGCTGGCCGAGCTGCGACGCGCCGACGTCGATCTCGACGCGGGCTCGGTACGCGTACGCAGGGCCGCCCCGGAGCTGAACACGGGACGCAGGGTGATCGGAAATCCCAAGTCGCGTGCGGGCAAGCGGGAGATCATGCTGCCCAGCTTCGTGCTTCTGGACGTCCGCCGGCACCTGGAGTGGTTCGCAGAGGACGGACCCGACGGCCTCGTCTTCGTGGGCGAGAAGGGTGCGCCCATGCGTGGTACGTCCTTCGGTCGGAAGTGGCGCAAGGCCCGTGAGACGGTCGGCATGCCGAAGGAGTTCCGCTTCTACGACCTGCGACACACGGGGAACACCCTCGCCGCCGACACCGGTGCCAAGCTGAAGGACCTCATGGTCCGAGCGGGCCAGTCCTCGGAGCGGGCCCAGCTGATCTACCAGCACTCCACCAAGGCGCACCAGCGCAGGCTCGCCGACGACATCGACGCCACCGTCCGGCTCCAGCGGGTGCCCGCCCGTGGTCGGCAGCCCAGCCCGACTGGGACCGGGCACATGTTCGTGTCCTCGCCGCCGACGTCCGGTCGGGCCGCTCGGGCGAGGTGATCCTCACAAGAGGCGCGGCGACAAGCTGACGCCCCGTTAGGGCAGTTATGGCACGCGAATGGCACGCGGGCCTCGATAGGTCTAGACAACAAACAAGCCCCAGGTCGTTGACCTGGGGCTTTGTCATGGAGCGGATGACGGGAATCGAACCCGCGCTATAAGCTTGGGAAGCTCATGTTCTACCATTAAACTACATCCGCATTGCGGTACAGCTGGGTGTGCCGCTTGGTTCGACACTTTACCCCATGATCTGCCCCTGGCGCTGACAGGCCGGGGGTTTTGGTGTTTTCGGGGTGGGATACGTGGGTGCGGGGCGGGAGTTGGGGCGTAGCGTGGGGTGGCGGAGCGGCGGGTGGAGTCGGATCCTCTTCATCCCCTAATGTGGCGATTCGTCGCCAGCCGACTCGTTTGGGGAAAGGGACTCGATGGAGCGCACCGTCGTCCGTTGTGCCGAGGGGCACGTATTCAGCACCGCCTCGTTCCCGCTGCAGCATCTCGATGCCGGCCGGATCGGGCCCGGGCGGCTCATCCGGTGTCCGCGCTGTGCGCGGTTGCGGCATGCCGTTCCGCTCGCGGTGGCGGGTGTGAAGGGTTAGGGGTCTCCGCCTCCGTCCCGGTGGGCGGAGGGTCTGGTTCCGGTGTAGCGCGGGCCGCTTCGATTGGGGTGGTCAGCGCGCACTGCGTATCCTCGGGACGTGCTTCTCTCAGACAAGGACATCCGGGCCGAGATCGACAGCGGACGGGTGCGCATCGACCCGTTCGAGGAATCGATGGTGCAGCCCTCCAGCATCGACGTACGTCTCGACCGGTTCTTCCGGGTGTTCGAGAACCACCGCTACGCGCACATCGACCCCGCCGCCGAGCAGCCCGACCTGACCCGGCTGGTCGAGCCGGAGGGGGACGAGGCGTTCATCCTCCACCCGGGCGAGTTCGTGCTCGCCTCGACGTACGAGGTCATCTCGCTGCCCGAGGACATCGCCTCCAGGCTGGAGGGGAAGTCCAGCCTCGGGCGGCTCGGCCTCGTGACGCACTCGACGGCCGGGTTCATCGACCCCGGGTTCTCGGGGCACGTGACCCTGGAGCTGTCGAACCTCGCCACCCTGCCGATCAAGCTGTGGCCCGGGATGAAGATCGGGCAGCTGTGCATGTTCCGGCTCAGCTCGCCCGCCGAGTTCCCGTACGGAAGCGAGCGGTACGGATCGCGCTACCAGGGCCAGCGCGGCCCGACGGCCTCGCGGTCCTTCGTGAACTTCCACCGCACCCAGGTCGGCGGACTGCCGGAATAGCCCGGTGGGCGGCATCTGTACCACTCCAAGTGCGGCTCCCGGAGCCGCGAAGGACACTGAGCACTGTGACTGACGTACGCGAATCCCTCGACTACGAGAACTTCGGCCGCGCGGTGCGCGAACTCGCGCAGACCATCGCCGACGACGGGTACGAGCCCGACATCATCCTGAGCATCGCCCGCGGCGGGGTGTTCGTCGCCGGCGGTCTGGCGTACGCGCTCGACTGCAAGAACATCCACCTGGTGAACGTGGAGTTCTACACGGGAGTGGGCACCACTCTCGAGATGCCCGTCATGCTGGCGCCCGTCCCCGAGGCGATCGACTTCACCGACAAGAAGGTGCTGATCGCGGACGACGTCGCCGACACGGGCAAGACGCTGAAGCTCGTGCACGACTTCTGCCTCGGGCACGTCGCCGAAGTCCGGTCCGCGGTCATCTACGAGAAGTCGCACTCGCTGGTGAAGTGCGAGTACGTGTGGAAGAAGACCGACGACTGGATCGAGTTCCCGTGGAGCACCCAGCCGCCGGTCGTGAAGCGCGAGGGCCAGGTGCTGGACGCCTGACCGCGGTCCCCGTTCGCCTGCCGGGCACGGCGTGACGTGACGTGACGAAGCCGCCCGCCACCCCTTCTCGGGGTGGCGGGCGGCTTCGTCGTGTGCGTCATATGCGTCGTATGCGCCGTGGGCGGGCCCGGAACCGGCTCAGCACGTTCGGAGATGAGAGCACCCCGGTGATGGCACACGCTGGTTTCGGGTTTCCGTTTGCCCGAAAGATGATCGATACGACTGATTCCGACGACTGATTCTGACGGCTGATTCCGACGGGCGACGTGCGGTGTCTTCGCGCAGCTGCGTCCCGGGCCGCGGAGGCGACGGGCCGCCGCGTCGCCGGAGGCGCCGGCCGACGAGACGAAGCGAGGATCCCCATGAGTACAGACCAGGCCGGCGCTCCTACGGTCGAGGACACCAACAACTACTACGAGATAGCCAACGAGCTCGTCGTCGAGCTGTGGGACGAGAACTTCCACATGGGCTACTGGTACTCGCCGGAGGACGACAGCTCCAACCGGGTCGCCGCGGAGCGGATGACGGACCTGCTGATCGAGAGGTCCGGTCTCGGCGGGGGCGGCCGGATGCTGGACATCGGGTGCGGCATCGGTCTGCCGGCCTTCCGGGTGGCCGCGGCCACCCCGGCCGAGATCGTGGGCGTGTCGAACAACGTGTCGCAGATCGACGAGGCCAACCGCCGCTCCGCGGACCTGGGCCTCGCCGACCGGGTCGCGTTCGCGTACGCCGACGCGCTGGCGCTGCCCTACCCCGACGACTCCTTCGACGTCGTCTGGTCCTTCGAGACCCTGCCCCACCTGGACCGCCCCGCCGCCTACGCCGAGATGCTCCGGGTGCTGCGCCCGGGCGGGCGCCTGGTCGTCACCGACCACCTGCTGGCCGCTCCGCTGACCGGGAAGCACAAGGAGATGGTGGACCGGTTCACGGAGGAGATGCAGGCCACTCCGCGGCTGCCGCTCGACGACCACCGCCGGCTCAT
Source organism: Streptomyces sp. NPDC038213 (assembly GCF_055600495.1). Taxonomy (NCBI): domain Bacteria; kingdom Bacillati; phylum Actinomycetota; class Actinomycetes; order Kitasatosporales; family Streptomycetaceae; genus Streptomyces; species Streptomyces sp. NPDC038213. The sequence continues at coordinate 390,872 of NZ_JBVJYM010000005.1, forward strand.
CCTGGACGCCGGCTTCGAACTGGACGAGCTGGCCGACATCAGCGCCCACACCAGCCGGACGGCGGTACGGGTGACCGAGGCCGTCGACGCGCGGTTCGACGAGATGGTGGGCCGCTACGGCGAGGGCGTCATCCCCATGCTGGAGGTCTTCCGGGCGCCGGTCGGCATGCTGCCGGAGATGGGCTACCTGCTCGCGGTCGCGCACAAGCCCGCCTGATACACAGGGGCCCCCGGCGCGCGTACCGCGTGCCGGGGGCTTCCCGTGTGCCCGGGCTACAGGCTCCGCTCCAGCTACAGGGTGCCCAGCTTGATGATCGAGAGCAGCGCCACCAGCTGGATCGCGGAGGCGCCCAGGGCCTTGGGCCACGGCAGGTCGTGCGTCTTGCTGATCAGCGAGGTGAACAGGGCGCCGGCGGCCAGCCAGGTCACCCAGCCCAGCACCTGCACGAGCGCGTTCTCCCCGCCCAGGAAGACGGCGAACAGCAGCCGCGGCGAGTCCGTGATGGTCATGACCAGCATGGAGAGCCCGACCGTGGGCTGCCAGGACCCGTCGCCGCCCAGCTGGCGCGCCAGCGTGTGCGTGACGGCGCCCAGGATCAGCCCGCAGATCACGAAGGCGACGCCCGTCGACAGGACGATGGGCACGGCCTTGGAGAGGGTCGAGTTGATCGCGTCCTCGCGGGCCCCGTCCATCCCGAAGACGGCCAGCAGCCCGTACAGGAAGGTGACGGCCAGGGCCGTCCCCCAGACGGGGTAGTCGCGCATCTGCATGAAGGTCGGCCCCGGGCGCATCACGATGCCGCTCAGGAGCTGCTTCCAGGGCAGCCGGGGGCCGGCGGGCGGGGCGCCCGCCGTGCCGGACCGGTAGGTCTGGCCGTCCCCGTAGCCGTACTGCTGCTCGTCGCTGATGGAGAAGGCGCGGGTGTGCCCCGCGTCGTTCCCCTGGTCGGAGTAGCCGCCGGGGCCCTGCGGGGCGCCGTACGGGGGTGCGGGGTGCTGCCCGTGCTGCTGTCCGTACTGCTGCTGCCCCGGGTGCTGCCCGTGCTGCCCGTGCTGGCGGCCGCCGCCGTGGGGCGGCTGCTGCTGCGGGTAGGAGGGGTCGGCGAAGTACTCCGGCTCGCCGTGACCGCCCCCGGTGCCGCCCTGCCCGGGCCACTGCTGCTGGGGCGGCGGTCCCTGCGGGGGATAGGGCTGCCCGCCGTACGGGGGCAGCGGCTGCTGCCCGTACGGCTGCTGCCGCGGGGGTTGTTGGGGGGTGCGGTTGTCCCGGCCGCGTCCGATCCTGAATCCAGCCACGTGATCGAACGTACCTGGTCGGGGCCGGGCCGGTGAGCGGGCGGCCGGAAGAAGGGGGCTTTGCGGCTGAGCTGTGACATCCCCTAGGGGATCCCTTTTTTATCGTTTACTGGGTTGAATGACGATCTGATGTGAGCCGTTACATTTCCTACGGCTATCCCACATATGACCCCCGTAGCTTCGTTGGTGTCGCCACCGCAGACCACCAGATCCCCCAGATCCCCTGCGAGTCACGTTCACCGTCGTACCCAGCGAAGCCACGAGGAACAGTCATGCGCGTCACCCGCCGCACCGTCCGTACCGCCGCCGTCGCCGCCGGAGCCCTCGCCGTCCTGGCCGTGCCCGTGGGCTCCGCCCTCGCCGACTCCCCCGCGGACCCCGGGCAGCAGGTGCTCCCGACCAAGGACCGGGTCGAGGACAAGGCCGGGGTCCGCTCCTACGTCACCAGCGTGCGGCTCGCCGACGGGTCCGTGGCCAAGGTGTACTCCTTCGGCAAGGGGCACTTCGAGGCGGAGGTCTTCTCGCACGGCACGAAGCTCGACACCCTCGTCAGCAGGGACGGCAGGCCCGCGTACGGCCAGCACAACGGCCTGCACGTGGTCCTCCAGCCGAACGGCACCGTGACCTCCTGGGTCGAGGGCGCGAAGAAGCAGGACCCGAATAAGGACGAGACGAAGAAGCCGCACCACAGGAAGGACGAGCGCCGCGACCGGCACGCCTCCTCCGCCCGGATCACCATGCCGGACGGGCGCATCGCCAAGCTCTTCAAGGGCGGGGCCGCGGGTCCGCGCGTCGAGATCTCCATGCCGAACGGCAACTTCCTCGGCGGTGTCGACCTCAAGCGCCCGAGCACCGTCAACGACGGCTGGACGTACAAGATCGTCATGGACGGCAAGCACGCCACGTTCGTCGTGATCGACGGCAAGAGGGGCGGCAACAGCTGGGTGTACGACTTCCACGGCCGCCTGATCGAGAAGTACACCGTCCAGAAGGACACCAGGGCGGGGCGCCAGCCCGGCAAGTCCGCTGACAAGGCGGCGAAGACCGCTACGACGGCTGACACCACGGCTGACCAGCGCGTCCTGCCCAAGGGCGGCGTGCGCGCGGGCGCCGAGGGCCTCCAGCGGGACACCTCGGGCGAGGGCCCGGTGCTGCTCGCGGCGGGCGGCGGCATGGCGGCCGCCGGCGCCGCCGGCCTCGGCTTCGCCCTCCTGCGCCGCCGCGGCTCCGGCGACCGGGGCTGAGCCCGCCGCCCCCCGCCCCCGTACCCGAGGGGGCCCATGAAACGGACGGACGGCCGGTCCTTGCCACGGGGGGCAGGACCGGCCGTCCGTCTTCGTGCGCGGTCGGCGGTACGCCGTACCGCGCACGTACCGCTACGCGGCCGGCTCGGGCTCCGGCTCCCCGGCGGGCTCCGGCTCCGGGTCAGCCGGGGTCTTCACGGACTCCAGCAGCAGCTGGGCCACGTCCACGACCTGCACGGACTCCTTCGCCTGGCCGTCGTTCTTCTTGCCGTTGACCGAGTCGGTCAGCATGACGAGGCAGAACGGGCAGGCGGTGGAGACGATGTCCGGATTGAGGGAGAGGGCCTCGTCGACGCGCTCGTTGTTGATGCGCTTGCCGATCCGCTCCTCCATCCACATCCGCGCGCCGCCGGCGCCGCAGCAGAAGCCGCGCTCCTTGTGGCGGTGCATCTCCTGCTGGCGCAGGCCCGGGACGGCCGACATGATCTCGCGCGGGGGCGTGTAGACCTTGTTGTGGCGGCCCAGGTAGCAGGGGTCGTGGTACGTGATGAGCCCGTCGACCGGGGTCACCGGGACCAGCTTGCCCTCGTCGATGAGGTGCTGGAGCAGCTGGGTGTGGTGGATGACCTCGTACTCGCCGCCGAGCTGCGGGTACTCGTTCGCGATGGTGTTGAAGCAGTGCGGGCAGGTCGAGACGATCTTCTTCGCCGACTTCGGCTTCTTCGTCGACTCGTCCTCGTCGTCCTCGCCGAAGGCCATGTTCAGCATGGCCACGTTCTCCTGGCCCAGCTGCTGGAACAGCGGCTCGTTGCCCAGGCGGCGCGGGGAGTCGCCCGTGCACTTCTCCTCGCCGCCCATGATCGCGAACTTGACGCCCGCCATGTGCAGCAGCTCCGCGAAGGCCTTGGTGGTCTTCTTGGCCCGGTCCTCCAGGGCGCCCGCGCAGCCGACCCAGTACAGGTAGTCGACCTCGGAGAGGTCCTCCAGGTCCTTGCCGACGATCGGGACCTCGAAGTCGACCTCCTTGGTCCACTCCACGCGCTGCTTCTTGGCGAGGCCCCAGGGGTTGCCCTTCTTCTCCAGGTTCTTGAGCATCGTGCCCGCCTCGGACGGGAACGCGGACTCGATCATCACCTGGTAGCGGCGCATGTCGACGATGTGGTCGATGTGCTCGATGTCGACCGGGCACTGCTCCACGCACGCACCGCAGGTCGTGCAGGACCACAGCACGTCCGGGTCGATGACGCCGTTCTCCTCGGCCGTGCCGATCAGCGGGCGCTCGGCCTCCGCGAGGGCCGCGGCCGGGACGTCCTTCAGCTGCTCCTCGGAGGCCTTCTCCTCGCCCTCCACGGTCTTGCCGCCGCCGGCCAGCAGGTACGGGGCCTTGGCGTGCGCGTGGTCGCGCAGCGACATGATCAGGAGCTTCGGCGAGAGGGGCTTGCCGGTGTTCCAGGCGGGGCACTGCGACTGGCAGCGGCCGCACTCGGTGCAGGTGGAGAAGTCGAGGATGCCCTTCCAGGAGAACTGCTCGACCTGGGAGACGCCGAAGACGTCGTCCTCGCCCGGGTCCTCGAAGTCGATCTCCTTGCCGCCGCTCGTCATCGGCTGGAGGGCGCCGAGCGCCGTCTCGCCGGTGGCGTTCCGCTTGAACCAGATGTTCGGGAAGCCGAGGAAGCGGTGCCAGGCGACACCCATGTTGGTGTTCAGCGAGACCGTGATCATCCAGATCAGCGAGGTGCCGATCTTGATCATCGCGGTGAAGTAGATGGCGTTCTGGAGGGCGGACAGCGACATGCCCTTGAACAGCAGCACCAGCGGGTACGAGACGAAGTACGCGGGCTCGTACGAGTCGACGTGGTGGATCGCGCCTTCCAGGCCGCGCAGGGCCAGGATCGCCAGGCCGATCGTGAGGATCACGTACTCGACGAAGTACGCCTGCCAGGCCTTGGAGCCGGCGAAGCGGGACTTGCGGCCGGCCCGGGAGGGCAGCGACAGCAGGCGGATCACGATCAGGACGGCGATGCCGAGGACCGTCATCAGGCCGATGAACTCGATGTAGAGCTCGAAGGGCAGGAAGCCGCCGATGACGGGCAGGACCCAGTCCGCCTTGAAGAGCTGGCCGTACGCCTGCGCCAGGGTGGGCGGCAGGGTGAGGAAGCCGATGGCGACGAACCAGTGCGCGAAGCCGACGATGCCCCAGCGGTTCATGCGGCTGTGGCCCAGGAACTCCCGGGCGAGCGTCAGGCTGCGCTCCTTGGGGCGGTCGGTGCGGCTGCCCGCCGGGACCGGCTGGCCGAGCTTCACGAACCGGTAGATCTGCGCCACGGCTCGGGCGAGCAGCGCGACGCCGACCACGGTCAGGACCAGCGACACGATGATCGCGGCGAGTTGCATTGGGGGCTCCTCGGGCGGGCCTGCGAGGCGGATTACTGCGGATTACTAGGCAGTAACTTATTCAGTCAAGCCTGAGGTTACCCACTTATCCCGCCGCACTGTAGCCGCGCACGCGGTGATCTGTGTCGCTCAGGTCACCCTATGCGGGAGGGTGGCGGGCCCCGCCGCCCGGGCGGGCGTACGCGCAGGTGCGCGGAGGGCGGCGCGCGGGGTGCGGGCCAGGATCGCGAGGTCCATGCCCAGCCAGTGGTGCTCGACGTAGTGCAGGTCGAGCAGGGCCCGCTCCTCCCACGGCAGCCCGGACCGCTCCCCGACCTGCCAGAGCCCGGTCATCCCGGGGCGTACGGCCAGCCGCCCGCGGGGCTCCGGCGACGGGTCGGGGCGGGGGCCGACCAGGGACATCTCGCCGCGCAGGACGTTCAGCAGCTGCGGGGCTCCCTGCAGCCGGTGCGCGCGCAGCCAGTCCCCGGCGGGGCCGTCGGTACGGAACAGCCAGCGCCGGTACGGGCGGCCGCCGAGCCCGGTGGCGGGGACGCGGGCCAGGGGGTTGGCGGGGCCGCCGGGCACCGTTGCGGCGACGGCCGCGGCGGCGAGGGCGAGCGGTACCGCGCCGAGGGCGATCAGGATCGCCGCCCCGAGCAGGTCGCAGGCGCGCTTGGCCGCCGCCGGCCGCGGGCGGCCGGCCCGCTCCCGGACGCGGAGGGCTGCGGCCGCGATCGGGGCGGCGGCCTCGGCCCAGGCGGCGCGTACGGCCCGCGCGGTGCGGGTGCGCCATGCGGCCCGGGTGGGCCGGGTGCCCCGTGCGGTCGGGGTGCCGTATGCGGCCCGGGCGGCCCGGGGGGTGCTGGGGCGGCGGCGGGTGGCCGGGTTGGCGGGCATGGCGGAACGATGCGGCCTGGGCGGGGCCGGACCGGGGTGCCGCGCGCACGGCGTCCCCCGCCCGGAGGGCTCTTGTCCCCCACCCCGCCCTCCCCCCGTCCCCCGGGGCTCCGCCCCGGACCCGGCGCCTCGAGCGCCGGCGGGGCTGAGGGGCCGACGGGGCTGGGAGGGGTGGGTGCGGGCCGCGGCCGTGAGGCGCCGCCGGCCGAGCTGCAATCTGACCCGAATCCGGCCCCGCCCGGCGGGCTGACCCGAATCCGGCCCTGCCTGGCGGGCCGAGTCGAATCCAGCCCCACCCGGCGGGTCGAGCCGAATCCAGCCCCGCCGGCGTTTGAGGCGCGGGGGTGCGGGGGCGGAGCCCTTGCTGCGAGGGACCGGACCGGCCGGGGGAGCGTAAGGGCCGCATAAGAGTTGAGCGGCATCGACTCAGGTCTGTTGACGCACGCGCAGCGGTGGGGCATCCTTGAGTCCGTTCCACTCAAGTCATGGAGGAATTGAAATGGCACGTGCGGTCGGCATCGACCTGGGCACGACTAACTCCGTCGTCAGCGTTCTCGAAGGCGGCGAGCCCACCGTCATCACCAACGCAGAGGGCGCCAGGACCACGCCGTCCGTCGTCGCCTTCGCCAAGAACGGCGAGGTCCTCGTCGGTGAGGTCGCCAAGCGGCAGGCCGTCACCAACGTCGACCGGACCATCCGCTCGGTCAAGCGCCACATGGGCACCGACTGGAAGATCGAGATCGACGGCAAGGGCTTCAACCCGCAGCAGATGAGCGCCTTCATCCTGCAGAAGCTCAAGCGCGACGCCGAGGCCTACCTGGGCGAGAAGGTCACCGACGCGGTCATCACCGTCCCGGCGTACTTCAACGACTCCGAGCGCCAGGCCACGAAGGAGGCCGGCGAGATCGCGGGCCTCAACGTCCTGCGTATTGTCAACGAGCCGACCGCGGCCGCCCTGGCCTACGGCCTCGACAAGGACGACCAGACCATTCTCGTCTTCGACCTCGGCGGCGGCACCTTCGACGTGTCGCTCCTCGAGATCGGCGACGGAGTCGTCGAGGTGAAGGCCACCAACGGTGACAACCACCTCGGTGGCGACGACTGGGACCAGCGCGTCGTCGACTACCTGGTGAAGCAGTTCGCCAACGGCCACGGCGTGGACCTGTCCAAGGACAAGATGGCGCTCCAGCGCCTGCGCGAGGCCGCCGAGAAGGCGAAGATCGAGCTGTCCTCCTCCACGGAGACCTCGATCAACCTGCCCTACATCACGGCCTCCGCCGAGGGCCCGCTGCACCTGGACGAGAAGCTCACGCGCGCCCAGTTCCAGCAGCTCACCGAGGACCTGCTGCAGCGCTGCAAGACCCCGTTCAACAACGTCATCAAGGACGCGGGCATCGCCCTCTCCGAGATCGACCACGTGGTCCTGGTCGGCGGCTCCACCCGCATGCCCGCCGTCGCCGAGCTCGTCAAGGAGCTGACCGGCGGCAAGGAGGCCAACAAGGGTGTGAACCCGGACGAGGTCGTCGCCATCGGCGCCACGCTCCAGGCCGGTGTCCTCAAGGGCGAGGTCAAGGACGTCCTGCTCCTCGACGTCACCCCGCTGTCCCTCGGCATCGAGACCAAGGGCGGCATCATGACCAAGCTCATCGAGCGCAACACCACGATCCCGACCAAGCGGTCCGAGATCTTCACGACGGCCGAGGACAACCAGCCGTCCGTGCAGATCCAGGTCTACCAGGGCGAGCGCGAGATCGCGGCGTACAACAAGAAGCTCGGCATGTTCGAGCTCACCGGCCTGCCGCCGGCCCCGCGCGGTGTCCCGCAGATCGAGGTCTCCTTCGACATCGACGCGAACGGCATCATGCACGTCACGGCCAAGGACCTCGGCACGGGCAAGGAGCAGAAGATGACCGTCACGGGCGGCTCTTCCCTCGCCAAGGAAGAGGTCGACCGGATGCGCCAGGAGGCCGAGCAGTACGCGGAGGAGGACCTCCGCCGCAAGGAGGCCGCCGAGACCCGCAACCAGGGCGAGCAGCTCGTCTACCAGACCGACAAGTTCCTCAAGGACAACGAGGACAAGGTCCCGGGCGAGGTCAGGACCGAGGTCGAGGCCGCTCTCGCCGAGCTGAAGGAGAAGCTCAAGGGCGAGGACTCCGCCGAGATCCGTACGGCCACCGAGAAGGTCGCCGCCGTCTCGCAGAAGCTGGGCCAGGCGATCTACGCCGACGCCCAGGGCGCGCAGGCCGCGGGTGCCCCGACGGGCGACGCCGGTGCCAAGGCCGACGACGACGTCGTCGACGCCGAGATCATCGACGACGAGAAGCCGGGCGACGCGAAGGGCGGCCAGGCGTGACGGAGGAGACCCCGGGCTTCGAGGAGAAGTCCGAAGTCCCCGCCGGCGCCACCCCCGAAGACGCCGAGCCGAAGGCCGCCAAGTCCTCCGAGGAGGGCGGGGCGGCCCCGGCCGGGGATGCGAGTGACGTGGCCCTCGTGGCCCAGCTGGACCAGGCCCGTACGGCGCTCAACGAGCGCACCGCGGACCTCCAGAGGCTCCAGGCCGAGTACCAGAACTACCGCCGCCGGGTGGACCGGGACCGGGTCACGGTCAAGGAGGTCGCCGTCGCGAGCCTCCTGACCGAGCTCCTCCCGACCCTCGACGACGTGGGCCGGGCCCGGGAGCACGGCGAGCTGGTCGGCGGGTTCAAGTCGGTGGCGGAGGCGCTGGAGACGGTCGTCGCCAAGATGGGCCTCCAGCAGTTCGGCAAGGAGGGCGAGCCCTTCGACCCGACGATCCACGAGGCCCTGATGCACTCGTACGCGCCGGACGTCACCGAGACGACCTGCGTGGCGATCCTGCAGCCGGGGTACCGGATCGGCGAGCGCACGATCCGCCCCGCGCGGGTCGCGGTGGCCGAGCCCCAGCCGGGCGCGGCCGGCAAGCCGGAGGGCGAGGAGTCCTCCGAGGCCGACAGCGAGTGAACGGCCGCAGCAGCGGCGACAGCAGCACCTAGCCACACCCGGCAGCGGGAGGAGGGACGTCGATGAGCACGAAGGACTTCGTCGAGAAGGACTACTACAAGGTCCTCGGCGTCCCCAAGGACGCCACCGAGGCCGAGATCAAGAAGGCGTACCGGAAGCTCGCCCGCGAGTTCCACCCGGACGCCAACAAGGGCAACGCCGAGGCCGAGGAGCGCTTCAAGGAGATCTCCGAGGCGAACGACGTCCTCGCGGACCCCAAGAAGCGCAAGGAGTACGACGAGGCCCGGGCCCTGTTCGGCAGCGGTGGCTTCCGTGCCGGGCCCGGAGCCGGCGGTTCCTTCAACTTCGACCTGGGCGACCTCTTCGGGGGCGCCCAGGGTGCGGGTGCGGGGGCCGGCGGCTTCGGAGGCGGCCTCGGGGACGTCTTCGGCGGCCTGTTCAACCGCGGCACCGGCCCGGGTGCGCGCACCCAGCCGCGCCGCGGCCAGGACATCGAGTCCGAGGTCACGCTGAGCTTCACGGAGGCCGTGGACGGGGCGACCGTCCCGCTCCGGATGTCCAGCCAGGCCCCCTGCAAGGCCTGTTCGGGCACCGGCGACCAGAACGGCACGCCCCGCGTGTGCCCGACCTGCGTCGGCACCGGCCAGGTCTCGCGCGGCGGCGGGGGCGGCTTCTCGCTCACCGACCCGTGCGTGGACTGCAAGGGCCGCGGGCTGATCGCTGAGACCCCCTGCGAGGTCTGCAAGGGCAGCGGGCGGGCCCGCTCCTCGCGCACCATGCAGGTCCGCATCCCGCCGGGCGTCACCGACGGGCAGCGGATCCGGCTGCGCGGCAAGGGCGCGCCCGGCGAGCGCGGCGGCCCGGCGGGGGACCTGTACGTGGTCGTCCACGTGGACACCCACCCGGTCTTCGGCCGCAAGGGCGACAACCTCACCGTGACGGTGCCGGTCTCCTTCGTGGAGGCGGCGCTCGGCGGCGAGGTCCGCGTACCGACCCTGGGCGGCCCCCCGGTCACCCTGAAGCTGCCCCCCGGCACGCCGAACGGGCGTACGATGCGGGCCCGCGGCAAGGGCGCGGTCCGCAAGGACGGCACCCGCGGCGACCTGCTGGTCACCGTGGAGGTGGCGGTCCCGGTGGAGCTGTCCGACAAGGCACGTGAGGCCCTGGAGAACTTCCGCGACGCCACCGCGGGGGAGGACCCCAGGGAAGAGCTGTTCCAGGCCGCGAAGGGAGCGTGACCCATGAACCCGGGCAACCACGGCAGCATGGACGGCAGGCGCCGCAATCCGTACGAGCTGACCGACGAGACGCCGGTGTACGTCATCTCGATCGCGGCCCAGCTCTCCGGGCTGCACCCGCAGACCCTGCGCCAGTACGACCGCCTCGGCCTGGTCTCCCCCGACCGCACCGCCGGCCGCGGCCGCCGCTACTCCGCCCGGGACATCGAACTGCTGCGCACCGTACAGCAGTTGTCGCAGGACGAGGGCATCAACCTGGCCGGAATCAAGCGGATCATCGAGCTGGAGAACCAGGTCGCCGCGCTCCAGCAGCGCGTGGCCGAACTGTCCGCCGCGGTGGACGGGGCGGCCGTCGCGATGCAGCAGCGCGAGGCCCAGGTCCACGCCTCGTACCGCCGCGACCTGGTCCCGTACCAGGACGTCCACCAGACCAGCGCCCTGGTCGTCTGGCGCCCCAAGCGCCCGGCGGACTGACCCGCTGCGAACGGCTTGAAAGCCCCGCCCGGTCCTCCGGGCGGGGCTTTCGGCGCTCTCAGTCCTCGTGGGCCGGGTGCGGGCCGTCGAGGATGCCCGACTGGGCTATCAGATAGCCGAGTTGGGCGCGGCTGCCGCTGCCGAGGTGGCCGGCGAGCTTGGCGATGTGGGCGCGGCAGGTGCGGACGTTCATGCCCAGGCGGCGGGCGATGGCCTCGTCCACGTGCCCCTCGACGAGGAGTTGGGCGATGGACCGCTGTACGCCGGAGATCCCGGAGGGCGTGCGGTTGTACGGGATCTGGTCGCGCAGCGGGGTGGCACGGCGCCACAGCTGCTCGAAGACCTTGATGAGGTAGGCGACCACGCCCGGGTGCCGGAGTTCGAGGGCGACCTGCCGGTCGTCGCTGGCGGGGATGAAGGCGACGGTCGTGTCGAAGATGATGAGGCGCTCGAACAGCTCTTCCAGGGTGCGCACTTCGACCTTGCCGCCGGAGATCCGCTCCACGTAGGCGAGGGTGCCCCGGCTGTGGCGTGCGGTGTGCTGGTAGAGAGTCCTTATGCTGACTCCGCGGTCGGTCAGCGGCTGGTCGCGCTCCAGTGCCTCGGTGAGGGCGATGACGGGTCGCGCTCCGCCGGGCTGGACCGTGAGCATCTCCGTGTGGCAGTCCGCCGTGGCGAGGTTCAGGGCGGCGTTGATGCGGTCGATGCCCTCCAGGACCGTGATGGCGTGGGTGCTGGCCGGATTCTGGGCGCTGATGGCGAGGAAGGGCTCGAAGGTCTCGGTGAGTTCGAGCGAATCGCGCCTTCGGTCCTGGATGTCTCGCTCGATCGGGTGAAGACGCTGTGCGAGAGCGACGCTGGGCGGAACCGGACGGAGAGAGTTGGCGTCATCCGGGTCGGGCTGCAGAAGGGCGAATTCGAGCAAGCACGGGGCGTTCTTGACGTCCGTGCGGGCGATCCGCCCGGTGCGCAGAGCGCTGGCGTAGAGCCGCGTTCCCTCCCCGCACAGGGCCGTGACCGAGTGGGGATGTGTCGGCTTTGTGTTGTTTATCGGCAAATCGCCACCCCCCAGGGTCCTGAACATGCAAGAACATGATGCATCGTCCCTGTGGCATTGACGTGCCCGAATGAGCCATCGTCTTGTTCCGCGGGGGAGAGGATTTCATCAAGTGAGGACGAAGCCGACCATGAACAAGAGATTGCTTCGCTCGGCGCTTGCCACTGTCATCTTCTCGGCTGTGGCCTGCGGGGGATTCGTCGCGGCAGTCACCCCGGGTGTGGCCGAAACCGCGCAGACCGTGCACGCCGACGGTGGCCCCCCGGACAGCGGGTGGCACGCGGAGCCCGCGGACAGTGGATGGCGCTCGGCCGCTCCCGCGGCGGCCGGTTCCGACTCCTTGGCGGACAAGGCTGCCGGCCCCCTCCTCGGCGAGGTGGCGGCATGACCCCCGACGACCGCTCCTTCCGCAGGGAGATGGCGTCTGCCTACCGCTCCGGCTGGCAGTTCGTCGACCTCGCCACGGCCATCCCCCACGCCGGCGACTCCCTGATGGTGACCCTGTTCGGCCAGCCGATCGTCGTGGTCCGCGAGGAGGACGAGGACGTGCGGGCGTACCGCTGCCTGCGCAAGCCCCGCGGCGCGCCGCAGCCGGTCCGGTGCGAGATCCGGTACGGCATGGTTTTCGTGAATCTGGACCAGCGCGACCACCAGCTCTTCGAGCCCGATATCACCACCGCCACCCCCCGCAGTGCCTGAAGCGATTCCCCCGTCGTTACAGATCGCTCAGGCGCTTCCCCCACACAACGGCGCCATCGTGGACCTGAACACGATGGCGCCGTTGTGATGTCCGCGTCCATGCCAGGACCGGCCATTTCGGACCGTTCTGCGTGCGCCAAGCGCGCGCTTTGTGCGGACCGGCCGGCTGTGCGCGTCCCCGCGCCGTCCGGCTACGCGCGCCCCATCGCGCGGTCCAGCGCGATCTCGATGAGGACCCGGTCCGGGTTCGGCGCCGGCGTGCGCTGGTAGCGCACCGCGTAGCGGGCCACCGCGTCCGCGACCGCCTCCTCGTCCGTACGGATCACCGCGCGCCCCTCCAGGGTCGCCCAGCGGGCCCCGTGGAGCTGGCACACGGCCACCCGGGCGCCGCCCGGCCGGGTGTCCGCCGCCAGGATGTTGCGCACCTTCCGGCTGCCCTTGTTGGTGATCACCCGGGCCAGTCCCGCCTCCGGGTCGTACGTCACTCCCACCGGCACCACGTGCGGGGTGCCGTCGGGCCGCTGGGTCGTCAGGGTGCAGATGTGCCGCTCCTGCCAGAAGGCGAGGTACTCCGGCGTCGGGTTCAGTGGGTCGAGGGCCATGCCCAGAAGGGTAGGGGCCGGGGCTTGAGTCTGTCCTTGAGTGGAATAGACTCAACTTTGCACACGTTGGCATTGTCAGTGTTGATGAGCGTTGAAGAGTGTCGCCCCGGACGGGTTGCCGAGGAGAGGAGAAGCCGCACGTGGACGCAGAACTGACCAACAAGAGCCGTGAGGCCCTGAACGCCGCCACCAGCAGGGCCGTGCAGGACGGGCACGCCGACCTGACCCCCGCCCACCTGCTGCTGGCCCTCCTCACGGCCTCGGAGAACGAGAACGTCACCGACCTCCTGGCCGCCGCCGAGGCCGACCAGGCCGCCGTGCGCGCCGGGGCCGAGCGGCTGCTCGCCGCCCTGCCCAGCGTCACGGGGTCCACGGTGGCCCCGCCCCAGCCGAGCCGCGACCTGCTGGCCGTGCTCGCCGAGGCGGACAAGGAGGCCGGCCGGCTCGGGGACGAGTACCTCTCCACCGAGCACCTGCTCATCGCGCTGGCCGCCCGCGGCGGTCAGGCGGGCGAGCTCCTGCGGCAGCAGGGCGCGACCGCGAAGAAGCTCCTGGACGCATTCGAGTCAGTACGAGGAGGACGGCGGGTGACCACCCCCGACCCGGAGGGCCAGTACAAGGCCCTGGAGAAGTTCGGCACGGACTTCACGGCCGCGGCCCGCGAGGGCAAGCTCGACCCGGTCATCGGCCGGGACCACGAGATCCGGCGCGTGGTGCAGGTCCTGTCCCGCCGCACCAAGAACAACCCCGTCCTCATCGGCGAGCCCGGCGTCGGCAAGACCGCCGTGGTCGAGGGCCTCGCCCAGCGGATCGTCAAGGGCGACGTCCCCGAGTCCCTGAAGAACAAGCGCCTGGTCTCCCTCGACCTCGGCGCGATGGTCGCGGGCGCCAAGTACCGCGGTGAGTTCGAGGAGCGACTCAAGACCGTCCTCGCGGAGATCAAGTCCAGCGACGGGCAGATCATCACCTTCATCGACGAGCTGCACACCGTCGTCGGCGCGGGCGCCGGCGGGGACTCCGCCATGGACGCGGGCAACATGCTCAAGCCCATGCTGGCCCGCGGCGAGCTGCGGATGGTCGGCGCGACCACCCTCGACGAGTACCGCGAGCGCATCGAGAAGGACCCGGCGCTGGAGCGCCGCTTCCAGCAGGTGCTGGTGGCGGAGCCGAGCGTCGAGGACACCATCGCGATCCTGCGCGGCCTCAAGGGCCGGTACGAGGCCCACCACAAGGTCGTCATCAACGACAGCGCCCTCGTCGCCGCCGCCACCCTCTCCGACCGCTACATCACCTCCCGCTTCCTTCCCGACAAGGCCATCGACCTGGTCGACGAGGCCGCCTCCCGGCTCCGCATGGAGATCGACTCCTCCCCGCTGGAGATCGACGAGCTCCAGCGCTCCGTGGACCGCCTCCGCATGGAGGAGCTGGCCCTGAAGAACGAGTCCGACGCGGCCTCCCGCGAGCGCCTGGAGCGGCTGCGCAAGGACCTCGCGGACAAGGAGGAGGAGCTGCGCGGGCTGACCGCCCGCTGGGAGAAGGAGAAGCAGTCCCTCAACCGGGTCGGCGAGCTCAAGGAGCGCCTGGACGCCCTGCGCGGGCAGGCCGAGCGGGCCCAGCGCGACGGGGACTTCGACGCCGCCTCCAAGCTGCTCTACGGGGAGATCCCGACCCTGGAGCGGGAGCTCGCGGAGGCCACCGAGGCCGAGCAGGAGGCCTCGGACGACACCATGGTCAAGGAGGAGGTCGGCCCGGACGACATCGCGGACGTGGTCGGTTCCTGGACGGGCATCCCGGCCGGCCGCCTGCTGGAGGGCGAGACGCAGAAGCTGCTCCGCATGGAGGACGAGCTGGGCCACCGCCTGATCGGCCAGTCGGAGGCGGTGAAGGCCGTCTCGGACGCCGTGCGCCGCACCCGCGCCGGGGTCGCCGACCCCGACCGGCCCACCGGCTCGTTCCTCTTCCTGGGCCCGACGGGCGTGGGCAAGACCGAGCTGGCGAAGGCCCTGGCGGACTTCCTCTTCGACGACGAGCGGGCCATGGTCCGCATCGACATGTCGGAGTACTCGGAGAAGCACAGCGTGGCCCGGCTCGTCGGCGCCCCGCCCGGGTACGTGGGCTACGAGGAGGGCGGGCAGCTCACCGAGGCCGTGCGCAGGCGCCCGTACTCGGTCGTGCTGCTGGACGAGGTGGAGAAGGCCCACCCGGAGGTCTTCGACATCCTGCTCCAGGTCCTGGACGACGGGCGGCTCACCGACGGGCAGGGCCGGACGGTGGACTTCCGCAACACCATCCTGATCCTGACCTCCAACCTGGGCTCGCAGTACCTCGTGGACCCGGCGCTCGGCGAGGAGGAGAAGCGCGGGCAGGTGCTGGAGACGGTCCGCAGGGCCTTCAAGCCGGAGTTCCTCAACCGCCTCGACGACCTGGTGGTCTTCTCGGCGCTGACGAGGGACGAGCTGGCGCACATCGCCGAGCTGCAGATCGCCTCGCTGGCCAGGCGGCTGGCCGAGCGCCGGCTGACCCTGGACGTCACCCCGGAGGCGCTGGCCTGGCTGGCCGCCGAGGGCCACGACCCGGCGTACGGGGCCCGGCCGCTGCGCCGGCTGATCCAGACCGCCGTCGGGGACCGGCTGGCCAAGGAGATCCTGTCCGGCGAGGTCCGGGACGGGGACACGGTCCGGGTGGACGTGGCGGGCGACGGGCTGCTCGTGGGCCGCGCGCTGTAACCGCTCCGTCGCCCGGAGCGGCGGGATCCGGCCCGTACCGGCCCGTTCGGGTCTTCGCAGGCCGGATCCTGTCCGCCCGCAGCGGATAGCGGTGGCGGGGGTTGCCACGGGGTAGGCGCGATGGGAGAGGATGGGAAGCATCCGCACGAAGGGAAAACCACGGTGAGCATCGACCCGGCGTCCATTCCGAATTTCGGAGGGCAGCAGCCCCAGCCGCAGGCCTCCGGCCCGGCGGGTCCCGTCGTGCCCGATCAGGACCTCGTCAAGCAGCTGCTGGAGCAGATGGAGCTGAAGTACGTCGTCGACGACGAGGGTGACCTCGCGGCGCCGTGGGAGGAATTCCGCACGTACTTCATGTTCCGCGGCGAGGACGAGCAGCAGGTCTTCTCGGTCCGGACGTTCTACGACCGTCCGCACCAGATCGAGGAGAAGGCCGCGCTGCTGGAGTCCATCGACGACTGGAACCGCCGCACCCTCTGGCCCAAGGTCTACACCCACACCCACGACGACGGCTCGGTCCGCCTGATCGGCGAGGCGCAGATGCTGATCGGCGCCGGCGTCTCCCTGGAGCACTTCGTGTCCTCCACGGTCAGCTGGGTCCGCGCGTCCATCGAGTTCGACAAGTGGCTCGTGGAGCAGCTCGGCCTGGAGCAGGAGATCGACTCCGCCGAGGGTGACGACAAGGGTGACGAGGCCGGCGGCCAGTAGGTCCGCCCGCCCCGCGACACGCCGGGAGCCCGGCCGCTCGACACCGAGCGGCCGGGCTCCCGCGCGTCCGGGCGGGGCTGGGGGAGGGCGCCGGGCGCCCCGGGGCTCAGAGCCGGGCGAGCCGGGCCGCGGCCTCCCGCAGCACCTCGTCCTTCTTGCAGAAGGCCCACCTGACCTGGGTGCGGCCGGCGTCCTTGTCGTCGTAGAAGACGGCGTTCGGGATGGCGACCACCCCGCAGCGCTCGGGCAGGCTGCGGCAGAAGGCGATGCCGTCGCTTTCGCCGAGCGGGGCGATGTCGGTGGTGATGAAGTAGGTGCCGGCGGGCTCGTAGACCTCGAATCCGGCCGTGCGCAGCCCCTCGGAGAGGATGGCGCGCTTGCGGTCCATATCGGCGCGCAGCCCCTCGTAGAAGGAGTCGGGCAGGGCCAGGGCCTCGGCCACGGCGTACTGGAAGGGCCCGGAGGACACGTACGTCAGGCACTGCTTGGCCGAGCGGACCGCGCTGGTCAGGGCGGGGGAGGCGAGTACCCAGCCGACCTTCCAGCCGGTGAAGGAGAAGGTCTTCCCGGCGGAGGAGATGGTGACGGTGCGCTCGCGCATGCCGGGTAGCGAGGCGAGCGGTACGTGCCCGGCGGCCCCGAAGACCAGGTGCTCGTAGACCTCGTCGGTCACGGCGAGCAGGTCGTGCTCGACGGCGAGGGAGGCGATGAGCTCCAGTTCGGCGCGGGTCAGGACGGTGCCGGTGGGGTTGTGCGGGGTGTTGACCAGGAGCAGGCGGGTGCGCGGGGTGACGGCGGCGCGCAGCTCGTCGGGGTCGAGGCGGAAGGCGCCCTCGTGGGGGCGCAGGGTGACGGGGACGCGCGTGGCGCCCGCCATGGCGATGCAGGCGGCGTACGAGTCGTAGTACGGCTCCAGGGCGACGACCTCGTCGCCGGGCTCCAGGAGGGCGAGGAGGGCGGCGGCGATGGCCTCGGTGGCGCCGGCGGTGACGAGCACCTCGGTGCCGGGGTCGTAGGACAGCCCGTAGAAGCGCTGCTGGTGGGCGGCGACGGCGGTGCGCAGCTCGGGGATCCCGGGGCCGGGCGGGTACTGGTTGCCGCGGCCCTCGAGGACCGCGCGGGAGGCGGCCGCGGCGATCTCGGCGGGGCCGTCGGTGTCGGGGAAGCCCTGGCCGAGGTTGATCGATCCCGTGGCGGCGGCCAGGGCGGACATCTCGGCGAAGACGGTGGTGCCGAAGGCGGCGAGGCGGCGGTTGAGGAGCGGGCGGGGTGCGGTCATGGCCGCCATCCTGGGCCGAACCTCTGGACTTGCTCAAGTGTGCTTTGGGCCGGGGCGGGCCCGGGAATTCACCTGGCACGCGGGACGGGGGGTCCCGCATCCCCCGGGGGACCGGGGCTCAAGGAAAGGGGCGGGGACCATGGTCGTTGCCTTCGTCATCGCGTGTCTGGTGCTGGTGGCCGGAATCGTTCTGGTGATAGCGCGGGCGGGGGGTTCCGGCCGCTCGGGTGCGCGCCGCTCCCGCGGGCGCTCCAGCTGGTGGGGGGACACCGGCTCCTCCTCCGGCATGGGCACCTCGTGCGGCAGCAGCTCCTCCTGCGGGGGCGGCTCGGGCGGCTCCTCCTGCGGTGGCGGCGGGGGGTGCGGGGGCGGAAGCTGAGAGGGGGGGCGGGCCGCGGCGGGGCGGCGGCGCCCGGTCGTGCAACTGCGTCCGGGCACTGTCGGGTTGAACACCTGAACTGGATAGCCCCCGAGGGGATGTAAACCGTTTCAAGTTGGGTAAAAACGCTGTGAGTGCCGTGCCTTTCATGATTCCCTCGGTTGAGTAGACCAGTCCCCGGACCTCTGGACTCCTGGACTTACCTGCTGGATCCGAGCCGGCGAGGCTCCCGCCCGAAGAATCCGGCCGGGCCCTGTCCGGCCCTCTCCCCTCGCGCGCTTGCGGAGCCGACTCATGCTCACGACCCTCACGACCTCGTACACCGACACGCGTGCCGCCGACCTCGCCTGGGCGCTCGGCCGCGGACCGCTGCCCGCCCTGGCGGTACACCGCCTCGAACTGACCGGCGCGAAGGTGCAGTTGCGCCTGCTCGGGGCCTCCCACCAGGTCATCCTGGAGGAGGGTGACGTGCTCTGCTCCGAGACGGTCGCCTGTATGCCCGGCAGCAGTACCCCGCTCCCGCTCGGGGTGGCCAAGCGGATCGGAGACTGGGAGTACGAGTTCGCCGCGCGCGTCGAGACGCTCTCGGAGGGCTCGTTCGCGGGGCGTGCGCAGGAACTGCTCGCGCTGGTCGCCGATCACCCGAACGGGCTTGCGGGTACGTTTCCGGGCAGTCCGCACGCCTTCACGGCGATGCTCGCCCAGCGCTCCGAGGGCCAGGTGCGCTGGCGGACCTGGCACGCGTACCCGCAGGAGGGCCAGCTCGTGGTGACGCGGACCCGGGTGGGGGTGCGGATGCCCGCCGCGGTCTGAGCCGGCCGCCCCGAGGCCGGACGGGCGCCGGGCACAAAGGTTCCGCCAACCGGGCGGCGCAGTGCGCCGGTTGCACCCATGTGGGTGACGGGGTGTGAGGAGGGCGTGACGTACGGTTCGGTCCATGATCGACCGATTCCCCCGCGGCGGTGGGGAGGCCCCGGGCGCCCCCCTCGCCACCGCACGGCCCGCCGCACCCGCCGGCGCGGGGCCGGACGCGCCGCCGCGGCCCCGCGGGCCGGCCCCGGCCCGGCGCGCCGACCGGGGCCTGCCCGTGGGACCGCGCGCCGGCCGCTTCCTGGTCCTGGCCACGGTCTTCGTGTGCGCCGCGTGCGGACTCGTGTACGAGCTCGAACTCGTCGCCCTGGCCTCGTACCTGATCGGCGACTCCGTCACGCAGGCCTCCGTGGTGCTGTCCGTGATGGTCTTCGCCATGGGAGTCGGCTCGCTGCTCGCCAAGCGGCTGCGCGGCCGGGCCGCCGCCGGCTTCGGTGCGATCGAGGCCGTGCTCGCCCTGGTCGGGGGGCTCTCGGCCACCGCCCTGTACGCCACCTTCGCCTGGCTGGGCGAGTCGCGGCCCGCCCTCGTCGCCTTCTCCCTGGCCATCGGGGTGCTGATCGGCGCGGAGATCCCGCTGCTGATGACCCTGATCCAGCGGGTCCGGCGGCAGGACGCGGGCGGGGCCGTCGCCGACCTCTTCGCCGCGGACTACGTGGGCGCGCTCGTCGGCGGACTCGCCTTCCCCTTCCTGCTGCTGCCGCTCCTCGGCCAGCTGACCGGGGTCATGCTCACCGGCGCCGTCAACGCGGCCGTCGGCGGCGCCCTCGTGCTGTGGCTCTTCCGCGGGGACCTGTCCCGCCGGGCCCGCTGGCTGCTGGTCGCCGCGAACATCGCCGTCCTCGCCGTCCTCGGCACCGCGACCGTGCTCGCCGACGACTTCGAGCGCGCCGCCCGCCGGGCCGTGTACGGGGACGAGGTCCGGGTCGCCGTCCAGACCGAGGTGCAGGAGCTGGTGCTGACCGGCCCGGGCCACGGCTCGCCGCGCTCCCTCGACCTGTACCTCGACGGCCGGCTGCGGGTCAGCGGCTACGACGAGCACCGCTACCACGAGGCCCTGGTCCACCCTGCGATGTCCGGACCGAGCGGCCGGGTGCTGGTGCTCGGCGGCGGGGACGGGCTCGCCGCCCGCGAGGTGCTCCGCCACCCCGGCGTCCGCTCCGTCACCGTGGTCGAACTGGACCCGGGCGTGGTCCGGCTGGCCCGCACCGACCCGATGCTCTCCGCCCTCAACGGGCACGCGTACGCCGACCCGCGGGTCCGCACGGTCACCGCGGAGGCCTTCGCCTGGCTGCGCGGGCCCGGATCCCGCGAGCGGTACGACGTCATCGTCTCCGACCTGCCCGACCCCGGGATCACCCCCAGCACCAAGCTGTACTCGCAGGAGTTCTACGGGCTGGCCGCGCGGGCCCTGCGCCCCGGCGGCCGGATCGCCGTGCACGCCGGCCCGCTGACCACCCGGCCGCGCACCTTCTGGACGGTCGAGGCCACCCTGCGGGCCGCCGGGCTGGCCACCGTCCCCTACAGCGCGGGCGGCCGGCTCTCCGGGTTCGCGGCCGGACCCGACCGCTCCGCCACCGGGGCGGCCGCCGCGGCGGCCGGGGCCCCGCAGGACTGGGGCTTCGTGCTCGCCGCCCCGGGGCGGGCCCCGGTCCTGGCCCTGCGCGAGGAGCGCGAGGAGCGCGAGGCGGCTGAGCGGGGCCCGGCGGGACGCGGGGGCGCCGGGGAGGAGGCCCCGGGGACCCCCGGTCCGCTGACCACCGCCGCGCTGCGCGAGGCGGCGCGGGAGGCCGAGCGGCGCCGGATCCCGGGCCTGCCCCCTTCGACGCTGCCCCATCCCCGGTACACCTGAGCATGTCCGGGTGCAGGACGGCCGGGCGTCGGTAGGCTCGGATCCCATGGAGCATCAGGTGTTCGTTCCGGTACCGGCAGAGAACCTCCGCGCCGTCCTGCGGGACCCCGAGCGGGTCTCCCGCTGCGTCCCCGGGCTCCAGCGGGACGCGGACGCCGGGGCCCCGCCCCTGGCCGGCCGGCTCCGGCTCCGGATCGGCGGCAGCACGGTCACCTACCGGGGGGCGCTGGAGCTCACCGAGCGCGATCCGGACACCTTCGAGCTCACCGGCGGGGGCACGGAGGCCCGCGGCACGGCCGGGGTGGCCCTGGAGCTGACCGTGCGGCTGCGCGGGGTGCCCGGGGGCACCCAGCTGGAGCTGACCGCGGGCGGCCGGGCGGAGGGCCGTACGGCGGGCTTCGAGCCGGAGGCCGTGCGCACGGCGGGGCGGCGGGCCCTGGACCGGGCGGCCGGTCAGCTCTCGGCCCTCGCGGCGGCTGACCTGGCGGAGCAGGAGGCGGGACGGGCCGCGGCGGACGGGACGGCCGTGCAGGCGGACGGGGAACGGGACGCCGTTGCGGATGCGGAGGGAGACGCGGATGCGGTGGCCGGGCCGGACCCGGCGGCGGACGGCGCGGGTGACGCAGCGGAGGCAACCGAGGCAGCGGACGCAGCCGACACAGAGGACGCAGCCGACGCAGCCGACGCAGCCGACGCGGACGACGTGGTGGACGCAGGCGCCGAAGAGCCCGCCGGCTCCGACCCGTACGACGAGGTGGACCCCGGCGCCGCCGACGGCCTGCGGGTCTACGAGGCCGAGGTGCCCCCGCCCGCCCTGGACCCGTCCGCGGACCCCTTCGATGCCCTCGACCCCTTCGCGGAGGGCGCGTTCGCCGGGCCGGGCCGCCCTCCCGCCGAGGCCGCGCACGCCCGCCGCACGATGATCGGCCGCAGCGCCGAGGAGGTCGACCACGCCCCGCCCCGCGGCCGGTACGCCCCCGTGCCCGGCCCGGACGCCGGCGGCCGGGCGGTGCCGCTGCGCTGGCTCGCCCCCGCGGCCGCGCTCGCCGTGGCCTCCGCGGTGGTGGCCGCCCGGGTGCTGCGCCGCCGCGGCTGAACGGGCCCCTCCGGCCGTAGGGTCGGGGGCATGAGTACGCAACTGACGGCGGGCGGCGCCGAGGTGGCCGTGGACCACGAGAACGGCTGCCGGATCAGCAGCCTGCGGATCGACGGGACCGAACTGCTGCGGCAGGGCGGGAAGTACGGGGCCTTCCCGATGGTGCCGTGGTGCGGCCGGACCGCGGAGGGCCGCTTCCGCAACGGCGGCCGGGTCCACCAGCTGCCGGTCAACTCCCCGCCGCACGCGATCCACGGCTACGGCCGCGACGCCGCCTGGAAGCCCGTGCGCGCGGACCAGGCGCAGGCGGCGTTCACGTACGACCTCGCCGACCCCTGGCCGTACACCGGCCGGGTGACCCAGGTCGTCGAACTGGCCGAGGACTCCCTGACCCTGACGATGGGCGTCGAGACCTACGGGGACTCCTTCCCGGCCCAGGCCGGCTGGCACCCGTGGTTCCTGCGCCGCCTCGCGGGTGCCGCCGGACCGGAGGACGAGGTGCAGCTCGCCTTCGAGCCCGCCTGGCAGGAGGAGCGCGGCGCGGACCACCTGCCGACCGGCCGGCGCATCGATCCGCAGCCCGGCCCCTGGGACGACTGCTTCGGGATGCCGTACGGCGTGGACGTCACCCTCACCTGGCCCGGGCGGCTGGAGCTGAAGGTCACCAGCCGGGCCGAATGGGTGGTCGTGTACGACGAGCAGGCCGAAGCGGTGTGCGTGGAGCCGCAGTCGGGCCCGCCCAACGGGCTGAACACCGCGCCCCGGCTGGTCACCCCCATCGATCCGCTGGAGGTCGCCACCACCTGGACCTGGCGCCGTCTCCAGCCCTGAGGGGACGGCCTAAGCTCGTGGGCATGAGCGACGTACGTGGCGAGCTGCTTCAGCAGATCAAGGACAAGGCCGTGGTGCACGGCAAGGTGACCCTCTCCTCCGGCAAGGAGGCCGACTGGTACATCGACCTCCGCCGGATCACCCTCGACGGTGCGGCGGCCCCGCTCGTCGGTCAGGTCATGCTCGACCTCACCGCCGGGCTGGACTTCGACTGCGTGGGTGGTCTGACCCTGGGCGCCGACCCGGTCGCCACCGCGATGCTGCACGCCTCCGCGGCGCGCGGCACGCGGCTGGACGCCTTCGTGGTGCGCAAGGCGCAGAAGGCGCACGGGATGCAGCGCCGGATCGAGGGCACCGAGGTCAAGGGCCGCCGCTGCCTGGTGGTCGAGGACACCTCCACCACGGGCGGATCCCCGCTGACCGCCGTCGAGGCGGTCCGCGAGGCCGGCGGCGAGGTCGTCGCGGTGGCCACGATCGTGGACCGCGGGGCCACGGAGGCCATCAAGGGCGCGGGCCTGGAGTACCTGACCGGGTACGAGCTCTCGGACCTGGGCCTGTCCTGACCGCAGCCGACCGCGACCGGCTCCCGGGCGGAACCGCCCGGTCCGGCCGCGGAACTGGGGACGAAGGTCCTCCGGTCCGCTCGGGCAGGCTCTGACCTGCTCTTTTTCCGGTGCCTGCGGCTGGGGTGGAGTGTTTCACGTGAAACGCTCCACCCCGCGCGGGTCGAGGGGGGCGCCGAGTCTGGAAAGATAGGCCCGACGGCAGTGCCGCCGCCACAGGTCAGGGCCACTATTCAGACACTCCCGCACATCCAAGGAGCGGACAGATGCCCATCGCAACCCCCGAGGTCTACAACGAGATGCTCGACCGGGCGAAGGCAGGCAAGTTCGCCTACCCGGCCATCAACGTGACCTCGACCCAGACCCTGCACGCTGCACTGCGCGGCTTCGCGGAGGCCGAGAGCGACGGCATCATCCAGATCTCCACCGGTGGTGCGGAGTTCCTGGGTGGCCAGCACAGCAAGGACATGGTCACCGGCGCGGTCGCCCTGGCCGAGTTCGCGCACATCGTCGCCGCCAAGTACGACGTCACGGTCGCGCTGCACACGGACCACTGCCCGAAGGACAAGCTGGACGGCTACGTCCGCCCGCTGCTCGAGGTCTCCGCCGAGCGCGTGGCCAAGGGTCAGAACCCGCTCTTCCAGTCGCACATGTGGGACGGCTCCGCCGAGACCCTCGCCGACAACCTGGCCATCGGCCAGGAGCTGCTGGCGAAGGCCGCCGCCGCCAAGATCATCCTCGAGGTCGAGATCACCCCGACCGGCGGCGAGGAGGACGGCGTCAGCCACGAGATCAACGACGAGCTGTACACCACCGTCGACGACGCGATCCGCACCGCCGAGGCCCTGGGCCTGGGCGAGAAGGGCCGCTACCTGCTCGCCGCCTCCTTCGGCAACGTGCACGGCGTCTACAAGCCGGGCAACGTGGTCCTGCGCCCCGAGCTCCTGAAGGACCTCCAGCAGGGCGTGGGCGAGAAGTACGGCAAGACCAGCCCGTTCGACTTCGTCTTCCACGGCGGCTCCGGCTCCACGGAGGAGGAGATCGCCACCGCGCTGGAGAACGGCGTCGTGAAGATGAACCTCGACACCGACACCCAGTACGCCTTCACCCGCCCGATCGCGGACCACATCTTCCGCAACTACGACGGCGTCCTGAAGGTCGACGGCGAGGTCGGCAAGAAGTCCACGTACGACCCGCGCACCTGGGGCAAGCTCGCCGAGGCCAGCATGGCCAAGCGCGTCTCCGAGGCCTGCACCAGCCTGCGCTCCGCGGGCACCCGCCTGAAGTAAACGCAGCTCAAGAGGGGTCGCCCCGCCGTCCACCGGACGGCGGGGCGACCCTTCGCGGTCTCCGCCCACCCCTCCCGGGGGCTGCTTTCCGGCCGACTTGACGGAGTCCGCGCGGCCGCTGGCGGTACGCCGCCCTGCGGAGCGAGGGTTTCCGTGTGTTCCGGGAGCCGCCTGTCCAGGGGAGGGCGATGCGTGCTCCCGGGACGCGTCCGGACCCCGGCACGGAAATCCACCCGTACCGGCCCGGAGACCGGGAGGGACCGGTCCGCCGGGCACGAGGGAGCCCGCCGGGCCCGTCCCGGCCCCCGGCGGGGCAGACTGGGGCCATGTCCATTCACGAGAACCTGCTCGGCGGCCCCGCCCCGACCCGCCTCCCCGACGACCCGGAGCCCCGCGACCTGCTCGCCGCGGGCACCGACCCCGCCGAGGTGGCCGCGAAGTACCCGACCTCCTCGCTGGCCTGGGCCCGCCTCGCCGACGACGCCTTCGAGAACGGCCGCGCCGTCGAGTCCTACGCGTACGCCCGCACGGGCTACCACCGGGGCCTCGACGCCCTGCGCCGGGCCGGCTGGAAGGGCCACGGCCCGGTGCCGTGGGAGCACGAGCCGAACCGCGGGTTCCTGCGCGCCCTGCACGCCCTGGCGCGGGCCGCCCAGGCCATCGGGGAGCAGGCCGAGTACGAGCGCTGCTCGACCTTCCTGCGGGACTCCTCCGAGACGGCGGCCGACACCCTCGGCTGATCCACGCCGGCCCGCCCGGCCTGCACCGGGCGGCACCGCGACCCGGAGCCGGGGCGCCCGCACCCGGGTGCCCCGGCTCCGGGGGCGGGTCCCCCCGCCCCGGCGAAAGTGCCCCAGATCACCCTAGAGCCAGCCCCCGGGGGCCGGTTTATGATGCCCGCAGGGGACCGGGGCTCCCACTTCTTCTGGAAGGAGCGGACCGCTACCCGGAAGTTCGTGTCGAGGAGACAGCGATGTCGCACGCCCTTGATGCCTCCGGAGCCGGTTCGGACACCCCGAACCTCGACTTCGCGGGCACCACTCCCTACGAGGACTACGTCCAGGCGGACGTCCTCACCCACCTCCAGAACCCGCTCTCGGACGATCCCGGCGAGATGGTCTTCCTGGTCACGACCCAGGTCATGGAGCTGTGGTTCACGGTCATCGTGCACGAGTGGGAGACCGCGGCCCGCGCCCTGCGCGAGGACCGCATCCCCGTCGCGATGGACGCGCTGAAACGATCCACCTACGAGCTGGAGTCCCTCAACGCCTCCTGGCGCCCGATCGCCCAGCTCACCCCCGCGCAGTTCAACGCCTACCGCAGCGCCCTCGGCGAGGGCTCCGGATTCCAGTCCGCGATGTACCGCCGCATGGAGTTCCTGCTCGGCGAGAAGTCCGCGTCCATGCTCGTCCCGCACCGCGGCGCCCCGCGCGTCCACGCCGAGCTGGAGAAGGCCCTCGGGGAGCCCTCCCTGTACGACGAGGTGCTGCGCCTGCTGGCCCGCCGCGGCCTGCCGGTCCCCGAGTCCGTCCTGGAGCGGGACCTCACGCAGAAGTACGAGCCCTCGGCCGAGGTCGAGACCGTCTGGGCCGAGCTGTACGGCGGCCCCGACCAGCACGGCGAGCTGATCCGCCTCGCGGAGGCGCTGACGGACGTCGGCGAGCTGGTCTGGCGCTGGCGCAACGACCACCTGGTCGCCACCCGCCGCGCGATGGGTTCCAAGGTCGGCACCGGCGGCTCCGCCGGGGTGGCCTGGCTGGAGAAGCGCGCGCAGAAGAACGTCTTCCCCGAGCTGTGGACGGCGCGCAGCCGTGTCTGAGGCCGCTGGGACCTCCCAGAACCCCCAGCCCTCCGGGATATCCGGGACATCCGGCGTGCCGGAGCTCCCCGAGACCGCCCTGTCCGTGCGCGCCGCCGCACTCGACGCCGCCGACGAGCTGGGCAAGCTCCGCGAGCGGTTCACCCTCCCCGCGGGCGTGTCCTACCTCGACGGCAACTCCCTCGGCGCCCTGCCCGCCGCCGTCCCCGGCCGCCTCGCGGACGTGGTCGGCCGCGAATGGGGCGAGCTGCTGATCCGCTCCTGGGACGAGAGCGGCTGGTGGACCGCGCCCGAGCGGATCGGCGACCGGATCGCCCCGCTGGTCGGCGCGGCCCCGGGCCGGATCGTCGCGGGCGACTCGACCAGCGTGAACCTCTTCAAGGCGCTGGTCGGCGGGGCCCGGCTCGCGGCCCCCGGCCGCACCGAGCTCCTCGTCGACGCCACGACCTTCCCCACCGACGGCTACATCGCCTCCTCCGCCGCCCGGATGACCGGGCTGACGGTGGTCCCGGTGGACCCGGCCGAGCTGCCGGCCGCCCTGTCCGGGCGGACGGCGCTGGTCCTGCTCAACCACGTGGACTACCGGTCCGGCCGGCTCCACGACCTGCCCGCGCTGACCGCCGCCGTGCACGCGGCCGGCGCCCTCGCGGTCTGGGACCTGTGCCACAGCGCGGGCGCCCTGCCGGTGGGCCTGGACGAGCACGGCGTGGACCTCGCGGTGGGCTGCACGTACAAGTACCTCAACGGCGGCCCCGGCTCGCCCGCGTACCTGTACATCGCGGGCCGCCACCAGGAGGCCTTCGACTCCCCGCTGCCCGGCTGGAACTCGCACGCCGAGCCCTTCGCGATGACCCCGGACTTCGTCCCGGCCGCCGGGGCGCTGCGCGGCCGGGTCGGCACCCCGGACATCCTGTCCATGCTCGCCCTCGAAGCGGCGCTGGACGTCTGGGACGGGGTCGCGGTCGAGGCCGTGCGCGCCAAGTCCCTGGCCCTGACGGACTTCTTCCTCGAATGCGTCGCGGAGTACGTGCCGCAGGGCGCGGTGGAGTCGATCACCCCGCCGGCGCACGCCGAGCGCGGCAGCCAGGTCTCGCTGCGCGCCGAGGGGGCCCGGGAGAAGATGGCCCGGCTCGTCTCCCTGGGCGTGGTCGGGGACTTCCGCAGTCCCGACGTGCTGCGCTTCGGCTTCACCCCGCTGTACGTGGGCTTCGCCGACGCGGAGCGCGCCGCGCGGCTGCTGGGTCACGTTTCCGGGTGACCGTCCGGGTCCGCCCGGAGGAACGTCACGCCCCAGGGCGCGGGCGGGAGCGCCGCTCCCCCCGCGCCCGGCTCCGCCCGGCCCGCTCCGGGGCGGGCCGCCGCCTCCTGGTACGGTCCCGCTGCCCGGATCTTGCCCCCTGTGTCACGAGAGGCACTGCCGCATGTCGGACCCCGCAGTGGAACGGGATGCGGCCGAGGCCGCATCGGCCTTCGCGCACCCGCCGGTGGACCCCGGTGCCACCGCTGCCTACGGCCCCCATCCCGACCAGCTCGTGGACTTCTACGCCCCGCACGGCGGTGCCGGTGCCGGGTCCGCCCCGCTGGTCGTACTGCTGCACGGCGGGGCCTGGCGGGCCCCGTACGACCGCGGGCACGTCACCCCGCTCGCGGACTTCCTGGCCCGGCGCGGCTTCGCCGTGGCCAACGTGGAGTACCGGTGCGGCAGCCCGGTGCCGCACCAGGGGGCCGGGGGCCCGGTGGCGGGCCGCTGGCCGGAGACCTTCGAGGACGTGGCGGCCGCCCTGGACGCCCTGCCGGACCTGGCCGCCGTCCACCTCCCGCAGGCCGATCTGCGGCGGGTGGTGGTCACCGGGCACTCGGCGGGCGGGCAGCTGGCCCTGTGGGCGGCGGCCCGGCACGTGCTGCCGGCCGGCTCCCCGTGGCGGCTTCCGGAGCCCCCGCCGCTGCGGGGGGTGGTGGCGCTGGCGCCGATCGCCGACTTCCGGGTCGCGGAGGAGCTCGGCGTCTGCGGCGGCGCGTGCGCGCAGCTGCTGGGCGGGGCCGGGGGGCGCTTCGAGGAGCGGCTGCCGTACGCGGACCCGGCGGCGCTGCTGCCCACCGGGATCGCCACGGCCGTGGTGCACGGCCGCGAGGACATCGTCGTACCCGCGCGGGTCGCGGAGGCGTACGTCGACGCGGCGGCGAGGGCGGGGGAGACGGTCGGCCTGACCCTGCTGGACGGCGTGGGCCACTTCCCGCTGATCGACCCCTCGGCCGACGCGTGCGCGGTGGTGGCGGAGGAGATCGCCCAGCTGGCGTGGTGAGCGCCCGGCCGGCCCGGTGGGGGCTCCGGCGGACGTGCGGAAGGGGCGGGACGCGATGCGCGTCCCGCCCCTTCCCGCCGCCCCGCCGGGGCGGCTGCTGCTAGATGAACGAGTTGATCTCGATCGTCTCGGTGCGGCCGGGGCCGACGCCGATGGCGGAGATCGGGGCGCCCGACATCTCCTCCAGGGCCTTCACGTACGCCTGCGCGTTCTTCGGCAGGTCGGCGAAGGTCTTGGCCTTGGTGATGTCCTCGGACCAGCCGGGCAGGGTCTCGTAGATCGGCTTCGCGTGGTGGAAGTCGGTCTGCGAGTAGGGGAGCTCCTCGACGCGCTTGCCGTCGATCTCGTACGCGACGCAGACCGGGATCTCCTCCCAGCCGGTCAGCACGTCGAGCTTGGTGAGGAAGAAGTCCGTCAGGCCGTTCACGCGGGTGGCGTAGCGGGCGATCGGGGCGTCGAACCAGCCGCAGCGGCGGTCGCGGCCGGTGGTCACGCCGCGCTCGCCGCCGATGCGGCGCAGCGCCTCGCCGTCCTCGTCGAACAGCTCGGTCGGGAACGGGCCGGCGCCGACGCGGGTCGTGTACGCCTTCAGGATGCCGATGACCCGGGAGATCTTGGTCGGGCCGACGCCCGTACCGGTGCAGGCGCCGCCCGCGGTCGGGTTCGAGGAGGTCACGAAGGGGTACGTGCCGTGGTCCACGTCGAGCAGGGTGCCCTGGCCGCCCTCGAAGAGGACGACCTTGCCCTCGTCGAGCGCGTTGTTCAGGATCAGCGTGGTGTCGGCGACGAAGGGCTTGATCTGCTCCGCGTACTGGAGCATCTCCTCGACGATCTGCGCCGGCTCGATCGCGCGGCGGTTGTAGAGCTTGGCGAGCAGCTGGTTCTTGCCCTCCAGCGCCGCCTCGACCTTCTGCGTCAGGATCGACTCGTCGTAGAGGTCCTGCACGCGGATGCCGACGCGGTTGATCTTGTCCGCGTAGGTCGGGCCGATGCCGCGGCCCGTGGTGCCGATCTTGCGCTTGCCGAGGAAGCGCTCGCCGACCTTGTCGAGGGTGACGTTGTAAGGCGTGATCAGGTGCGCGTTTCCGCTGATCAGGAGCTTGGAGGTATCGACTCCGCGGTCGTTGAGCCCGCGCAGCTCCGAGAGCAGGACCGCCGGGTCGACGACGACGCCGTTGCCGATGACGGGGGTGCACTCGGGGGTGAGGATGCCGGAAGGCAGCAGGTGCAGTGCATACTTCTGGTCGCCTACGACGACCGTGTGGCCGGCGTTGTTGCCGCCCTGGTAGCGGACCACGTAGTCAACGGAACCACCGAGGAGGTCGGTGGCCTTTCCCTTGCCTTCGTCACCCCACTGGGCTCCGAGCAGCACAAGAGCGGGCACAGGCGTACACCTCTTCCGGATGGGGCATGTCCAAGGTCAGGGGGCGTACGACGATGTACACCGCAGGCTGAGCCGTCGGACCGGTGCCCCGGAATAGACCAAGCCCCTGGCGCAATAGCGCAAGGGGCTCTTGCACAAAGATGCTACCCGAGGAAGGACCGAGGTGTCGGCTCCAGAGCCCACCATGAGCCGTGCGGGCGCGGCGGAGACCGCCCTGCTCGTGCTCGTCGACCCGGTCGCCCGCCGTTTCGACGGCGAGTCCGTGCGGATCGCGAAGGACGTGCTGAGTGCCGGGGCGGCGGCGAAGATCTGCCTCCCGGACGGACCCGAGGAGCTTGCGCGGGCGCTCGCCCGCCGGGGTCATCGGCGGCCCGTGATCGTGGGCGACGACCGGGCGCTGGTGCGGGTCGTGGCCCTGCTGCACCGGGAGCGGGAGCTCGCCGAGGGGGCGCTCTCGCTGGTGCCGGTGGGTGCGCTGGGGGAGCTGTCCCTCGCGCGGGCGCTGGGGGTGCCGGCGGGTCCGGTGGCGGCGGCGCGGGCGGTCCTCGACGGTGCGGTCCGGCGGCACGACCTGCTGGTGGACGAGAGCGACGGGGTGGTCCTGGGCGGGCTGCGGATCCCGCCCGCGGGCGGTCCCGCAGGCGCCGTGGGTGCCCGGACGGTGCCGGGGGCCCGGTCCGGGGCGCCGGCCGGTTCGGTGTGGAGCGCGTGCCGCTCGCTGGTGCGGACCCTGGTCCGGCCGCCGGTGGGCGCGGCCGGGGCCGCGGCGGGTGCGGTGCACCGGCTGCGGGTGGAGGCGGACGGGGAGCTGCTGACCGATGTGGACCGGCCGGTCCGGGAGGTGTCGGTGGTGTCCCGCGGGGGCATGGCCGAGGTGGTCGTCCGCACGGACGGCCCGGCCCCGGCGCTGACGGCCCGGGCCCGGTCGGTCACGGTCTCGGGGGCGGACTTCCGCTACCGCGCCGACGGCCGCCTCACGGGCCCGGTCCGCAGGCGCACGTGGACCCTCAGACCGGGGGCCTGGGGCCTGACGGTGCCGCGGTAGGGGTCCGCGGGCCGCGGGGGAGCGGGGGAGACCGTGCTGCGGAAGCGGTGGAAGGCCCGGTGGCGGCCCCGGTGGCGGCTGCGCTGGAGACCCTGGGCGGGGGTCTTCCGGTGGGTGATGCTCGCGGGGGCGCTGCTCCTGCTCTTCTGCGCCGACGTGGCCGAGAACGACCGGGTGGCGGTGGTCTCCGTGCGGCGGGCCGACGGCGGCGAGGGCCCCGCCGGGGGCGACGGGGACGGCGAGTGCCCGGTGGTGTGGGAGGACCCGTGGTCGGACGGCCGGCGGACGGGCCGGTTCCGCTGCGGGGCGCAGGAGGCCGCGGTCTTCTGGTACGCGCCCCTGCGCGGCACCCCGTTCGCGCCGGAGGCCTCGGACCGCTTCGGTACGGCCGGGTTCCTCGCGGGCTGCGCGGGCTCGCTCGCACTGCTGGTCGGCTTCGGCTTCGGGATGGACAAGCACAGCGGCAGGTGACGGCGGCCCCCCGGGGCCCGGGGGCCCTCAGCACTCCACGAGCAGCTCCCGCAGCCCCCGGATCACGTACCCGTCCTGCCACTGCGGCTCCCGTACGAGCCGCAGCTCCGGCATGTCCGGGGCCAGGAGGGCGCCGAAGGAGGCCGTGAGCTCCAGCCGGGCGAGGGGGGCGCCGAGGCAGTGGTGGATGCCGGCGCCGAAGGTGATGTGCGGGTTCTCGGTGCGGCCGAGGTCCAGCTCCTCGGGGCGGGGGAAGCGGGCGGGGTCGCGGTTGGCGGAGCCGAAGAGGAGGGCGACCTCGCTGCCGCGCGGGATCACCGTGCCGCCGATCTCGATCTCGTCCAGGACCCAGCGCTCGAACATCTGGAGCGGGGTGTCGTACCGCATGAGTTCTTCCACAGCTGTGGACAGCAGTCCGTCCGGGTCCGCGCGCAGCTCCGCGAGCCGCTCCGGGTGCCGGTAGAGGGTCCACCAGCCGTTCGCCGTGGTGTTCACCGTGGCCTCGTGGCCGGCGTTGAGCAGCAGGACGCAGGTGGAGACCATCTCCTGCTCGCTCAGCCGGCCCTCCTCGTCGTGCGCCGCGATCAGCGCCGACACCAGGTCCTCGCCGGGGTCGCGGCGGCGGTGGGCGATCAGCTCCCGCAGGTACGCGTCGAACTCCGTGCACGCCCGGACCGCCCGCGCCGCGGTCTCCTCGTCCGGTTTCAGCTCGAACATCCCGCAGATGTCCTTCGACCAGGGCCGCAGCAGCTCCCGGTCGGACCCGGGGACCCCGAGCAGCTCGGCGATCACCGCCACCGGCAGCGGTTCGGCGAGCCCGGTGAGCAGGTCCCCGCCGCCCTCGGCGGCCAGCCGCCCGGCCAGTGCGGCGGCCATCCGGCGCACGGCCGGGGCCAGCCGCTCCACCGTGCGCGGGGTGAAGGCCTTGGAGACCAGCCTCCGTACGCGCGCGTGGTCGGGGTCCTCCAGGTCGAGCAGCCCGTTGCCGTTCAGGACGGTGAAGGGCTCGTGCGCGGCCGGGGGCGGGTTCCGGCCGAACTCCTCGTGCGAGAAGCGGTGCAGGTACGTGCGCCCCAGCCGGCGGTCCCGCAGCAGGGCGGCGACGTCCGCGTAGTGCGGGACGAGCCACTGCCCGGTCTCCTGCGACCACAGCGCCCGCCCGCGGGAGCGCAGCTCCCGGTAGGCCGGGTAGGGGTCCGCGACGAACGCGGGCGACCAGGGATCGAACCGGACCTCACCACCACCGCGGCTGCTCATGACCCGACGCTAGCCCACCCGTCTCCCGCAGGGGCCCTCCTTGCGCCGCGGGGCCTGGACCGGTGCACTTCAGCCCGGCGTCACCAGCCGCGCCTCGTACGCGAACACCGCCGCCTGTGTCCGGTCCCGCAGCCCCAGCTTCACCAGGATCCGGCTGACGTGCGTCTTGATGGTGGACTCGGCGACCACCAGCCGGTCGGCGATCTCGGAGTTGGACAGCCCCTGGGCGATCAGGACCAGCACCTCCGTCTCCCGGTCGGTCAGCTCCGCGACCGAGGCCCGCTCCGCGGTCCGCGGGGACTCGGCCAGCCGGGAGAACTCCGAGATCAGCCGCTTGGTGACGGAGGGCGCGAGCAGGGCCTCGCCCGCCGCGACCACCCGCACCCCGTCCGCGAGCTGCCGCGCCGACGCGTCCTTGAGGAGGAAGCCGGAGGCCCCGGCGCGCAGCGCCTGGTACACGTACTCGTCCAGGTCGAAGGTGGTCAGGACCAGCACCTTCGCGTCGGCGTCCGCCGCGACGATCTCCCGGGTGGCCTCCAGCCCGTTGAGCACCGGCATCCGGATGTCCATCAGGACCACGTCGGGCCGCAGGGCCGCGACCTGCGCGATGGCCTCGCGCCCGTCGACGGCCTCGCCGACCACCTCGATGCCGGGCATGGCGTTCAGCAGGACGGAGAAGCCCTCGCGGACCATCATCTGGTCGTCCACGATGAGGACCCTGATGCTCATGCCGCGCCCTTGTCGTCGCCCCCGGCGGGCGCGGCCTTCGCCAGCGTGACGGTCTCCGCCTCCTGCGCCGCGGCCGCCCGCACCGGGATGAACACCGCGACCTCGAACCCGCCGTCGGCCGTCGGCCCGCTGGTCATCTCCCCTTCCAGCATGGCCACCCGCTCGCGCATCCCGGTGAGCCCGTGCCCGGCGCCCGGCGAGGGCTGCACGTCGCGGCTCGGCGGCCCGTTGTGGATCCGCAGGCCGAGCCCGCCGAGCACGTACGAGACCTCGACCCCCGCGGTGGCGCCGGGCGCGTGCCGCAGCGTGTTGCTCAGGGCCTCCTGGATGATCCGGTACGCCGACAGCTCCACGCCCTGGGGGAGCTCCCGCACGGCGCCGGTCACGGTCTTGTCCACGGACAGCCCGGCCTCGCGCACGTTGGCGACGAGCCCGTCCAGCTGGGCCAGCGTGGGCTGCGGGGCGTCGGGGGCCTCGTAGTCCGCCGACCGTACGACGCCCAGCACCCGGCGCAGCTCGGTGAGGGCCGCGACCGCGTTCTCGCGGATCGTCGCGAAGGCCGCCTCCAGCTCCGGGGGCGTGTGCTCGACGCGGTAGGGCGCGGCCTCCGCCTGGATGGCGACGACCGACATGTGGTGCGCGACGACGTCGTGCAGCTCCCGCGCGATGGTGGTGCGCTCCTCCAGCAGGGTCCGCTTGTCCCGCTCGACGGCGGTGACCTCCTGCTGCGCGGTGACCTTGAGGTCGGCCTCGCGGCGGACGTGGACCATGGTGACGGCGAGCATGGCGATGCCGGAGACGACTGCCATGGGTGCGACCAGGGCACCGGGGTCCCGCCCGAGGCCCAGTCCCAGCATGATGCCCAGGGCCACGGTGAGCGCCCACATCCAGGCTGCCACCCGCTTGTTGGTCCGCAGACCGACAACCGTCATCACGGTCAGGTGGGCGACGAAGGTCGCGGGGGCCCAGGGCCAGTCCATGCCGGGCCCGAGCACGGCAAGGACGGTGGTCACGCCGACGGAGGTCCACCAGGCGCCGACGGGCCGGGCGAGAGTCATGAGAACGGCAGCCACAGGCAGTAGCCCGCTCACGGCCAGGGCCGCCGCCCCGTTCCCCCAACTGTCGAGCATGTACGCCATGAACAGGACGAACACTGCCGCCCCGACCACCACCGCGTGCGGGGTCCAGGCCGCGTACGGGCGGATGCGCCGGGGCACCAGCCGGGCGAAGGGCCCGTCCACGGAGGCCGGCGGCAGCGGGCGGTACCCGAAGGCGTCCTCGGTCATGTCGGCGCGGAAGCTGCCGAGCAGTGCGGTGGCTATGCGGACTTCCGGGGGTGGCCCGGCCTTGGTCCGGGTCCCCCCGGCGGTCGTGTCGCTCATACCCAGAACCGTAGGCGGCCCCCGCCGTCCCCCGCGTCGCCGCGGAGCCGGATTCCCGGGGGTCCCCCTCAAGTACTACGCGCCCGTGACCGCTCGCCCCTGCGATGGAGGGGGCACGGTGTGCGAGGCTCCCGCCATGCGGACCAGAGGGATACGGACGGGCGGCGCGGGGGACGCGGCGCAGGTGGCGCGGCTGCACGCGGACAGCTGGCGGACGGCGTACGCCGGGATCATGCCGGACTGGTACCTCGCCGGAGACGTGTACGGCGGCCGGCTCGCGGTGTGGCGGCAGCGGCTGGCCGAACCGGTCCCGGGTGCGGTCCTGCTGCTGGCGGAGACCGCCGAGACGGCCGTCCCCGTGGACGGTTTCGCGTACCTCGTGCCGACCCCCGACGGCCGCCTGCTCCTCGACAACCTGCACGCCCGCCCCGGCCGCACCGGTGCCGGAACCGGGAGCCGGCTGCTCGCGCGGGCCCGCGCCTGGGCCGCGGCCGAGCACCCCGGGCGGCCCCTGTACGTCGAGGTGCTGTGCGCGAACGTCCGGGCGGCGGCCTTCTACGAGCGTTCGGGCGCCCGGCTCACCGACGAGCGGACCTGCCGCTTCCCCGAGGGCTTCGAGCTCCCCGAGTACGAGTACACCTGGCCGCACCCCCGGCCGCTTCAGGAACGGGAGTAGACCACCGGGGGCTTGCCCGAGCCGACGAGCTCGCGCTCCAGCGAGCCGTCCGGCCGGACCGTGAGCCGGCTCCACTGGCCGGGGGAGCAGGACTCCGGGGCGCCGTCGGTGACGGTGGACGGGTCCAGCTCGACGGGCGGCCCGGCGCTGCGCAGGGTCGCCGCCCAGGTGCAGCGGAACTGCGCGCCCGTGCCGGTCAGGGACATCACCGTGTCCCCCGGGCCGCCCGCGCTGAGGGTCAGCTCCCAGGAGGTGCCGTCGGCCCCGGTGGCGCCGGTCCAGGTGCCGAGGTACTCGCGGGGGAGGGTGGTCGCCCGGGGTTCGGGGGAATCCGTGGGCGGCTCGGGGTCCGTGGTCTGCGGGGCCGGTTCGCCGTCGTCGGTGGGGCCGGGAGCGGAGGCCGTAGCGGAAGGGGTGCCGCCCGCGCCGGGCTCCCCGGCCGACTTCATGAACGCGTACACGGATCCGCCCGCGAGGAGGGCCACCACCACCGCTATGGCCACCAGGAACACCGTCGACACCGTCCGCCGCGGCGGCTGCTGGTCGCCGTACGGGGGCGGGGGCCCGTAACCGCCGTACGCCCCGGGGGAGCCGCCGACCGCGGACCCGGTGTCCTGGGGCCGTTGGGACCACGCGGTGGGGGCGTGCGGGGTGTGCGCGACGGGAGGCTGCGGGGGCTGCACGAGGGGCGCCCCGTACGGCCCGCCGGGCCCGCCGTGGCCCCCCGGCGCGTGCGGGGGCGCGGGCGGTACGGCCGACTGGGCCCCGCCCCCGAATCCCCCCGCCGCTCCCGCAACCGGACCGGCAACCGGACCCGCAACCGGAACCGGCCCCGGCGCGGCCCGCGGCCCGGGCGCCACCCGGGTCGGCAGGTCCTGGACCGGCTGCGGCCGCGGCCCCTGCCCCTGCCCCTGCCCCTCGGGCCTTCCCGGCCCCTCCGGACCGGCGTCCTCGCGGTCCAGGAGCTCCACCGCGTGCCGCCCCAGCTGGGCGACCAGGGCCGCCGGGAGCCAGGGCTCCAGCGCGCGCCCGTCCGCGACGGTGTCGCCCGCACCCACCCGCGCCAGGACGTCGGCCGGGGTCGGCCGGGCCTCCGGGTTCTTGTGCAGGCAGTCCCGGACCAGCTCCCGCAGGGGCTGCGGTACGCGTGAGAGGTCCGGTTCGGAGTCGGCGATCCGCAGCAGCAGGGCCGCGGCCCCGCCGTCCCCGTCCGCGTCCCCGAAGGGCAGCGCGCCGCCCGCCGCGAAGGCGAGCACCGAACCGAGGCAGAACACGTCGCAGGCCCGCGTCACCGGTTCCCCGCGCAGCTGTTCGGGGGCCAGGAACCCGGGGGAGCCGATGAGTTCGCCGGTGCGGGTGTGCGAGGTGAAGGCGCCGGGTCCACCGGCCGCCGCGCCGGGGTCCTCCAGCGCGCGGGCGATGCCGAAGTCGATGACGCGCGGGCCGTCGAGGGTCACGAGCACGTTGGAGGGCTTGAGGTCGCGGTGGACCAGCCCGGCCGTGTGGATGTCCTGGAGGGCGTACGCGAGTCCGGCGGCCAGGATGTGTACGGAGCGCTCGGGCAGGGGGCCGAAGCTGTTCGCCACCACCGTCTGGAGGCTGGGTCCGGCGACGTAGCCGGTGGCCAGCCAGGGGACTTCGGCCTCCGTGTCGGCGTCGAGCACGGGCGCGGTCCACTCCCCGCCGACCCGCCGTGCGGCGGCGACCTCCTGCCGGAAACGGGCCCGGAACTCGGGCTGCCGGGCCAGTTCCGGCCGCACGAGCTTCACGGCTACGGTCCGGCCCCGGTCGGAGCGCGCCAGGTAGACCTGACCCATGCCGCCTGCGCCGAGGCGGGCCAGGAGGCGGTAGCGGCCGATCTGGCGCGGGTCGCCGGGAGTGAGCTGTTCCATGGCCGCGAGGTCCTCCCCCTGGACTGGCCGGACGGCCCGAGAATAACCGTGCAATCCTGCCCGCCGAGGCCGGATCAACTCCTTCCCCCGACGCCGGGCCGCAATTCCCGCCGGCTCTGAACCCATCCGGGGCTCCGCCCCGCACCCCGCGCCTCAATCGCCGGCGAGGCTGGAAATGCCCGGACCCCGCGCCTCAATCGCCGGCGAGGCTGGAAGTGCCCGGACCCCGCGCCTCAATCGCCGGCGGGGCTGGATTTTGCCGCGCAGCGGCAACCCTCTGCGTGGCCGTACCTGCGACTGGTTGTTGCCGACCTGTCGCTGCAAACCCCGCTTGTGGCCGCGCAATTCGGCTGACGGGTGCAAATTCCAGCCCGCGCGGCGTTTGAGCGCACCGGGCGCGGAGCGCACGGAATGGGGGTGGCCGAGCGATCCAGCCGACAGCGGGAAACTCCAGCCCGCGCGGCGTTTGAGCGCAACCGGGCGCGGAGCGCCCCGGACCAGGTCACGGCTACGGCTTCGGGTCCCGGCCGGTCAGCGATCCGGGCCGGGGTTCCGGGTCGGTGATGTCGTCGAGGGCGCGTCCCAACCGCTCCAGTACCCGCGCGGTCTCCGCGAACCCGTCCGCGCCCAGCGCATCGGCGAGCCGCGTTGCCAGCCCGGCGTGCCCGGGGGCGATCCGGGCGACGGCGGCCCGTCCCTCCTCCGTCGGGTGCAGCAGCTTCGCCCTCCGGTGCGCCGGATTCGGCGCGTACCGCGCGAGCCCCTTGTCCGCGAGCAGGTCCGCGGTCCGCTGCACGCTCTGCCGCGTGATCCCCATGGCCCGCGCGATCCCGGCCACGGGCATCGGTTCGCGCAGGACGGCCCCCAGCACCTGCCACCCGGCCGCCGTGATCCCCGCCGGCCGCGCCAACTCCTCCGACATCGCGAGGAACTGGCCGTTCAGCCGGAACACCCCGAGCGCCGTCCGGGAGAGCAGCACCTGGAGAGCCCGCACGTCGGAGACGTCAGAGACGTCAGAGACGTCAGAGACGTCAGTCACGTCAGCGGCATCGGCACCCTCACGCATCGCCCTGCTCCGCCTCCGCCGCCGCGAGCACCTCGTACGCGCTCGGGTCCGAGTGCGCGAACAGCCGGTACCAGGCGTCCAGTACCTCGCCCTCGTACGCCCCGAGCCGTCCCAGGACCTCGCGCGCGAAGGCCACCGGCTCGGTGGGTCCGGCGGTGATCAGGTCCCCGTCGGTGACGGCGTCGGCGTCCTTGTACCGCTCCCCGCCGCCGTACCCGGTGGCCGCGAGGTAGAACGGCGCGGCGCTGGTGTGCGCCCGGTCGTCGAGCAGTCCTTCGCGGGCGAGTCCGGCCGTGGCCCCGCAGATCGCGGCCACCGGCACCCCCGCCTCGAGGAAGGCGCGGGCGGTACGGGCGAAGGGGGCCAGTTCGTCACCGGTGTCCCAGGCGTCCGCGCCCGTGAGGATCAGCAGCGCCGAGTCCTCGGGGCGCAGGTCGGCGAGGGCCGTGTCGGGCTGGATGCGGATCCCGCCGATGGTGGTGACGGTCGCGCCGGGGTCGAGGGCCACGGTCCGGACCTCGTACCCGCGCCGGGCGAGGTAGGCGGTGGCGTGGCCGGTCTCCCAGTCGGCGTAGGTGTCGTACACGGCCAGGTGTACGGGCTTCCTGGTGCCGGTCGTGGCCTTCGGGCCCGCCGCCCGCTGGTTCGCCGTGTCCGCGCTCATCGTCTTCGCCTCCGTAGTCGGTGGTGCCTTCGCTGCGCCGTTCTCCTTATGACAGAAGGCTGTCATGTCGACAGCGTGCTGTCAATTGATCGGAAGGCGGTCCGATAAGTGGGTTGTCATGTTCCGTTTCGGCTCCGTCACAGTCCCGTGACACGGACTGGACGGTTCACGGAACCAAGATCCATAGATTTCTTCCTGCAGGCAGCCAGAACTCACACGGACAGCACCACCGGACCGGACGAGACCACGGCATGCGGCTCTCCTACACCCACCTCACGAGCTTCATCAGGAGTCGTAATGCGTACCGCCCTCAGCGCCACCGTCACCGCCGCCGCCCTCCTCGGCGCCGTCGCGGCCCCGACCGCGGCCTTCGCGGCCCCGGCGCCGGCCGAGGTGCAGGCACAGGCGCCCTCGTCCGTCGTGGTCGCCGAGACCTGCGTGAAGAGCAAGGTCGTCCCGTCCGTCTTCGGCGGCCTGACCGTCAAGCTGACCAGCAGCGCCCACACCGGCGCCACGGCGCAGATGCGCAACGAGCAGGGCAAGGTCATCTACACGGTCGACCAGACCAAGCCGGTGAACAACGCCGTCGGCATGAAGATCACCGGTGTCCTCTCCGACGCCCCGGTCTTCCACCACCGCACCCAGGGCGGCAACACCCCGTGGGCCCCGGTCGCCTTCCCGAAGCTCCCCGAGGACTGCAACTCCGCCGGCCGCCTGGTCTCCGTGAAGAAGTTCGGCTCGAAGGCCGGCACGCTGACCGTGAAGACCTTCAAGGCCGGTCCGCAGGACTTCAAGGCCCGCGTCTTCCTCGGCAAGAAGCTCGTCGGCTACGTCAACCCGCAGGGCGACTCCTGGCAGGACGTCCGCAAGGTCTCCGACCGCTACCTCGCGCTGAACATCGACGGCGGCCTGCTGACCTGGACGGGGACCACCACCCCGACCGCCAAGCTCGGCGTCTACAAGACCTGGAACGGCGAGAAGATCCGCCTGGTCAAGAAGAACGGCCTCTACGGGATGCGCCTCACCTCGCACGGCTCCTGGGACGGCGCCGTGACCTTCTACGCCAAGGGCAAGCCGGTCATCGTCCAGGACAACAACACCGTGGTCGTCCTCAACGCCAACGGCACCCTCGCCAACTACGTCTACGGCGCCCCGAAGCAGCAGGCCCCGGTCTACACCGGCCGCTGACCTGTACGAACGCACGACTCGGAGGGGCCTCCTTCGGCAGACACGCTGCCGAGGGAGGCCCCTTCGGCCCTTACAAGGTGCCGATGTCCTGTCCACTCCCCGGACTCCTAGCCTTGAGGGCATGACCCCTCACGCCGATCCCGCAGCAGGGGCGGCCGTCAAGGCCGCCGACCGCGCGCACGTGTTCCACTCCTGGTCCGCCCAGGACCTGATCGACCCGCTCGCCGTGGCCGGCGCGGAGGGCTCGTACTTCTGGGACTACGACGGGAACCGCTTCCTCGACTTCTCCTCCCAGCTGGTCAACACCAACATCGGGCACCAGCACCCCAAGGTCGTGGCCGCGATCCAGGAGCAGGCCGCCAGGCTCTGCACCCTCGCGCCGGGCTTCGCCGTCGAGTCGCGCTCCGAGGCCGCACGCCTGATCGCCGAGCGCACCCCCGGCGACCTCGACAAGATCTTCTTCACCAACGGCGGCGCCGAGGCCGTGGAGAACGCGGTCCGCATGGCCCGCCTGCACACCGGCCGCCAGAAGGTGCTGAGCACCTACCGCTCGTACCACGGCGCCACCGCCGCCGCGATCAACCTGACCGGCGACCCGCGCCGCTGGCCCTCCGACACCGCCTCCGCGGGCGTGGTGCACTTCTGGGGCCCGTTCCTCTACCGCTCGCCCTTCCACAGCGAGACCGAGGAGCAGGAGTGCGAGCGCGCCCTCCAGCACCTGGCCGACACCCTCGCCTTCGAGGGCCCGGCGTCCGTCGCCGCGGTCATCCTGGAGACCGTGCCCGGCACCGCGGGGATCATGACCCCGCCGCCCGGCTACCTCAAGGGCGTGCGCGAGCTCTGCGACCGGTACGGGATCGTCTTCATCCTGGACGAGGTCATGGCGGGCTTCGGCCGTACGGGCAAGTGGTTCGCCGCCGAGCACTGGGACGTCACCCCCGACCTCCTCACCTTCGCCAAGGGCGTCAACAGCGGGTACGTCCCGCTGGGCGGGGTCGCGATCTCCGGCGCCATCGCCGACACCTTCGCCACCCGCCCCTACCCGGGCGGCCTGACCTACTCCGGGCACCCGCTGGCCTGCGGCGCGGCCGTCGCCACGATCAACACGATGGCGGAGGAGGGGATCGTGGAGCACGCGGCCCACCTCGGCGAGAACGTGATCGGCCCGGCCCTGCGCGAGATCGCCGAGCGCCACCCGAGCGTGGGCGAGGTCCGCGGCCTCGGCACCTTCTGGGCGCTGGAGCTCGTCAAGGACAAGGCCACCCGCGAGCCGCTGGTCCCGTACAACGCGGGCGGCGCGGACAACGCCCCCATGGCCGAGTTCGCGGCGGCCTGCAAGAAGTCCGGCCTGTGGCCCTTCGTGAACATGAACCGCACCCACGTGGTCCCGGCCTGCAACATCACCGAGGCGGAGGCCAAGGAGGGCCTGGCCCTGCTGGACGAGGCCCTGACGGTCGCGGACCGCCACACCACGGCGTAGTCCCGGGCCCCTCCCCGCGGCGGGCGGACTCCGTCCCGCCCGCCGCGGTTGCCCGTCCGCGGGGTGATCGCGCGCACTGACGGGGTCCGCCCGCTGGCCTAAGGTGTCCGGAGCCCTACAGAGGAGACGGACCCCATGGCCGGCAGCGGCGCTGTCACCCGCAACACACTTCGCCAGCAGATCGCGGACGCGCTGCGGGACGAGGTGCTCGCGGGACGCCTCCCGCCGGGCACCGAGTTCACCGTCAAGCAGATCGCCGAGCAGTACGAGGTCTCCGCGACCCCCGTGCGCGAGGCGCTGGTCGACCTGTCGGCCCAGGGGCTCCTGGAGTCCGTACAGCACCGCGGCTTCCGCGTGCGCGTCTTCACCGTCGCGGACTTCCGCGGGATGGTCGAGGCGCGGACCCTGGTCGTGGACGGGATCTTCCGGCGGCTCGCGGAGCGCGGCTCCGGGCCGGGCGCCGGCGAGGCCCTGGTGTCGGTGCGGCGCCGCGCCGACGAGGCCCGGCGGGCCGCGCAGAGCGGGGCCCTGGAAGTGCTCGTCGGCTACGACCTGCGGTTCTGGCGGGAGCTGAGCGGGCTCGTCGGCAACGAGTACATCTCCGAGTTCCTGCACCGGATCCGCGTGCAGTGCTGGGTCTTCGCCGTCCCCCACCTCCAGCGCGACCCCCGCGCCCTGCACGGGCTGTGGACGGACCACGGGGCCCTGGTCGACGCGGTGACCCGCGGGGACGCGCAGGAGGTGCGCCGGCTCGTCCAGGCGTACAACCAGAACGGACTGGACTGGGCGGACGGCCTCCCGCCCGACCCGGACGCACCGGGCGCCGGCACCCCCGCGGAGCCCGCCCCCGCCCCGGTCCTCGGGACCCGCGCGTGACCGCCCCCGCGGGCCCTCCCGCCACCCCCGCCGGCCCTCCCGCCCCCGCCCCGCAGCCCGCCTCCGCCGCCCGCTGGCTGGGCGCCGTGGACCTGAGCGTGGTCGTCCCCGCCTACGACGAGGAGGAGCGGATAGGCCCCACCCTGGAGGCCGCCCGGGCCTACCTCGACGCGCACGTCGGCACCGGCCGCGGCGCCTGGGAGCTGATCGTCGTGGACGACGGCTCCGCGGACGCCACCGCCGGGCTCGTCGCGGCCGCCGCGGCGGCCGAGCCCCGGATCCGCCTGCTGACCTCCGAGCACAACCGCGGCAAGGGCCACGCCCTGCGCGCCGGGGTGCTCGCCTCCACGGGCCGCCGGGTCCTCCTCATGGACGCCGACCTGGCCACCCCCATGGAGGAGCTCGAAAACCTGGAGAAGTCCTTCACGGACTCCGCCGACGGGGAGGGCATCCAGGCCGCCGTGGGCT
The DNA here is from genome assembly GCF_055600495.1 of Streptomyces sp. NPDC038213. Lineage (NCBI taxonomy): Bacteria > Bacillati > Actinomycetota > Actinomycetes > Kitasatosporales > Streptomycetaceae > Streptomyces > Streptomyces sp. NPDC038213. Next base: position 434,027 of record NZ_JBVJYM010000005.1, read on the forward strand.
CCCGCGCCCACCCCGACGCCCGGATCGAGCGCCACCAGAACCGCGTCCGCGAGTTCACCGGCCGCCTCGGCAACCGCCTCATCCGCGCCGTCGCCGTCCCCGGCATCCGCGACACCCAGTGCGGTTTCAAGCTCTTCGAGGGCGACCGGGCGCGCGCCGCCTTCGCCGCCTCCCGGCTCGACGGCTGGGGCATCGACGTGGAGGTCCTGCGCTACTTCCGCCGCCAGGGCTGGCCGGTCGCGGAGGTCCCGGTGCGCTGGTCGCACCAGGAGGGCTCGAAGGTCCGCCCCACCGACTACCTGCGCGTCCTCGGCGAACTGGCCCGGCTCAACGCCGCCGGCCTCGCCGTCGCCGGCCTCTACCTCCTCGGCGCCCTGCTGCTCTACAAGAACCTGTGGGCCGACCTGGGCCGCGGCTACCTCGCGGACTCCGGGCAGGACCAGAACCAGTGGGAGTGGTTCTTCGCCGTCACCGCCGACAACGTCGTCCACCTGCGCAACCCCCTCTTCACCACCTTCCAGGGCATGCCCGACGGCGTGAACCTGATGGGCAATACGGTCATGCTCGGCCTGTCCGTGCCCCTCACCCCGCTGACCCTGGCCTTCGGACCCACCCTGACCTGGGCGGTCGTCCTCACCTTCGGGCTCGCGGCCACCGCCCTGGCCTGGTACTGGGTGATCCGCCGCTGGCTGGTCCCGGAGCACCGCTGGGCCGCCGCGGCCGGCGGTGCGCTCGCCGCCTTCGCGCCGCCGATGATCTCCCACGCCAACGCGCACCCGAACTTCTGCGTGCTCTTCGTGATCCCCCTGATCGTCGACCGCGCCCTGCGCCTGTGCGCCCCCGGCCACCCGCGCCGGGTCCGGCGGGACGGGGTGGTCCTCGGCCTGCTCTCCGCCTACCAGGTCTTCCTGGGCGAGGAGGCCTTCCTCCTGGCCGCCCTCGGGATGCTCGCCTTCGCGGTCTCGTACGGGCTGATGCGCCCGGACGTCACCCGCGAGGTCTGGCGCCCGCTGCTGGGCGGCCTCGGCGTGGCGGCGGCCGTCAGCATCCCGATCGTCGCCTTCCCCCTCTGGTGGCAGTTCTTCGGCCCGCAGAGCTACACCTCGGTCCTCCACGGGGACGCGGCGGGCAACAGCCCCCTCGCCTTCGTCGAGTACGCCCAGCGCTCCCTGTTCGGAGACGAGGCCACCGCCGACGCGCTGGCCCTCAACCGCACCGAGCAGAACGCCTTCTACGGCTGGCCCCTGCTGGCCCTGTGCGGGGCCGCCGCGTACCTGCTGTGGCGCAGCACCGCCGTACGGGCCCTCACCGTCACCACCCTGCTCATGGCCTGGCTCTCCCTCGGCCAGCGCATCGGCGTCCCGGGCACGGACCTGGTCCTGCCCGGCCCGTGGAAGCTGCTGGCCGACAAGCCGCTCTTCGAATCGGTCATCGAGGGCCGGGTGGCGATGGTCTGCGCGCCCGCGCTGGGCATCCTCGTGGCCCTGGCCCTGGGCCGGGCGCTGTCCTCGCCCGCGCCCAAGCACCGCACGCTCGGCGCCATCGCCGTCGCGGCCGCGCTGCTCCCCATCCTCCCCACGCCCTTCCCCGTGAAGGAGCGGGCGGAGGTGCCGCGTTTCGTGGCCTCCGGGCTGTGGAAGAAGTACCTTCCGGAAGGCCGGGCCCTGGTCCCGGTCCCGGTGCCGGACCCGGCCTCGGCAGACGCCCTCCACTGGCAGATCGACCAGGACTTCGGCTTCCGGCTGCCCGGCGGCTACTTCATGGGCCCCTGGGGCCCCGAGCGCATGGGCATCTACGGGGCCACCCCCCGCCACACCTCCAACATGCTCAACGACATCCGCCACGGCAAACCGGCCCCCGCGATCGGCCCCGAGTGGCGGGCCCAGGCCCGCGCGGACCTGGACTGGTGGCGCGCCGGCACGCTGGTCCTCCCGGCGGGCGAGGAGCACGCCGCGGTCCTGCGCCAGACCGTCACCGACCTCCTGGGCCGCCCCCCGGTCAAGATCCTCGACTGCTGGGTCTGGACCTACACCCCGGCCCCCTGACCGGCTCCGCTGCCGCCGCGGCCAACCTGCCCCGGCCCCCTTCGCGCAGCGTGCCCGCCCCACTACCCTGGCCCGACCGAGCGATGCCGCGCGAGCCGCGCGGCGGCGTGTGATGCGATGCGATGGGAGCCCGTATGGCCTGTGACCTGTGGCTGGTCCCCCTTGTCGACGTGCTGTGCCACAGCCCCGACAACCCCTTCGCGGAGGAGATCTCCGCCTACGACCGGGCGCTCGGCGAGGCCGGGCTGCCCTCCGTGCCGGTCTTCGCGTACATGCCGGGCCTGTCGGGCGATGTCGCCCCGGTGGCGGGCTTCGACTACGACGCCCTGCACTACCTGCGCCGTGCGTACCTGCTGCACCTGTGCGGGCTCCCCGTGACCCCGGTGGACGACCTGACCAGCGACTACGAGCAGCTGCTGGAGATGTTCGAGTCGACGGCCCAGCAGTCGCACCTGGTCTGGCACTACGACCACGCGGGCGCGTACGTCCCGGTCGACTTCGCCCACCCCCTCGCCAACGAGGAGCTCCTCTCCGGCGGCGGCCCCCTCGGCTCCTCCCAGGGCCTCCTGCGCGACCTGACCTTCGTGGCCCCGGTCATCGGCATAGACTCCGCGAACCCTCCCGCGCCCCCGGCCCCTCCCGGCCGCCCCACGGCCCTGGAGGAACCAGCCCTCCCGTCCCCCTCCCCGGACGCCAGCCCCTTCGCCCGCGAACGCCACGTCTGGCTGGGCCTCCACGCCGCCGCCACCCGAAGCCTGGCCCAAGGCTCCATGATCATCTTCAGCTGATCCCGGCCCCACCCGGACCCCGCGCCTCAATCGCCGGCGGGGCTGTTTCGTCCCGCCGGTGCGGAGCGCACGACGGCTCGGCGCGCCCCGTGCGCTCCGCGCCCGGTTTTGCGCTCAATCGCCGCGCGGGCTGGATTTCGCTCCGGTCCGCTGGAACGCAACGCTCAGCACCAAATCCAGCCCCGCCAGCAACATCCAGCCCCGCCGGCGCTTGAGGCGCGGGGTCCGGGGCGGAGCCCCGAAACCACCCGCCCACCCGCACTCGGCCCACCCACCCCCGGCCAAATCCAGCCCCGCCGGCGTTTGAGGCGCGGGGGTGTGGGGGCGGAGCCCCTGCTTTCGGGAAGGGGCGGGGTGGGGGAGAAGGCCCCGCGCAGCGGACCGGGTCCGGGCGGCGGCCCGGGATCAGCGGGGCTGCTCCGGGGGCCGCTGGCGCGGCATGTTGGGCCGGGTCCCGGGCGGCAGCGGAAAGCGGGACGGGTTCACGGAGACGTCCGCCGGCCGCCCCGCCGAGCCCGCCAGACTCTGCATGACCAACGGCGCCGGCCCCGCCCGGAACTCCACCATCCAGTCCGCCGTCTCGGACCGCACCAGCTCCGTCACGTCCTCGGAGAACCGCCGCAGCACGGACAGACACCGGTCGGCAGCCTCACTGGCCGTGCCCTCCGTCGGCCCGAGCACCTCCCGCACGTTCTCCGACGCCCAGTCGAACTGCAGCGTCTGCAACCGCCTCTGCACCGCCTGCGCCGTCGCAACATCCCGCATCCACCCGGACGTCAGCCCGAAGAACCGGTCGCACCCGAGCGCGGCCGCGGCCCCCAGCAGACACAGGTACCCGTACGGCGCAGCCCCGCCCAGCACCCCGGCGAGCTCCAGCAGCGGCAGCCCCGCCCCGGCGACCGCGCCCACCGCCGCGGCCCCCCGCAGCAGCCGCGCGCCGCGCCGCTTCCAGGCCCGGTCGGACAGGTACCAGGCCGCCGTCCGCAGCGCGTCCGCCTCGACCCACCGGTACAGCTCGTCCAGCCGCTCCGCCGGTTCGCCCCAGTCCCCGAGCGGGAACGGCCTGCCGGTCAGGTCGCCGGTCAGGTCCGCGACCAGGTCGCGGTCGCCGGTCTGGTCCTCACCGCCGTCCCCCCGGGTGGGCGGCGTCGGCGGCCCCTCGGGCTGCATTTCCGGCTGGCTCACCCGGCACTCCCTCTGCCTGCGCGTGACGTGTGGTGGTGCGCGTGTCCGCTAATGATGCGGCACACCTTCCTACCCCCGAACGGCGGGTCACGGCCCCCGAATCCCCGGATTTCCGCCCCCGGGGAGGTCACGGCCGGGTCCGCATCGGGTACGGCACCGACCCGAACCTCACTCGAAAGAGTTGGTCCTCTCGGCGTAGGGCGCGCTGCCCGGGGAGCACGTAGGCTCGGTTTCAGCGAGGCGCAAGCGAACGACGAGGAGTGTGTCCGAAGTGATTCCCGGTGGCGGCCAGCCCAATATGCAGCAGCTGCTCCAGCAGGCCCAGAAGATGCAGCAGGACCTCGCCCGCGCCCAGGAGGAGCTGGCGGCGACGGAGGTCGACGGCCAGGCCGGCGGCGGTCTCGTCACGGCGACCGTGACGGGCTCCGGCGAGCTGCGCGCCCTCGTCATCGACCCGAAGGCGGTGGACCCGGAGGACACGGAGACCCTGGCCGACCTGGTCGTCGCGGCCGTGCAGGCGGCGAACGAGAACGCCCAGGCGCTCCAGCAGGAGAAGCTGGGCCCCCTCGCCCAGGGCCTGGGCGGCGGTTCCGGGATCCCGGGTCTCCCCTTCTGACCGACCCCCGGTTACCGTACGTGCGTAGTCAGACGCAGAACGTAGAGAGCAGAGAGAAGGCAGTCCGTTGTACGAAGGCGTGGTCCAGGACCTGATCGACGAACTGGGCAGGCTGCCCGGCGTCGGGCCCAAGAGCGCGCAGCGGATCGCCTTCCACGTGCTCCAGGCCGAGCCGGCCGACGTCCGCCGCCTGGCGCACGCGCTGCTGGAGGTCAAGGACAAGGTCCGCTTCTGCGCGGTGTGCGGAAACGTCGCGCAGGAGGAGCTGTGCGGCATCTGCCGCGACCCGCGCCGCGACCCGACCGTCATCTGCGTGGTCGAGGAGCCGAAGGACGTGGTCGCGATCGAGCGGACCCGTGAGTTCCGCGGGAAGTACCACGTGCTCGGCGGGGCCATCAGCCCCATCGAGGGCGTCGGCCCCGACGACCTGCGGATCCGCGAGCTCCTGGCCCGCCTCGCCGACGGCGCGGTGACCGAGCTGATCCTCGCGACGGACCCCAACCTGGAGGGCGAGGCCACCGCCACCTACCTCGCCCGGATGATCAAGCCCATGGGCCTCAAGGTCACCCGCCTGGCCAGCGGACTCCCCGTCGGGGGAGATCTGGAGTACGCGGACGAGGTCACGCTCGGGCGGGCCTTTGAAGGAAGGCGGCTTCTCGATGTCTGACGCAACCCTGCACGCGCTGGGCCGCGACCCGGACGACTTCGCGGCCTCGGTCGCGGACCAGATCGAGTCCTTCATCGTCGCGGTGACCGAGGTCGCCAAGGGCGAGGACCCGGACAGCGCGGTGCCCTTCCTCCTCCTGGAGGTCTCCCAGCTGCTGCTGGCGGGCGGGCGGCTGGGAGCGTACGAGGACGTCCTCCCGGAGGAGCGGTACGAGCCGGACCTCGGCCCCGAGCCGGACGTGGACGAGCTCCGCGAGCGGTTCGCGCTGATGCTGGACCCGGTGGACGTCTACTCGGAGGTCTTCGACCCGTACGAGCCGCGCAAGGCCCCGGTCGCGCACCGGCTGTCCGACGACATCGCCGACATCGTGGCCGACCTGCGGCACGGCTTCATCCACTTCCAGGCCGGCCGGATCACCGAGGCCCTGTGGTGGTGGCAGTTCTCCTACTTCACCAACTGGGGCCCGACCGCCTCCGCCGCCCTGCGCGCCCTCCAGTCCCTGGTGGCGCACGTCCGGCTGGACCAGCCGCTCGCCGAGCTGGACGGTCTGGACACGGACGAGGACCTGACCGAGGACGACCTCGCGGAGCAGGCGGGCCGGGTCATGGCCGCGGAGATCGCGGCCCCGCTGGGCCTGCGCCGGAAGGCCCGCCAGTAGTCCGGCCCCGGTCGTCGTAGGCCGCGAGCAGCTCCCGGGCCGCGGCCTGCGCCGCCGGTTCCGCGACGAGTACGTCGTACAGCGCCTCGGTGTCCACGAACCGGGCCGTCCGCGTCGGCCGCGACCGCCACGCGAGCGGCCAGGTGGACCCCTCGAAGGCGGGTACGCCGATGTAGGCGACGGTCCGCGGCCGGGCGCCGAAGCGCTGGACCCCGAGGGGCCAGGCGTAGCCGCCCGCGCTGCCGGGGGCCACGAGGAAGTACATCCACCGGAACCCGGTCGCCTCGCAGATGACGGGCCCGGCCTCGCCGCCCGTGACGGCCTCCAGGTGCTCGGCCACGGCCTCCCCGCGCACGCCCTGGATCCGGACGGCGTCGAAGTGCACGCCGGTGGGGTGGAGTTGGTGACCGTGGAGGGGGACCCAAGTGGGCCGCAGTGCGCTGTTCATGAGGCCAGGGTTTCGGCGCCGGTCTACCGTGGGGAGTGACCGGACGGATACGGGGCGTGGTGTAGCAGTTGGAGGTGGCTCCTGTGTCGGATCTGAAGCCCTCTGTCCCTCCCCCTTCTTGGCGCTATGCGGGCGACCAGCTGAAGCGATGGCGATTGAGGGCGGGCGGCACGCGCGAGGATCTGGCTTTGGCCGCGGGCTATGCAGTCGCCACGATCAAGGCGATGGAGCAGGGCGTTCGGATGCCGACGCCTCAACTGCTTGATGCGGCAGATGTGCTGTTTGGGGCGGGTGGCCTGCTGAGTGCGGCCAAGGAGTTTCTGGGTCGGGAGAAGGCGCCAGAGCACAACCAGAGTTTCTTCGAGGTGGAGCGTCACGCGCGGAGTCTCTGGTGGTACGAGGTCTCGTTGATCCCTGGCCTGTTGCAGACCGAGGCCTACATGCGTGCGCTGTTCCAGAGTCACTGGCCACCGGTGGACGACGCCACGGTTGAGGAGCGAACCGTCAAGCGGCTGGAGCGGCAGCTGATCCTGGAGAAGCAGCCGCCTGTGGCTATGAGCTTCGTCGTGCATGAGGCCGCCTTGAGAACCCTGCCGGGGGGTCGTGAAGCGCAGTTGAGCCAGCTGCAACGCCTCTTGGAAGTAGGTGTACTGCGGCACATGACTCTCCAGGTGCTCCCGTTCGAGTCCGCAGCTGCGGTGGGAACGAGCGGCATGATGATTGTTCTGGAGGACGAAGTGGGAGTGCGGCACGCGTACTCCGTTGGCCAGTCGGTCCGTCAACTCACCACGGAAACAGAAGTGGTGCGCACGCACATCGAGCGGCTGGGTCTGGTTCGCACGGCGGCCCTCGACGCGCGGGAGTCTTGCCGGTTCCTCAAGCGGATGGTGGATGAACTGTGAAGTGGTTTAAGTCCAGTTACAGCGACCCGGAGGGTGACAACTGCGTCGAAGTTGCCCTGGAGTGGAAGAAGTCCGCGTACAGCGGGGGCGAAGGCACCAACTGTGTGGAGGTGGCCGCGTGCGCCTCGGCCGTCCACGTTCGGGACTCCAAGGTGACCGAGGGGCCCGAACTCACGTTCCCCGCGTACGCCTGGGACGGGTTCCTGGCCCGGATCTGAGCTCCGAGGTCCGAGGACTGAGCTCCGAGCCCTCCCTTGTGTAGTGGGGTGGGGGATTGGGAAACCAACCCCCACCCCACTCGTATGACTAATCGTGAGCGAGTTGCGACGGAGAGTTGCGGCGCCCTAGCGTTCGCCGCAACAAAACAACAACCCCGGACGGTGCATCGAATCACCGGCCGGGGTTTGACCTCCAAGATCCAGAACGGCGGGATCTCGTGGCTCGTACAGAGTCTAACCTTCGGCCTTCCGCGGGCGCAGGACATCCGATGGCCGGTCCCGGCTTCGGGAAGCGCGACGCCCCCGACCAACTACCCCGCACCGCGCACCAGTTCGCGCACCTCGCCGCAGAGGCGGCCGCACTCGCGTGGGTGATCGACCGGCTGCCCGAAGGTGCGGCGATCGACCACAAGACCCTCTCCGCCGTCACCCCCGGCCTCGGCCAGGCCGGCTGCCGCACGCTCCTGCACCGGCTGATCGACGCCGGGCACGTGTGCCAGTTCAAGGAGCACCTGGTCAAGCCGACGGCGGCCCGCTGGGTGACCCGTACGTACTTCTCCCGGACCGCCCGCGACCACGACTGGTGGCTGGCCTTCTGCCGGGACATCAAGGCGAAACCGCACCGGCTGCCCCCGGCCGAAGCGGCGTACGAGGTGCTGGCGGGACTGCGCGACGCGGAGCCTGAACTCGCCCTGTCCGCCGCCGAATGCGAACGGCTCGCCCCGCTCGCGCAGACCTGGCTGGAGCGGGACCCGGACGCGCCGCGGCTGGTCCGGGCCCTGACCGCCGGGCTGCCGCGGCCCGTGCACAACCCGGCCGCGCTGGTCCGCACCCGACTGGAGAAGAAGATGCCCCCCGAGCCCCAGGCCCCCGCCCCCGCCGAGCCCGACGCCGGGGCCGGAGCCCCGTCCGACGACGAAGACAGCTGGGTTGTCGGCCGCCGCCTCATGGCCTGCATGTTCTGCGACGCCGACGAGCTGACCGCGACCATCGTGAACGGCACCTGCGCCCGCTGTCTGCTGGACGTCGACTGCGAACACTGCACCACCCTGCACGCCGCCGCCTCGGCTGCCCGCACCCCCGACACCTTCCGCCCCGCGGGCCCCACCCCCAGCGAGGTCCGCTCCCTGGCCGACATCGTCCGCGAGGCGGCCGGCCTCCTGCCGAAACAGCGCGCGTGAGCGTGCGGGAGGTGCCCGTGCGGGCACCATGGAGGGGAGGAGGCGAGGCCATGAACCCCACCGGTGCTCCGGCGCAGATGTCCGTCGAGGAGTTCGAGGAGCTGGCGCGCAAGGCGCCCGAGCTCGTACGGCTGGAGTTCATCCAGGGAAAGATGCAGGTCAAGCCGGTGCCCGATGGGAACCACCAGACGATCGTCATGTGGCTGCTGAAGCAGTGCATGCAGCAGCGGCCGGAGCTGGAGCTGTATCCGGAGCAGGGCATCAGGGTGGAGAAGTACCGGAGGGGCAGGGCCCGGGCCGATGCGGTCCTGGTGCCGGAGGAGCACCTCTCGGGGCAGGGCGAGTGGATCGAGCCCGCCGGAGTGCTGATGGCCGTCGAGGTCACCTCCCACGACGGGGACACGAACCAGCGGGACCGGGTCGAGAAGCCCCTCGGCTATGCGGGCGCGGGAATCCCCGTCTACCTGCTGGTCGACCGGGACCGCGGCGTGGTGGTGGTCCACAGCGAGCCGGAGGCCGGCGGCTACCAGCTGGTCGAGACCCGCCGCTTCGGTGCGGTCGTGGAACTGCCCGCGCCCGTGGGGATCACCCTGGACACCGGCAGGCTCGGCGAACTCGCGGACTAGCGCCGTACGACCTCCCGCACACCCCGCCGGTCGTACCGCCGCGGGAACCTCCCCGCCGTGGCGGTCGTCTTTTCAGACGGAAGTCATGTCTCATGATGTGGTACGCGGCGGCCGGAATCCGGGCGCTCGTTAGACTGCTGAGCTGACCGCACGTAACGGACTGAGCGAGGAGCGCACGTGGGCCTTGTCGTGCAGAAGTACGGAGGCTCCTCCGTAGCCGATGCCGAAGGCATCAAGCGCGTCGCCAAGCGGATCGTCGATGCCAAGAAGAACGGCCACCAAGTGGTCGTCGTGGTGTCCGCGATGGGCGACACGACGGACGAGCTGATCGATCTCGCCGAGCAGGTGTCTCCGATGCCTACCGGCCGGGAGTTCGACATGCTGCTGACCGCCGGAGAGCGGATCTCCATGGCCCTGCTGGCCATGGCGATCAAAAACCTGGGCCACGAGGCCCAGTCGTTCACCGGCAGCCAGGCGGGCGTCATCACCGACTCGGTCCACAACAAAGCGCGCATCATCGATGTGACGCCGGGTCGGATCCGCACCGCGCTGGACGAGGGCAACATCGCCATCGTGGCCGGCTTCCAGGGGGTCTCCGCGGACTCCAAGGACATCACCACCCTGGGCCGCGGCGGGTCCGACACCACCGCCGTCGCCCTCGCGGCCGCCCTCGACGCCGAGGTGTGCGAGATCTACACCGACGTCGACGGCGTGTTCACCGCCGACCCGCGCGTGGTGAAGAAGGCCCGGAAGATCGACTGGATCTCCTCCGAGGACATGCTGGAGCTGGCCGCGTCCGGCTCCAAGGTGCTGCTCCACCGCTGTGTGGAGTACGCGCGCCGATACGACATCCCGATCCACGTCCGCTCGTCCTTCTCGGGACTGCGCGGCACCTGGGTCAGCAACGAGCAGCCGCAAGGGGACGAGCAGGTGGAGCACGCCATCATCTCCGGAGTCGCCCACGACGTCTCCGAAGCCAAGATCACCGTCGTCGGGGTCCCGGACAAGCCGGGCGAGGCCGCCGCGATCTTCCGCGCCGTGGCCGATGCCGAGATCAACATCGACATGATCGTGCAGAACGTGTCCGCGGCCGCCACGGGCCTGACGGACATCTCCTTCACCCTCCCCAAGGCCGAGGGCCACAAGGCCATCGACGCCCTGGAGAAGGCGAAGGCGGCCATCGGCTTCGAGTCGCTGCGCTACGACGACCAGATCGGCAAGATCTCCCTGGTCGGCGCGGGCATGAAGACCAACCCGGGCGTCACGGCCTCCTTCTTCCAGGCCCTGTCCGACGCGGGCGTGAACATCGAGCTGATCTCCACCTCCGAGATCCGCATCTCCGTGGTCACCCGCCAGGACGACGTCAACGCCGCCGTCGTGGCCGTCCACACCGCCTTCGGGCTGGACTCCGACAGCGACGAGGCCGTCGTCTACGGAGGCACCGGCCGATGACCCGCACCCGGTCCGCCCCGGCGCTCGCCGTGGTCGGGGCGACCGGTGCGGTCGGCTCGGTCCTGCTGCGGCTGCTGTCCGAGCGCGCGGAGGTCTGGGGCGACGTACGCCCCATCGCCTCCCCGCGCTCGGCCGGCGCAGTGCTTCCCCTGCGCGGGGCGCAGGCGCAGGTGCTCGCCCTGACGGAGGACGCCTTCGAGGGCTTCGGCCCCGGCGACCTGGCCGTCTTCCTCACCCCCGACGAGGTCTCGGCCCGGTGGGTGCCGGTGCTCACCGCGCGCGGCGCCGTGGCCGTGGACCGCTCCGGGGCCTTCCGGATGCACCCCGAGGTCCCGCTCGTGGTCCCCGAGGTGAACGGGCACGCGGCCCGCATCCGCCCGCGCGGCATCGTCGCGGGCCCCGACTCCGTCACCCTGGCCATGATCGCGGCCGTCGGCGCCCTGCACGCCGAGCACGGGCTGACGGAACTCCACGTCTCCACCTACCAGGCCGCCGGCGGCTCCGGGCGGGCCGGCGCCGAGACCCTGCGCCGCCAGCTCTCCCTGGTCGCGGGCACCGGCCTCGGCGAACAGCCCGGCGACGTCCGCCGGGCCGTCGGGGACGACCTCGGCCCCTTCGCCGCCCCCCTGGCCCTGAACGTCGTCCCCTGGTCCGGCTCCCTGCGCGAGGACGGCTGGTCCTCGCAGGAGCTGCGGATCCGCGAGGAGACCCGCAAGATCCTCGGCATGGCCGCCCTGCCCGTCTCCGTCACCTGCGTGCGGGTGCCGGTCCTCACCGGGCACTCCATGACCGTCCGCGCCCGCTTCGAGGGGGAGATGAGCGTGGAGAAGGCCCACGGCACGCTGGCCGCGGCCCCCGGGGTCGTCCTCGTCGACGACCCGGCCGCGGGGGAGTTCCCGACCCCCGCCGACGCGGTCGGCACCGACCCCGCCTGGGTGGGGCGCGTACGCCGCTCCCTGGACGATCCGCAGGCCCTGGAGTTCTTCGTGTGCGCGGACAACCTCCGCAAGGGCGCGGCCCTGAACGCCCTCCAGACCGCGGAACTGATCGTGGCGGAGCACGCGTCCGCTGAGGCCGTCTCCGAAGAGAAGGCCTAGGGGAGCCCCTCGGCCTTCCTTAGCACTCATCGCTTTGTAGGATCTGTGTGATCCCGTGATCAAGGTGATGGCCCGAATGCCGCCTGGATATATGGGGCAAACGGGGAGAGCGGGACGAATGAGGATAGTTGCGGCTGCGGAAGATCGGATGCTCCCTGCGTACAACCATCGCGGGGGGATGCGTGTCCCATTGACGTGGCACAGGTTCTCGACATCGCAGTCATGCCCGGCGGAGCGATCGCTCCGCCCCTCAGGCGACCCCGCGGCACGGGCGGCATGCCCGTGATCGCCCCCCTGGGATCCACCCGGTCCTCCCGCGCCGGCCGCGTCCCCTCTCCCCGCGAGAGCACCGAGGACACCACGGCCGCCGGCACCACCGTCGACCACCTGACCGAGACGTACCGGGCGCACTACCGCTCGCTCCTCGGTCTCGCGGCGCTGCTCCTGGACGACACGGCCTCCTGCGAGGACGTGGTCCAGGAGGCCTTCATCCGGGTCCACTCGGCGCGCAGCCGCGTCCGCGACCCCGAGAAGACCCTGGCGTACCTGCGCCAGACCGTCGTGAACCTCTCGCGCTCCGCCCTGCGGCGCCGCATCCTCAGCCTCAAGCTGCTGTCCAAGCCCATGCCGGACATGGCCAGCGCGGAAGAGGGCGCGTACGACCTGCTGGAACGGGCCGACCTCATCAAGGCCATGAAGGGGATCCAGCGCCGCCAGCGCGAGGTGCTCGTGCTGCGGTACTTCTCCGATATGACCGAGGCACAGGTCGCCGAGACCCTCGGCATATCCATCGGCTCCGTGAAGGCGTACGGTTCCCGCGGGATCGCAGCGCTGCGCAAGGCCATGGGGGCCGGCGCGGGAGCGGGGGCAGGGCGATGAGCGAACACGAAGAACGCGACCTGCGCGGTGGCCGCGCCGGGCGCGATGGCCGCGCAGTACCGGACCCGAGCGGAAGTGGCGCCGTGAACAGCACTCCCGGACCCGAGACCCCCGGATTCGACCCCGACCAGGAGCTCAGGGACCTCTTCCAGGGCACCGTGGCCGACCTCAAGCCCTCCGAGGGGGCCCTCGACCGGCTGCGCGTCGCCGTGCCCCGGCGCCGCGCCCTCAAGCGCAACGCCCTCGTCGGCGCCTGCGCCGCGGCCCTGCTCATCGGCATCTCGGTCCCGGCCTTCCTCCAGGTCGCCAAAGTCCCCGGGGACTCCACCGACCACACCGCCATGGCCGGGCACGGGGAGTACACCCAGGACGGCGGCAGCGCCATCGACGGGGTCAGCGACCCCGACCTGACCTGGCCCGGCCTCCCCGACCCCGACGTGCGCCCCTCCGCGGCCGCCGTCGTGGACCGCGGCAAGGACGGCAAGGGGGACAAGGACGGCAAGGACGGCAAGGGCGGCAAGGACCAGGGCAAGGGCGGCACCGACCCCGGCACCACCGGCGGCCCCGGAGCCGACCCGGCCCCCGCCGACGGCGCCGCGCTGCCCCCCGCCTGCCAGGCCGACCAGCTCGGCGTGGCCCTCCAGGACGCCCGCACCCCCGACGCCGACGGCAAGGTCTACGGCACCTTCCGCATCACCAACGTCTCCCAGGGCGACTGCACCGTCTCCGGCGAGGCGGCCGTCAAGGTATCCGCGGGCGGCACCGCCGACCCCGCCCGCATCACCGTGGCCCGGCACACGGCCGGCGGCCCGGCCACCGGCCTTCCCGAGCCCGCCGCGTCCACCGGCCTGGTCCTCTCCCCGAACTCCGCGTACGAGGTCCAGTTCGCCTGGGTCCCCGAGCAGGCCTGCCCCACCGCCACCCCCACCGGCCCCGCCCCCACCCAGGACGCCACCCCCGGCAGCGGCACGGGCACCGCCGAGCCCACCGCCGCCTCCGGCGAACCCGGCACCGAGGGCGACGGCCTGGACGACAACGACCCGCTGGGCGACGACGAGACCACCGACCCCGACGGGGACGCCTCCGCGGGCCGGGGCAGCATCGAGGTCGTCCACACCGCCGAGGCGGGCGCCCCCGCCGCGAAGGCCGTCATCCCCAACGCCTGCGCGGGCACCGTGTACCACACGGACGTGCTCCCGGCCGGACCCGGCGCGTAGGTTCTCCGGCCCGATGGCCCAGAGGCGGGCCCGCCTCCGGGCGGCGCGGGCCGGACCCGTACCGTGGAGGCGTGCACCGGTTTCTGCTGACCCCGCGGTGGTGGGGGATCAACGTCTTCGTCGTGCTGGCCGTCCCGGTCTGCCTGTTCATGGGGACGTGGCAGCTCGGCCGCTTCGAGGACCGCGTGGACACCCACCGCGAGGCCACCGCCGAGCGGCCCGCGGGCGGGGAGGCGGCCCGCCCGCTGGACTCCCTGCTGCCCGTGGACAAGAAGACCTCCGGCAGCCCCGCGCAGGCCTCCGGCACCTACGCCGACCAGTTCCTCGTACCCGAGCGCACCCTCGACGGGAAGACCGGGCACTACGTCCTGACCCTGCTGCGCACCGACTCCGGCAAGGCCGTCCCGGTGGTCCGCGGCTGGCTGCCCGGCCCGCCCGACCCGGCGAAGGCCCCGGCCCCGCCCACCGGCCGCGTCGAGGTCACCGGAGCCCTCCAGGCCTCCGAGAACTCCTCCACCAAGGGCGTGCACTCCTCCGGCGGACTGCCCGCCGGCCAGCTCGGCGTCATCAGCGCCGCCTCGCTGGTCAACCTGGTCCCGTACCCGCTGTACGACGCCTGGCTGACCCTCCCGCAGGCGCCCGCGGGCGGCGGCGCGGCGGGCGGGACCGCCGCCGGGCTGGTGCCGGTGCCCGCGGAGGCGCCCGCGAACACCGGCCTCGACCTGAAGGCCTTCCAGAACCTCGGCTACACCGGCGAGTGGTTCGTCTTCGCCGCCTTCGTGCTCTTCATGTGGTTCCGGCTCTACCGCCGCGAGGTGGAGGCGATCCGGGACGCGGAGCTGGGGCTGCTCCCGGACGCGGGGCCGGACGCGGCCCCCGGTTCCGGCCCGGCCCCCGGTTCCGGCCCCGCGCCCGGGGCGGAACCGGAACCGCAGAAGGCCGGTGCCTAGGAGCGCGCCGCCGGCAGGTGCCGGAGGGCGAACTCCAGCTCCATCCGCACCTGCTTGATCCGCTCCTCCACCACCAGCGAGCCGTGCCCCGCGTCGTACCGGTACACGTCGTGGACCGCCCCGCGGGCCGCCAGCCGGTCCACGTAGTTGTCGATCTGCCGGATCGGGCAGCGCGGGTCGTTGACCCCGGCCGCGATGTGCACCGGCGCGCGCACCGCGTCCACGTACGTCAGCGGGGACGAGGCCGCGAACCGCTCCGGTACCTCCTCCGGGGTCCCCCCGAACAGGGTCCGGTCCAGCGCCTTCAGCGCCTCCATCTCGTCGTGGTACGCCGTCACGTAGTCCGCGACCGGCACCGCCGCCAGACCCACCGCCCACACCCCGGGCTGCGTGCCCAGGCCCAGCAGGGTCAGGTACCCGCCCCAGGAGCCCCCGGACAGCACCAGCCGCTCCGGGTCCGCGAGGCCCGAGGACACGGCCCAGCCGCGGACCGCGTCGATGTCCTCCAGCTCGATCAGGCCGACCCGGTGCTTGAGCGCGTCCGTCCACTCCCGGCCGTAGCCGGTGGACCCGCGGTAGTTGACCCGCACCACCGCGAACCCGTGGTCCAGCCAGGCCGCGGGGGCCGCTGCGAAGGCGTCGCTGTCGTGCCAGGTCGGACCGCCGTGGACCTCGAACACCGTCGGGAACGGCCCCTCGCCCGCCGGGCGCTGCACCAGCGCGTGGATCCGCCCGCCCGGGCCCTCCACCCACGCGTCCTCCACCGGCACCGAGCCCGGGGCCTTCAGCCCCGGGGCCTCCAGCACCACCCCGCCCGCGCTGGACCGTACGGACGGGGGCTCGGCCGCCGAGGACCACAGGAACTCCACGGTCCCGTCGGGGCGGGCCGTGGCCCCCGAGACGGTGCCGCGCGGGGTGTCCACGCGGACCAGCTCCCCGCTCGCCAGCTCGTAGCGCCACAGCTCGCTGCGGGCCTCGAAGCCGTGCTCCACCAGCAGCGCCGAGCCGTCCGGATACCATTCGGCGGCCACGTCGCCGGGCAGGTCGAAGGACAGCTCGGTCTCGGTGCCTTCGGCCACGTCCCAGATCATCGGCTCCCAGCGGCCCCGCCGCTGATGGCCCACCAGCAGCCGGGTGTCGCCGGGCACGGGGGAGAAGCCCAGCACCTCCAGGCCCAGTTCCTCCGTACCGCCCTTGGTGTCGTCGAGCTCCGCGACCGTGGACCCGTCCAGCGCCAGCACCCGCACCGCGGAGTGCATCGCGTCCCCGTGCTCGGTGTGCTCCAGCGCGATCAGCGAGCCGTCCCGGGAGAGGTCGCCCACCCCCGCGGACTCGCGGTGCCGGTAGACCTCCACCGGCGCGGTCCCCGGCCGGCACACGTGCACGGTCGAGCCCTCCTCGTCGGTGGAGCGGCCCACCACGGCCGTCCCGTCCCGGGAGATCGCCAGCCCGGCCGGGTACGAGGGCTCCAGGCCCGGGGTCGCGGGCTCGTCCTCCCCGCCCCCGAAGGGCTGGCGGACCCAGGTGCCGAACTCGTCCCCGTCGGTGTCGCTGAACCACCAGATCCACTCCCCGTCGGGGGAGAGGGTGCCGTCGGTGGTGCCGTTGGGGCGGTCGGTGGCCTGCCGCCGGCCGCCGGTGGCCCGGTCCCAGGCGTAGAGCTCGTAGGTGCCCGTGGCGTTCGAGACGAACAGGCAGCGGTCGGGGGCGTCCTCGGCCCATTCCGGCAGCCCCACCCGCGGGGCCCGGAACCGCTTCTCCCAGTCGGGCAGCCCGGTCGGGGGCGCGGGCGGCGTGGCGGACGCGGGCACGGGCGTTCCGGACGTGCTGGTGTCATCGGTCATGCGCCCATTCTGTCCGCCTTCCGGATGCCGGTTGGGCCGTCCGGGGGGACAGTGGAGGACGGGTTCTCGACACCGGTCACCCGGCCGGGTGCTGTGCGGGGCCGGTTCGTCACAGACGGCCCGGCGTTGTTTCACGTGAAACACCCGGCCGGGTGCGCGTCCGTAGGCTGCGGTCATGCAGATCACGGTGCGGGGCGCCCGGCTGTACACCGGCGGCGGGCAGACGGCGAGCGGACTCCACGACGTCGAGTGCGAGAACGGGCTGATCTCCCGGGTGGCCCCCTGCGACGACCAGAAGGAGCCCCCGGCCACGGGCCGGGTCATCGAGGCCCACGGGGCCCTGCTCTCGCCCCCCTTCGTCGAGCCGCACATCCACCTCGACACCGCCCTCACCGCGGGCGAGCCCCGCTGGAACGGGTCCGGGACCCTCTGGGAGGGCATCGCCTGCTGGAGCGAGCGCAAGCAGACCCTGACCCGCGAGGACGTGATCGCCCGGGCCACCGAGGTACTGCGCTGGCAGGCCGCCCAGGGCGTCCTGCACGTGCGCACCCACTGCGACACCACCGACCCCGGTCTCGTCGCCCTGGAGGCCCTCGCCGAGGTCCGCGACCGGGTCCGCGAGGTCATCGGCCTCCAGATCGTCGCCTTTCCGCAGGAGGGGATCCGCTCCTACCCCGGCGGGGAGCGGCTGCTCGCCGAGGCCGTGGCCCGGGGCGCGGACGTGGTCGGGGCCATCCCGCACTTCGAGGACACCCGCGAGGACGGGACGGCCTCCCTGCACACCGCCTTCGCGCTGGCCGAGGCGCACGGGCTGCGGGTGGACGCGCACTGCGACGAGATCGACGACGAGCAGTCGCGGTTCGTGGAGGTGCTCGCCGCGCTGGCCCGCAGTTCGGGCCTGGGGGAGCGGGCCACCGCCTCGCACACCACGGCCATGGGCTCGTACAACGGCGCCTACAGCTACAAGCTCCAGCGGCTGCTGTCGCGCGCCGGGATCAACCTGGTCTGCAACCCCTTCGCCAACCTGGGCCTCCAGGGCCGCTTCGACGCCTATCCCAAGCGGCGCGGGCTCACCCAGGTCAAGGAGATGCTGGCCGCCGGGGTGAACGTGGCCTTCGGCCACGACGACGTGATGGACCCCTGGAACTCCCTGGGCACCGGCAACCCCCTCCAGACCGCCCTCACCGGCGTGTACGCCGCCCAGCTCACAGGCCCCGCCGAGGTCGCCACCGCCTACTCCATGGTCACCGACCGGGCCGCCCGGGTCCTGGGCCTGGGCGACGCGTACGGCATCGCCCCGGGCCGGCCCGCCGACTTCGTCCTGCTGCCCGCCGACTCCCCCTTCGACGCGGTCCGCCGCCAGGTCCGCCCCCGGTACGTGGTCGCCCGCGGCCGGGTCCTGGCCGAGCACCCGTACCAGGCCGCGGAACTGCACTGGCCGGGCGCCGCCGAGCCGGTCCGGGTGGACTTCGTCCGCGACCGCGACGCGCAGGCCGCGCACTGGCGCCTGAAGTGACCCCGCCCCCGGGAGCCCGGCACGGCCGGGCGGATGCGGGGCCGGTCCGAACGGGCCACAGCGGTGGCGGGGCCCGGGGGGCGGCCGCAGGCTGGCCCCGTGCCCCCCACCCCCGCCACGCCCCCCGAGTACCGGTACGCGGACCTGCGCCTGCGCGCCGTGTACGTCAACTGCACCCTCAAGCGCTCCCCCGAGCGCAGCAACACCGAGGGCCTGATCGAGCGCAGCCGCGCCGTCATGGAGGCGAACGGCGTCGCCACCGAGCTGGTCCGCGCCGTGGACCACGACCTGGCCACCGGCGTCTGGCCCGATATGACCGAGCACGGCTGGGACACCGACGAGTGGCCCGTCCTCTACTCGCAGATCATGGCCGCCGACATCCTCGTCCTGTGCGGCCCCATCTGGCTCGGCGACAACAGCTCCGTGATGAAGCAGGTCATCGAGCGGCTGTACGCCTGCTCGGGCATCCTCAACGAGGCCGGCCAGTACGCCTACTACGGGAGGGTCGGCGGCGCCCTGATCACCGGCAACGAGGACGGGGTCAAGCACTGCGCGATGAACGTCCTCTACAGCCTCCAGCACCTCGGGTACGTCATCCCGCCGCAGGCCGACGCCGGCTGGATCGGGGAGGCCGGACCCGGCCCCTCGTACCTCGACGAGGGCTCCGGCGGCCCCGAGAACGACTTCACCAACCGCAACACCGCCTTCATGAGCTGGAACCTCATGCACCTCGCCGCCCTGCTCAAGCGCTCCGGCGGCATCCCGGCCCACGGCAACCAGCGCTCCCTGTGGGACGCGGGCTGCCGCTTCGACTACCCGAACCCCGAGCACCGCTGAACCGCGTACGGCAGATGGCAGACTGGGCACGTCCTGCCGAAGGAGCCCGCCCGTGTCCGCCGTGTCCGCCGCCTCGATGTTCAGCCAGCTGCGCCGCGTGGTCCGCCGGAGCTACCGCAGGGCGGTGGACCTCAGCCACCCCGCCCGCTCCCCGCTCGGCTCCGCCGTCGTCAACTGCGTCGTCTACCTGGACGGCGTACGGCAGGACGGCTGCCGGGACGCGGAGGAGGCCCTGCGCCGGGTCCGCCGCGCGGGCAGCGGCTTCGTCTGGATCGGGCTCCACGAGCCGGCCCAGGAGGAGTTCACCGGTCTTGCCAAACTCTTCGACCTGCACCCGCTGGCCGTAGAGGACGCCGTCCACGCCCACCAGCGCCCCAAGGTCGAGCGGTACGGCGACACGCTCTTCTCCGTCTTCAAGACCGTCCGGTACGTGGAGCACGAGGAGCTGACCGCCACCAGCGAGGTGGTCGACACCGGCGAGCTGATGGTCTTCACGGGCGCCGACTTCGTGATCACCATCCGGCACGGGGGCCACGGCTCCCTGGGCCCGCTGCGCGAGGCCCTGGAGACCGTGCCCGAGCAGCTGGCCGCGGGCCCGGCCGTGGTCCTGCACGCCATAGCGGACCACGTGGTCGACGAGTACCTCGCGGTGACCGACGCCGTGCAGAACGACCTGGAGGCCGTGGAGACGGCCGTCTTCAGCGAGCAGGGCAGCCGCGGCGACGCCGGGCGGATCTACCAGCTCAAGCGCGAGGTGCTGGAGCTGCGCCGGGCCGTGGCCCCGCTGGACCGGCCCCTCCAGCTGCTGGCCACCCAGCCCGTGCCGGCGATCGGCCCGGACATCCGGGCGTACTTCCGCGACGTGGCCGACCACCTGACCCGGGTCACCGAGCAGATCGCCTCGTACGACGCCCTCCTCGACTCGATCCTCCAGGCGCACCTGGCGCAGGTGACCGTCGCGCAGAACGAGGACATGCGCAAGATCACGGCCTGGGCGGCCATCGTGGCCGTGCCCACCATGGTCTGCGGGGTGTACGGCATGAACTTCGAGCACATGCCGGAACTGCGCTGGACCTACGGCTACCCGACCGTCCTCGGGGTCATCGCGGTGTCCTGCTTCCTCATCCACCGGGGCTTCCGGCGCAACGGCTGGCTGTGACCCCCGTCACGGGTCCGGCCGCGCCGCGTTAGGGCTGCGTCAAAGACGGGCCCGCGCCCGTATGGGCCCCGTCAAAGCCGTATGCCACGCCTCTGAACAGGCTGTTCTCTCTAAGAGTCCGAAAATCCTCTGATCCTGTTCAGGAGCTCGCGATGGCCGATCTGGCCTTCGTCGCCACCACGATCGCCGTGTTCGCGCTGGTGGCACTCGTCGCCAAGGGGGTGGCGAAGCTGTGACCGCCGAGAACCTCGTCGGCCTCGTCGTGGCCGCCGCCCTGCTGGGCTACCTCGTCCTCGCCCTCGTGTACCCGGAGAGGTTCTGAGCCCCGATGAGTCCCGTACTTGCCGGTGTGCTCCAGCTCCTCGCGCTCGTCGCGGCGCTGGCGCTCGCCTACCGGCCCCTGGGCGACCACATGGCCCGGGTCTACTCCTCCGAGAAGCACTACCGCCCGGAGCGCTGGGTCTACCGGGTCATCGGCGCCGATCCCGACGCCGAGATGCGCTGGCCCGCGTACCTGCGGGCGGTGCTCGCCTTCTCCGCCGCCGGCGTGCTCCTCCTGTACGCCATGATGCGGCTCCAGGGGGTGCTGCCGGGCTCGCTCGGCTTCGCCTCGATCGACCCGGACCAGGCCTTCAACACCGCCGCCTCCTTCGTGGCCAACACCAACTGGCAGTCGTACGCCGGTGAGCAGGCCATGGGGCACGTGGTGCAGACCGGCGGGCTCGCCGTGCAGAACTTCGTGTCGGCGGCCGTGGGCATGGCCGTGGCCGTGGCGCTCGTCCGCGGCTTCACCCGCTCGCGGACCGGCGGGCTCGGCAACTTCTGGGCGGACCTGGTGCGCGGCACCTTCCGCATCCTGCTGCCGCTGGCCGTGGTCGGCGCGCTCGTGCTCGTGGCCTGCGGAGTGGTCCAGAACTTCGCGGGGATCCACGGGGTCGGGCAGTTCGCGGGCGGCACGCAGCAGTGGAACGGCGGGGCGGTGGCCTCGCAGGAGGTCATCAAGGAGCTGGGCACCAACGGCGGCGGCTACTTCAACGCCAACTCCGCCCACCCCTTCGAGAACCCCACCCCCCTCTCCAACCTCTTCCAGATCTTCCTGATCCTCGTCATCCCCTTCTCCCTGACCCGCACCTTCGGCCGCATGGTCGGCAGCGTGAAGCAGGGGTACGCGGTCCTGGCGACGATGGCGGCGATCTGGCTCGGCTTCACCGCCCTGATGATGTGGACGGAGTTCGCGGGCCACGGCCCGGCCTTCCAGGCCGCGGGCGGGGCGATGGAGGGCAAGGAGGCCCGGTTCGGGATCGCGGGTTCCGCGCTCTTCTCCGTGGCCACCACGCTGACGTCCACGGGCGCGGTCAACTCCTTCCACTCCTCGTACACCGGGCTCGGCGGCGGCATCCAGCTGCTGGGGATGCAGCTGGGCGAGATCGCGCCCGGCGGTGTGGGCTCCGGGCTCTACGGGATGCTGGTCATGGCGGTCATCGCGGTGTTCATCGCGGGCCTGATGGTCGGCCGGACCCCCGAGTACCTGGGCAAGAAGATCGGCACCCGCGAGATCAAGTTCGCGGCCCTGTACATCCTCGTCACCCCCGCCCTCGTCCTCGGCTTCACCGCCGCCGCGATGGCCCTGCCCACCCCGCCGCACTCGATGCTCAACTCCGGTGCGCACGGCTTCTCCGAGGTCCTGTACGCCTACACCTCCGGAGCCAACAACAACGGCTCGGCCTTCGGCGGCCTCAACGCCGACACCCAGTGGTACAACTCCACGATCGGCCTGGCCATGCTCCTCGGCCGCTTCCTGCCGATGGTGTTCGTCCTGGCCCTCGCCGGATCGCTGGCCGGCCAGCAGCCCGTACCCGAGACCGCGGGCACCCTGCGGACCGAGAAGCCGCTGTTCAGCGGCCTGCTCCTCGGCACCATCCTGATCGTCGCCGGACTCACCTACTTCCCGGCCCTCGCGCTGGGCCCGCTTGCCGAAGGGCTCGCATCATGAGCACCACCACCCCCGCAGCCCGGGGCCTCTTCGACCCGGAGCTGCTGCTCCGGTCCCTCCCCGACGCGCTGCGCAAGCTCGACCCCCGGGTGATGGTGAAGTCCCCGGTCATGTTCGTGGTCCTGGTCGGCTCGGTGGTCACCACCGTCCTCGCGGCCCTGGACCCGGCGAACCTGTTCGGCTGGGCCATCGCCCTGTGGCTGTGGCTGACCACGGTCTTCGCCAACCTCGCCGAGGCCGTGGCCGAGGGCCGCGGCAAGGCCCAGGCCGACACCCTGCGCAAGGCGAAGACCGACTCGGTGGCCCGCCGGCTGACCGGGGACGGCGGCGAGGAGTCCGTACCCGGTACGGAACTGCGCGTCGGCGACCTGGTGGTCTGCGAGGCGGGCGACACCATCCCCGGCGACGGGGACGTGGTCGAGGGCGTCGCCTCCGTGGACGAGTCCGCGATCACCGGCGAGTCCGCCCCCGTCATCCGCGAGTCCGGCGGCGACCGCTCGGCCGTCACCGGCGGTACGAAGGTCCTCTCCGACCGGATCACCATCAAGATCACGACGAAGCCGGGCGAGACCTTCATCGACCGCATGATCGCCCTGGTCGAGGGCGCGGCCCGGCAGAAGACCCCCAACGAGATCGCCCTCAACATCCTGCTGGCGTCGCTCACGGTCGTCTTCCTGCTGGCCGTGGTCACCCTCCAGCCCTTCGCCGTCTACGCCGGCGCCGAACAGTCCATGATCGTGCTGACCGCCCTGCTGGTCTGCCTCATCCCCACCACCATCGGCGCCCTCCTGTCCGCCATCGGCATCGCGGGCATGGACCGCCTCGTCCAGCGCAACGTGCTCGCCATGTCCGGCCGGGCCGTCGAGGCCGCGGGGGACGTCTCCACGCTGCTGCTCGACAAGACCGGCACCATCACCCTGGGCAACCGCCAGGCCGCCGAGTTCGTCCCCGTCAGGGGCACCACCGCCGCCGAACTCGCCGATGCCGCCCAGCTGTCCTCCCTCGCCGACGAGACCCCCGAGGGCCGCTCCATCGTCGTCCTGGCGAAGGAGAAGTACGGGCTGCGCGAACGCCACCAGGGCGAGCTCGCGCACGCCCACTGGATCGCCTTCACCGCCCAGACCCGCATGTCCGGCGTGGACGTCGACGGACGCAAGGTCCGCAAGGGCGCGGCCGGTTCGGTCCTGGCCTGGGTGGAGGAGCGCGGCGGCACGGCCGCGGCCGACGCCCGGACCCTCACCGACTCCATCGCCCAGGCCGGCGGCACCCCCCTGCTGGTCGCCGCGGACGACGCGGACGGCCCCCGGGTCCTCGGCGTGATCCACCTCAAGGACGTGGTCAAGGAGGGGATGCGCGAGCGCTTCGACGAACTGCGCCGCATGGGCATCAGGACCGTCATGATCACCGGCGACAACCCGCTGACCGCGAAGGCCATCGCGGAGGAGGCCGGCGTGGACGACTTCCTCGCCGAGGCCACCCCCGAGGACAAGATGGCCCTCATCAAGCGCGAGCAGGCCGGCGGCAAGCTCGTCGCCATGACCGGCGACGGCACGAACGACGCCCCGGCCCTCGCCCAGGCCGACGTCGGCGTCGCCATGAACACCGGCACCTCCGCCGCCAAGGAGGCCGGGAACATGGTCGACCTGGACTCCGACCCCACCAAGCTCATCGAGATCGTGGAGATCGGCAAGCAGCTCCTGATCACCCGCGGCGCCCTGACCACCTTCTCCATCGCCAACGACGTCGCCAAGTACTTCGCGATCATCCCGGCCATGTTCGCCGTGGCCTACCCGGGCCTCGACACGCTCAACATCATGCGCCTGCACTCGCCCGAGTCCGCGATCCTCTCCGCCGTCGTCTTCAACGCGCTGGTCATCGTCGCCCTCGTCCCGCTGGCCCTCAGGGGGGTCCGCTACCGGCCCGCCGGCGCCGACGCCATGCTCCGCCGCAACCTCGGCCTGTACGGACTCGGCGGCCTGATCGCCCCCTTCATCGGCATCAAGCTCATCGACCTGCTCATCTCCCTCATCCCCGGAATCGGCTGAGACGACCATGAACACCTCCGTCGCCACCACCGCACGGCTCCTCGGGGCCGGCCTGCGCGCCCTGCTCGCCCTCACCGCGGTCTGCGGGGTCCTCTACCCGCTGGCCGTCACCGGCCTCGCCCAGGGCCTGTTCCACGACCGGGCCAACGGCTCCGAGGTCCGGGACGCGGGCGGCCGCACCGTCGGCTCCTCCCTCATAGGCCAGTCGTACGACCTCCCGAAGCGCGACCCGGCCGCCGCCGACGAGCCCGCCCGCCCCGACCTGCGCTGGTTCCAGCCCCGCCCCTCCGCGGGCCTCGGCACCAACAGCATCAACACGCAGTACTCGCTGCTGCTCTCCGGCGCCACCAACAAGGCGGGGGACAACCCCGATCTCGTCAAGGCCGTCGAGCAGGCGAAGGCCGCCGTCGTCGCCGACAACACCACGGCCTCGTACCGCGTGAAGCCCTCCGACGTGCCCGCCGACGCCGTCACCTCCTCCGGCTCCGGCCTCGACCCGCACATCTCCCCGGCCTACGCCGCCCTCCAGGTCCACCGCGTCGCCGAGCGCAACGGCCTGCCCGCCGCCCGGGTCGAGCGGCTCGTCGCCGAGCACACCGAGGGCCGCACCCTCGGCTTCGTCGGCGAACCCCGCGTCAACGTCCTCGGACTCAACACCGCCCTGCGGGACCTGACCGCGGAAGGGGCGCGGGCCCGGTGACCCGCGTACTGGTGGTCGACGACGAACCGCAGCTCGCCCGCGCCCTCGTGATCAACCTGCGGGCCCGCAACTACGAGGTGGAATCAGCACCTGACGGGGCCTCGGCCCTCGCGGCCGCGGCCGCCCGCCGCCCCGACGTGGTCCTGCTCGACCTCGGCCTGCCCGACATGGACGGGCTGGAGGTCCTCGCCCGGCTGCGCGCCTGGTCCCGGATCCCGGTCCTCGTGGTCTCCGCCCGGCACGACAGCGAGGAGAAGGTCCGCGCCCTCGACGCCGGCGCCGACGACTACGTCACCAAGCCGTTCAGCATGGACGAACTGCTCGCCCGGCTGCGCGCCTGCTCCCGCCGCACCGCCCCGGCCCGGTCCCTCCCCCGGGAGGAGGCGCTCCTGGAGACCGAGGAGTTCACCATCGACCTCCTCGCCAAGAAGGCCAGCCGCCGCGGCCGCGACATCCGCCTCACCCCCACCGAATGGCACCTGCTGGAGGTCCTGATCCGCCACCGCGGCACGCTCGTCGGCCAGCGCCGGCTGCTCCAGGAGGTCTGGGGCGCCTCGTACGGCACCCAGACCAATTACCTGCGCGTCTACATGGCCCAGCTCCGGCGCAAGCTGGAGGCGGACCCCGCCCACCCCCGGTACCTGATCACCGCGCCGGGCATGGGCTACCGGCTGGAGGTGTAGGCGTGCCGTACGGACCGGGCGGCCCCCGCAGCGGCCGCGGCAGGCTGCGGATCTTCCTGGGTGCGGCGCCGGGTGTGGGGAAGACGTACGCGATGCTGTCGGAGGCGCGTCGGCGGGTGGAGCGGGGTACGGACTGTGTGGTGGGGTTCGTGGAGCACCACGGGCGGGCGCGTACGGAGGTGCTGCTGAGCGGGTTGGAGTGTGT